>JANORL010000697.1:0-4454 GCA_031415295.1 Polyangiaceae bacterium | reverse complement strand
TGATGGGGCTGGTGACGAAGAACGCGATTTTATTGGTCGATCGAGCAATTGTACGGGTACGCGAGCATGGAGAAACGCCGTTGCAAGCAATTCTCGAGGCGGGTCCCGAGCGATTGCGTCCCATTTTGATGACGAGCGCAGCGATGGTGCTCGGTATGCTACCGACAGCGACATCAACTGGAGACGGAAGTGAATTCCGAGCCCCGATGGCCATTTCGGTCATTGGTGGAGTGATCAGTTCGACGTTGTTGTCGCTGGTCGTGGTGCCCGCGTTTTATTTGGCGATCGAAAATGCCAAGGCCAAATTGGGCATCGGGAGCGAAAAATCAGTGACGCAGCCAGCGGCGGAGCCGGCAGCGGCGGAATGATTGACGATCCTGCGCGGCTCGTTGGGAAATTTTCATAAAATCCATTCAATCCCCGAGCGCGTCATGATAGCTGTGGACGTCCAAGAGGACGAACATGCGCAGTACGGCAAAAATCGCTTTTATTTCCTTGACGATCCTATCGACGGCGGTTGGTTGCGAACTCGCAGCCCGCGTTGATCGTGACCTAATTCCTGATGAAACGGGCGGAGCGGGAGGAGGCGCGAGCCAATCGAGCTCGAGCAATAGTAGTAGCAGTAGCAGCAGCAGTTCGTCTGGACAAGCGGGCACTGGCGGTACCGGGGGCACTGGCGGTATGGCGGGAATGGGCGGCGGAGGGGGCGGCACGCCGTGCCTCTTGGATAATGATTGCCCTCCGACATTAACGGCATGCGAATTGCCGCATTGCAATGCAGGAACGTGCGAAACGCTGGCGGCGGCGGCGGGTACGGTATGCACCGAAGGCATCGGGACGATATGCGACGGTCAGGGTTTATGCGTGCAATGTGTTGCAGCCACGGATTGCCCGATGGGAAGCGCTTGCCAAAATCCGGAATGTAATGCTGGCGCATGTGGAGTCGTCGATGTTGCAGCGGGAACAGAGGTGAGTGATCCGACGCCGGGCGATTGCCAAAACGAGCAATGTGATGCTGCGGGCATGGTGGTCACGGGCAATGACGATCTCGACGTTCCCTCATCGGCGGGCCAATGCAAGATTGGATCGTGTTCGATGGGAATGCCGTCAATCACGAATGCGCCGGTTGGTACCATGTGTGGCGTTATGAATACGTCGTGCGACGGAATGGGCAACTGTGTAGGCTGCACGCTGAACATTCAATGCGGTATGCCCACGGAATGCAGCACGCCGACATGTACGAACATGATGTGCCTCAACATGTTCACTGCGTCGGACACGGTGCTCATGGCGCAAACAGCGAATGATTGCAAGGTTGCGCAATGCGACGGCATGGGCGGTATCAATCAAGTGGCAAGCAATATGGATCTGCCGCTGGACGATGGGAATCCGTGTACGGATCAGGTTTGCACGATGGGCATGGCAAACTTCCCGCCTTCGTCGGTGGGTACTCCGTGCGGTAACGGTATGGTTTGCGACGGCGCGGCGATGTGCGTCGAATGCAATCTGGGCGCCGACTGCGCGAGCGGTATTTGCTCGATGAATGTTTGTCAACCGCCGCAGGTGATCTCGATCGTACCGGCGGACATGGCGGCCAACGCGTCCGTTTCCAGCAACATCGCCATTACGTTTTCTGGTGCGATGAATGTTATGACGCTCGTCGGACAAACCGCGACGGGGCCATGTACGGGCTCGATCCAGATTTCTGTGGATGATTTCGCGACTTGTTATGGGTTTGCCTCGGCTTCGCCCACGATGAGCCCGGACAATAAGACGGCAACGATCGTTCCGGCCCCTGGTTTGTCGTACGGAACTACTTACAAGGTCAAGGTAACGACAGGCGCGCAAGATACATCGGGCAAAGCGCTCGCGGCTGACGTCGCGCAAGCGATGGGTTTTTCGACGCAGGTTCCACAATCGACGTGTGCAGGCTCGGTCGTCATCAGCCAGATTTACACTTCGGGTGGTGCCAATGGTGCGACTTACACGCATGATTTCGTGGAGTTGCACAACCGGGGAAACACGCCGGTCGACGTTACGGGTTGGACCCTTCAGATTGCCAGTCAGAACGGCACGGTATGGGGAGGACCAACGCTCGCGGGTACGATTACCGCTGGCGGGTATTACCTCATTCAGTTCGGTAGTGGTGGTGCCAATGGGATTGCTTTGCCCACGCCGGAAGTGACGAATGGTACGAATCTTTCGGCAAACTCGAGCAAACTCGCACTTGTTTCCACGACAACGCTCTTGTCAGGAGGTTGTCCAACCGGTACCACAATTCGCGATTTCGTGGGGTACGGCAATACGGGCTGCTTCGAGGGTGCAGCGGCTGCTCAACAACCGTCGACGACGCAATCGGTTTTCCGCAAGGGAGCTGGATGCACGGATACGGGTCAAAACGGAACCGACACGGAACTGCTGAACGTTGCGCCTCGTCATGGTGCCACGATGGCGCTGCAATGCGATTGTCCGGTTGCGGGCGCGATGGGCACGGCCAATGAATCGGGCATATCGGTGGAAATGGATTATTGCAACGTCCAATTCCCGACGGACATCTCGATCATGGCTGGCCAGATGATCCCGACCATTTTCGGTCGCGTTTACGAAGCTGGATTTACCGAAGCCATGGGCGCAAACGCGGCCATTACAGCCGAAGTCGGATATGGCCCGGTGAACGTGAATCCAGAAACCCAAAGCGGTTATCAATTCTCTCCCGCCACGTACAACACTCAATCGGGCAACGACGACGAATACATGGGGACGTTCGTCGCTCCCGCGGCTGGTTCGTATCGGTACGTGTACCGGTTCACGCGTGACGGATCTAGCTACACGTATTGCGACAAGAATGGCGCAGGAGCCAACGCCGGATTATCGTTCGAAATCCACAACCTGCCCGTTCTCACTGTCATGCCTTGACCGCGCGCCGCGGACGGATCACGCTCGGGCCAATCGTCGTCCCATGCACTCTGTCCGCGCACGCCTCCCTTTGCTCGTTTCGCTCCTTTTGCTGCCGTTTGTTGCCGCCATGGGCTGCAAATCGGCACCGAAGGACAACCCCCCTTCCCCTGCGCCGAGTTCGGCGGAGTCTGCCGCGCCACTGCTGTCTGGCTCGGCCGACATCGTCGCGCCTCCGATTGGCTCGGTCGCGACGCCGGTGCCTGCACGTGTCGAGATGCCGCCACTGCCCGAGGAAGAGGTCTATCCGGAAACGCTCGAAGAACAGCGCGCGGCGCTACTTCGACGCATGGGCCCGCTTTTGCATTTGACCGACGAACAGATAAAAGCCGTCAAAGCGATTATCGACCATTCGACGCTCATGGGTCAGGGCAATCCTGCGGTGACGAAATATCCGGTGACTCGTAAAGAATGCCGAGAAAAGCGTAATGCGCTAGGCGGATTCGAGGCCGACGAACTGCGATGTGACACTCCGTTCATGGCCCCCCTATATGATCCCACGATGGGCGAAACGGCGGCGACAGCCAAAGCCTGTATCGATCGTTATGAGTTTCCAGGGATCCCGTGTGAGCATCCTGTTGTTTATGCGTCGGCGCGGGAAGCCGTCGAGATTTGTGCGGCGATTGGCAAGCGGTTATGCGACGCGCACGAATGGGAAGGCTCGTGCGCAGGTGCCGTACACTCGCCTAATGACGAATATTTTTTCGACAAAGAACGCCGAAACGCCAAACATTTTCACAATCGTGATCGCGAAATCACGTGGGCATACGGCATTAAAAAAGACCATTCCATATGCGGCACACGGAGTCAAAAGAGCGAAGGCTGCACGGCGAGTGGATGGAAGCGTTGTGGATCGAATACGTTTCCTGCGGGTTCGTTTCCGGAATGTCGGAGCCCCTTGGGTGTATACGATTTACACGGCAACGTGGCCGAACATATGAATTTGCCTTTACGGCCCGAGGAACTCATGAGTCGCGGGGGCGCGGGCGAGACGGAAATGAAGGGGAGCTGGTTTATTTTCTCGAATTATGAAGCGCACGAAGATGATTGCCGATGGCGCGCTCCTGATTGGCATGCCACGAAAATCATGGACTACAACAGTCACGGTAATTATCATTTGGGATTTCGATGCTGCAAGAACATCGAGAACTGATGAACGTTCGCTGGTGAATTCGCAATCGAGCAGGATTCTGCATGTGAACGTCGCAAAACTCTGCCATCGTCGAAACATCTCGTGTTAGGCTTGGTTGAAGGTACACCCATGAAGCCGCAACGAAGTGCACGAACCATCTTGGTAGCGATCGCGGTTTGTTCCGTGAGCACAGGATGCGAACTGATTACGAAGGTCGATCGAAGTCTCACGCCAGATGATGGGGCATCGGGGGTGTCGAGCTCGTCGAGCGCTAGCAGCAGCAGCAGCAGCGGATCCAGCGGAATGGCGGGGGCCGGCGGAATGGCGGGGGCCGGCGGAATGGCGGGGGCCGGCGGAATGGCGGGGG
>JANORL010000696.1:0-39486 GCA_031415295.1 Polyangiaceae bacterium | reverse complement strand
GATCTTTCGCGGACGCTCGAGCAACCGAGCCAAATCAGCAGCCGTTGGCGCACCAAAGAATTGAAGGCCTTTGGTACGTCGTCGAGGGGCGTCGAGGATGAATTTCGTGTGTCCTGTCGATCGCAGTTCTCACGCGATGCTGGTTGTGCTAGTCGAACCTCGAAGCGGGTGTTCATCAGGCTGCTGCGCGTTGCGCTGCGTCGGTCGGACTTACTCAGCGTACGATGTACGCTTCCGTCGTCCTCCCTAGCTTCGCAACGCTCGCAACGCCTGATGAAAACCCGCAAAGGCTCATTCCGCAGGAGGTCAAGGTCGTGGTGCAAGCGAAAATCGGGCTCGTGGGGCTCGCTGTCATGGGCGAGAATCTCGCACTGAACATCGAACGGCATGGTTTTCCCATCGCGGTGCACAACCGTGATCCGTCCAAAATCGACCGACTTTTGGCGACACGTGCCAAAGGCCTTCAATTCTTTGGTGCGCCAACGGCTGCTGATTTGGCTCGGTTGCTCGAGCGTCCGCGAAAGATCGTTCTTCTTGTCAAGGCGGGGCAGCCGGTGGATTGGACCATTGACCAGTTGCGTCCGTTTTTGGAGCCGGGCGATATCATCATTGATGGTGGCAATTCCTGGTACGAAGATTCGGAGCGACGTCAGAAAGAACTTGCGGCCGCGGGAATTCGATTCATTGGGTCGGGTGTATCTGGTGGCGAGGAAGGGGCGCTTTGGGGCCCGTCGCTCATGCCGGGAGGCGAGCGCGACGCGTACGAGGAAATTCGTCCGATATGGGAGGCCATTGCGGCGAAGGTCGACGATGGTCCGTGTGTGACATACATTGGTCCGGGCGGATCGGGCCATTTCGTCAAGATGGTGCATAATGGAATCGAATACGGCGATATGCAGCTCATCGCCGAAGCGTATGACATTCTGCACCGCGGGCTTGGCTATTCTGCGGATCGGTTAGCAGATATTTTCGCGGAATGGAACGAAGGCGTATTGTCGTCGTTTCTCATTGAGATCACGGCCAAGATCTTCCGCGCCAAGGAGCCAGAATCGGGCAGTCCGCTGGTCGACCTCATTTTGGACAAAGCTGGACAAAAAGGTACCGGCCTTTGGACGTCGAAAGTCGCCCTCGATCTGGGTGTCGCCATTCCAACGATAGACGCCGCGATTATGGCTCGATTGCTATCGGCTCGTAAAACCGAGCGCGTCGAAGCTTCTCGGGTGCTCGCCGGTCCGAGCGGACAAACGAGTCGCCGCGATGAAGACGAAAAGGAAATCGTTGCTGCCGTGCACGATGCGCTGTACGCCGCAAAGATCTGTTCCTACGCGCAAGGAATGGCACTTTTGGGTACGGCGTCGGAAACGTTTCATTGGAACTTGCAGCTCGGCGAAATCGCGCGCATTTGGAAAGGTGGCTGCATCATTCGCGCCCAATTCCTCGACGGTATTCGCGAAGCATATGCCAAACGAGCGGACCTTCCCAGCTTGTTGCTCGACGCTCGCTTCCGTGACGCCATGGCCACGGCGCAGACCGGTTTCCGCCGCGCGGTGATCTTTGCCCAAACGCAAGGTATTCCGTGCCTCGCGTTTTCCTCGAGCCTTGCGTATTATGACTCGTACAGGTCCGCGCGTTTGCCCCAGAACTTGACGCAAGCCCAACGCGACTTCTTCGGCGCACATACCTACGAGCGAGTGGACAAACCCGAGGTTGGTTTCGTACACACCGATTGGCCTTCACTCGTCGGCTGAATTCGCTCGTTCGTTTTTCTTGTAGCAACCAATCCTCACTCTGTTGCATCGAAGCTCGTGGATAGACGCCAAACTGGAGTCGGCGTCATTGTCCACGCGAGCCTACGATGGCGGCATTATTTCGTCCCTGGTCCAATACGGCATTTCGCCTTGCGCTTGGGATTGGTGTCCTTGGCGTCTCCGGCGTGATTGCTGCGCCGATGATTTGGGTACGTACACCCACGTGGCGCGGGCAATTCGATCCCATTGATCAACCTGTCGAGTTCGACCATCGGCATCACGTCCAAGATGACGGAATCGATTGTCTCTATTGCCATGCATCGGCTACGTCGGCGGCCACTGCGGGTATTCCTTCGACCGATTTGTGCATGGGTTGCCACAACCAAATTTGGAACCAAAGCGCCATGCTCGAGCCTGTTCGGCGCAGCTATGTTTCAGGCTTCCCTATTTCGTGGAATCGCGTTCATGACGTTCCCGAATTTGTTTATTTTAATCACGCCATTCATACGAACAAAGGGTTTGGCTGTGTCACCTGCCACGGCCGCGTCGATCGCATGGGCCGCGTGTATCAAGTCGCCGATTTGTCCATGGGTTGGTGTCTCGATTGTCACCGAAACCCCGAACTGGCTGTCCGGCCGCTCGACAAGGTCACGGATATGACGTGGGCGGCCCCGGATCAAGCCGTCTTGGGCCCGCAACTCGTTCGCCAATATCAAATTCGAAGCCTCATTAATTGCACGGCTTGCCACCGCTAGGAGGTCACGTTGGGTATCGACGAAGTCAATAAAAATGATTTGGCAAGAAAAACCAAACGTGAAATTTGGCGCGCGCTCGACAAACAACCTGGTGAGGCACGAGGCGAATTTCCCGAGGGAGCGGACGCGCGCCCCGACGAACCATATCGGAGGCGATTTCTCGAATTGATGGGAGCCAGCATGGCTCTTGCGGGCATGACTGGTTGTGTCAAGGACCCTGTCGAAAAAATTCTTCCGTATACGATTCGGCCGCGCGAAGTCACCCCGGGCGTGTCCACATATTACGCGACATCCATGACGTTTCGCGGGTATGGCACGGGACTACTCGTTGAATCTCACGAAGGCCGACCGACCAAAATCGAGGGCAATCCATTACACCCGGCGAGTCTCGGGGCTGCAGGTGTTTTTGAACAAGCGTCTATTCGGCGGGTATTTTCTCCTTCGGTATCGTCGTCGTTTTGGCCGTGCCATTGGCGTTACGCGCAAAGCCACGGGCCCGATTCCATTTTGGGCCGAAGCTGCCGTCATCATGGGCCTTTTCGGACTCTTCATTCTTTGGTGGGTCATCGGATTTCGTCAATACATGCGTATGCGCGTGGCACCCGAAGGAGCCCTCGAAGTGTATGTTACTGGCAACCAATGGATGTGGAAGTTTGCATATCCCGATGGCGCAAATTCGATTGCGACTTTGTACGTCCCGGCTGGGCGTCCGGTCAAACTCATTCTGGCCTCGCGCGATGTCATTCATAGCTTCTTCGTTCCTGATTTTCGAGTTAAACAAGACGTCGTACCGGGACGCCTCACGACGTTGTGGTTCGAAGCGCCAGAGCCGGGCCGGCATGAGATTCTCTGCACCGAGTATTGTGGCGTGAGTCATTCGACGATGCGCGGCGACGTCGTCGTTTTGTCCGCCGCAGATTACGAACGTTGGCTCGATGGTGCAGTGCCGAATCCTCCGTTGGCGGGACAAACCAGCGAACGACCTGCGGTCGTCGGTCGATACTCGCCGCCCGAGGCGGTCAATATGGTGCGTCAGGGCGAACTCGCGGCTGCGCAATTAGGGTGCTTGCGGTGCCATTCTCTTGATGGAACCGCTCATCTCGGACCGACCTGGGCGGGGCTTTATGGTGCTGCCGTGCCTATCGCCCAAGGAGGTCAGAACATTGTGGACGAGGCGTATATCACGGAATCTATCATGGACCCCATGGTCAAACTTCACACCGGTTTTCCACCCATCATGCCGAGTTACCGCGGATTGACGCGACCTGCCGAAACAGCCGCCATCATTGAACTCATCAAAAGTCTACGCTCCGTTCGCCCCCCGTCGGGCGGAGGGCTTCCGGGAGGTATCGTCGTGACGCCTAATGGATCTATCGAGCAAATTCCAGAGGTACAACCATGAGCGAAGCGACTTGGGAAATGGACGAAGGTGCGCGAGTCGATCCGCGCGGAGCCGGAGCGACGCACCTCGATTACATGCGTGCGGAAAGTGGCGTGCGCTCGTGGCTGCTCACGAAGGACCACAAGCGGATTGCCTTGATGTTTTACGGGGCCGTACTCTTATTCTTGGGACTTGGCGGAGCGTTTGCCCTGGTCTTGCGCACCGAATTGCTCACGCCCGAAGCCACCATCATCGATTCGATGACCTAAAGCCAGATGTTTACGCTGCATGGCATCACGATTGTCTGGCTATTCATGATTCCAGCAATTCCCGCCGTCTTTGGAAATTTTGCCTTGCCACTCATGCTCGGTGCGAAGGACCTGGCCTTTCCGCGCATCAACTTGGCCAGTTTCTACGTCTACGTTGCGAGCGCCATCATCATTCTCACGGCTATGCTCGCGGGCGGCGCCGATACCGGTTGGACGTTTTATGTGCCCTACAGCTCGACGTCGCACACCGCCGTGACATGGATGGGAATTGGCATTTTCGTCAATGGTATATCGTCCATCATGACGGCACTCAATTTCGTCGTTTCCACCCACACGTTACGCGCGAAAGGTTTGCATTGGGGACGCCTCCCATTATTCGTGTGGGCAATCTAAGGCACGAGCATCATCATTTTGTTCGCTACGCCCGTACTTGGGTTGTCACTCACCTTGGTGGCGCTCGATCATAGCCTAGGGCTCGGCATTTTCGATCCTCGTTACGGAGGGGATCCCGTCCTGTTCCAACACCTTTTCTGGTTTTATTCGCATCCGGCCGTGTACATCATGATTTTGCCGGCCTTTGCGGTCATCAGCGAAGTCGTTTGCACGTTTTGTCAAAAACGACCCGCAAGTTACCGGGCCATTGCGTATTCGTCGCTCGGCATTGCGTTCGTTGGTTTTTTCACCTGGGGCCACCACATGTTCGTCGCGGGCATGAGCGAATTCGATGCAGGCATTTTTGGCGGTTTGTCCATGTTCGTGGCCATCTTTTCCGCCATCAAAGTCTTTACCTGGGTCGCCACGTTGCGCGGAGGATCCATAACATTTGCCACGCCCATGCTTTATTTCTTGTGGTTTCTTTTTCTCTTCGTGTTCGGCGGAATGACCGGTGTCGCCGTCGCGACGCAAGCCCTCGATGTGCATTGGCATGATGGCTACTTCGTCGTCGCCCATTTCCACTTCATCATGGTCGGCGGAACGCTCACGGCATTCTTGGCCGCGGCGCATTATTGGTTTCCGAAGATGTTCGGGAAACTCTACGACGAACGCGTGGGTCTGTTGACATCCGTAGCCGTGTTTATCGGCTTCATTCTCACGTTCTTACCGCAATTTTTGCTCGGCAATGCGGGCATGCCACGGCGCTATTACAGCTATCCGCCGCGATTTCAATGGTTGAACGTGCTTTCGACGGGCGGCGCGTGGCTGCTCGGTGCTGCCCTCATCTTAGCCCTCGTCAATTTGCTCGTAGCTCTGAAATGGGGTGGTCGCGCTGGTCCAAACCCATGGGGATCGCGAAGTTTTGAATGGATTACCAGTTCTCCACCATCGAAACACAACTTCGACACAACGCCCCTCATCGAACGATCACCCTACGATTACCACCTCAGCGAGGAGGATGCTCGTGCACGCTGTCGAGTTAGCTGAACAATTCGAAACCATCGAAAAACAAGAACACGCCGCTCGTCTCGCCATGTGGTTTTTTCTCGGTAGCGAAACGCTTCTTTTTGGTGGACTCTTTGCGTTGTACGCGACCTATCGGGCGATGTACCCAATCGAGTTTCACAAGGCACTTTTGCAGAATGACACGCTGCTCGGCACGCTCAACACCGTCGTGCTCATCACGTCGAGTTTTACCGTGGCTTTGGCGGTACATTTCGTGCGCGAGGATCGGTCGCGTTTTGCCGCTTTACTTCTGGGTTTGTCGGCGGTGTTTGGCGCAATGTTTCTCGTGGTGAAGTTTGTCGAATACGGAGACCACATTCGCCATCATTCTCTTCCTGCGGGAATGTATACCATGGCCGACGCGCCGGCCGGCGGAGTTATCATGGGACAAACGCTTTATTGGTTCATGACCGCGTTGCATGCGCTTCACGTCGTCGCTGGAATGATTCTGCTCGGCATTGCGGGTGTCGGGTGTGCGCGCCGTCGATATGGCCGGGGTCGGTCCATCATCGTCGAGAATGCCGGGCTCTATTGGCATCTGGTTGACGTCGTCTGGATATTTCTGTGGCCGCTGTTTTACTTGGCGAAATGAGGCAAACCCATGATTAGCGCGCACGTTACGGCAAGAAAAACGGGTTTGGCGTGGGTAGCTTTGCTCGCCCTGACCTTCTTGTCCTTTGGCGCATCACGACTGGGCTTGAGCGGCTCCACCGAACTTGCCGTGGCGCTCGCGATTTCGATGGTGAAAACCTTGATCGTGCTCTTTATCTTTATGCACCTCATCGAACAACGATTCGCCAATCGCTTGATTGTCATTGTGACGTTTCTGTTCATCGTGCTGCTCGTATCACTCATGGCCGCAGATCCGCTCACCCGAAAAACCTTTCCACGTACGCCGGATCGTTCGGCGAGGCCATACGAGTGATGGTTACGGTGGTCGTGCAAGGTGGTGGACGCGTCTGACTCGAGCATGACTCGAGCAGCGGTCAACCCAGCATCACGCGGCGCGACCTGCCGTTCGTCGCCGGGGCTGTGGCTGCACGACGTGCGTGAGAAGGGCCTTGACGCTCGATGTCGTGATGGCACCATCGAGCCATGCGTCGAGTTGTTTGATGTCTGTGCAACTCGAAATTTGTCTGCGCTGCGTTGCAGAGAGTGACAAACCCCGACGTTCGAGCACAGTAATCACGGCTTCTGCTTTGCCTTCTGCTTTGCCTTCTGCTTTGCCTTCTGCTTTGCCTTCTGCTTTGCCCTTGTCGAGCACTTTGCCTTCCCAGCGTTTGTAGGCCTGTTCCCAGTTCGTCATCCAGTTCATCAGCATCTCTCGATCGAGGTTTGTTCGTACGGACTTGGGCAAACTTTGGTGCCACGCGGCCAGTAACTCGAATGTAGCATCTCGCAGAGGCTCTCGAACACTCATTTGTTCGAGTTCCTCCACCGCTCGAGCTTGTACTTCATCACGGCCGAGCAGGCGCAGCCACATCGTCGACGCATTCTCCACCAGCTCGTCGACCACGACAATCACGGTATGTAGTATCTTTGCCAGCCGATAGACGCCGGGTTTGTCTACGTCAAGTTGTGTAAACTCCGCATCGGTTTTCAAGTTCGTCGATGCACTCGGAGTGATTACACAGACCGTCGTGGGCGCGACCGTTGAGGGCGGCTGTTTTGCCCGCCTTGCGGCTCGAGCGCTAAGTGCCGTGTGTTCGATCCCCTTGACGACGCATGTCGCGAGTTCCCAAGACGTCACCGGATTCCGAAAAGGCTCGAACAAGACGCAACCACGGGCCAGTTCGCCCAAGAGGCCAACGCTTCGTCGACGTCCCCGTTTGTCTTTTCGCTCCGTGAAGAGCACGTCGCCGCGACGAGTTTCACCTGGGATACGTGCGTCGACGACGACATCGCCGAGCCCGTCCAACCATCGCGATAACGCGCCTTTGACCCACTCGTCATGATGCGTTCGAACCCGTTCGGGATGCACCACGGGTAGAATCTGAACAAACCGATCTCGTCGCTGACGAACCATTTGAAGGCGCCAGTGTGACCTACGTCAACATCTTGTCGAGAGGTTTTTCCGTTCTCCGTGTACGGTTTTTCTGCAGTGGTTCGTCGGAGCAGAAATCCATTGATCGAAAGAATGTAATAATGGTATCAGGGAGCCTTTTCGCGTGTGTGAAACAGGGTGTGCCGGTGGAGTGTGCACGGCGTATTTGTCGGGGGCGAACCAATGCGCTGGAAACTATCCGCAGGCATGTGATTTGGCAGGGGCGTGGCAGAATGGCACTACGTGGTAATCTCTTCCGGCGCCCTCGCGATCCGCTCCCACCGCGGTTTTTCAAAATCGAGCGGCCTTCCAATCAGCGCCTCTTGCGGATGAAACGCCGACTTGTATTTCAACGACGCACACGCACTCACGCGATACCCAAGGTACATGTACGGTTTTTCCTGCGCCCGGGCCAGCTCGATCAATGCCAAGACATTGGCCGTTCCAAGCGACAAACGCGCGTAGGTCGGATCGTAAAAACAATACACCGCGCTCCAAGCCAATGGGGTTTCATCGCAAATACCAATCGCTACGAGTCGCCCACCCGCGGAATCATCATAAAATGCCAACTCCCGCCCAGACGGATGCGGAAACGCAAATTGATGAAAATAATCCTCCGCCGTAATCACCGCAGGCGACCATTCGCGTGCCGTTTCCCGCTCCGCGTGCCACGCATGATACAATGCTAGCCGTTCGTCATCGATCTGCGGAGGTCCCACCATAATGCGTAAATGTGCCGATCGATTCCGTGCGCGCCGCTGGTTACGACTAATCTCGAATTCTGAAACCACAACACGCGTGGAAATGCATTCTCCACATGGTGTACATACCGGTCGAAAATAATCCGGACCAAATCGACGATAGCCATGCGCGAGCAACCAATCGAGTTCGTCAGGCTCGATGTCGACCATGATGCGATGTTCGAGCGACGCGATCTCGTTCGGAATGTACGAGCAGGCTCGAGGGTTCTCGACGATGTGCTGAATTAGACGGGCCATGGTGGATCAATCAAGATAAACAACGTGCCACAGACACGACTATTTGAACAGCCCTTGTTCAAATTTATCTATTTGTGACGGTTTTTTTCGCTTCCGCTTCGACCAACGCTTCAGCCAAGGCCGCTTCGTCGTTCCTCATTTCGTACACTTTTCGTCAGGCACGTCTTTTACACGTACCCAACCTCGCCCTTTGACCTTGGCCCCCGCCGGATTGTACCGAATCGTTTCATCCTGGTCGCCCTTCGTTAAAATCACGACCGCTGGCACATCACTACGACCCGCAGATCGTTGCAAGTTGACCATTTCCATTCCCTCGCGTAATCCCGCTCGATATGCTGGCCCGTCTTTGCGCACGCTCGTCACCTTAGGCGGTTTGGCTTGGCGCGATGCTACATCGTCGAAACCCAAATCATATTGGGCAAACGTCCTCGATTCTTTCCGAAAACACGGACCCAACGCATCGCTCGGCAAATCAATGGCGCCACCTTTTTCAATGATCGCCGCGAAATCCTTCGGGCCACTCGCCCCGACTTCCACTTGTATCGCTTCGGTCCAAGCACTCGTATTCAGTGGCCCGAGTTTTTCCTTGCCCTTGTTGTAAAGTGTGCGGATCAGGTCATTGAGCGTTCGCTTGTTGCCACTTTTCTTTCGAATAGCCGCGTCCACGTACAACGCATAAAGTGCCCCACGCGTCACGAGTGTTTGCACCACCCCCGCTTCTTTCGTGCGTGTTGCCAGCGTAGCATTCGATTCATGCGCAAAAGGTGACATTGCGAGCACCGATTCGAGCGAATTTACTTCACTGGCCACTTCGAGCGGCGTGACGAGGCCAAATCGAAAAAGCATATCCCGCGCCAAATGTCGGGTAAACCCATCAGCAAACCACACGCCTTCGTGCACTCGTGATGGTTCTTCCGGACCGATCCACAACCGTTCACCAATCCAAGCATGAAGCGTTTCCACCGCCGTCGCAATGCGTAAAGGCCCAGACCACGTATCCGCCACCGCTACATGCACGAGCACGCTTTGCGTTCGTCGCGTTGCAACGAATGCGCCCGTTGGTCCCGGCACAGGCACGATGAGCAACGTTTGCGGCGTCGAACTATGCTCCCCAAAAAATTCGGCCGCGGCCGTCCGAAATGCCGCCGTATCGGCACTCACCGGACGCGGATCGAATGCCGTATAACCAAACCATGCTGCTTCGTCGTGTCCTTCGTAAGTATCGAAAACCGCCGTCCCCATACGACCCGCCACAATGACCATATTCCGAATTTCTCGCGGCGACGCATTGATTTCTCGAGACGAACCAATCCCGTAACTCGTGGCCGCTCCGCTGACGAACGTGCCTCGAGCACCGTCCGTGCCATAAGGTGACAAATCGAGACTCAGGCCCACAGTGATCTTCTGATTTTCGTCGACATCGGGCAACATGAGCGCATCGCCCATGATTTCGAGTCGATCTGGATCGGATACCATCCAGGGCAATTGGCCTTCTTCGATCCGCGATTGCGCCGTATACGTAATCCAAAGCTGGCCCACGACAGGACGCGATGGCGACCATTTCACGCCCTCCCCGGTGCGCTCTTCCCGCAATTCGAGTTTCCCTTTCGCGTCCGTAGCGACCGTGATCTTCACCGCCGACGCGTCCGGTGTGCGAATCGCAAACGATGGTGCCTTCTCAGCCATCGTCGAGCGGATCGTCAGCGTGACTTCAATGCTGTTAGCATTGGTCACTGGCCTGATGGCGATCTGAACCTCGGGTTTTTCCTTCAGCGTCGAAGGAGTTACCATCGAGCAATCGCGCAGGATCGGGGTATTGTAATCCGGACAAATCAGATTCGGCACCGGCGGAGATGACGCTGCACAAGCACCCATGACGAATGGCAGCACTGACACGGCAACACCGCGAGCAGAAAAACGCATGTCGGCAAGAGTTCCGAAATGCGTGCTTGGTGTCAAGTCTTGTCGTGACTCTCTAGCGTCGCGACCATCTTTTTGGTTCGACCGCATCGCGGGCGAACCAATGTAAGGTCCAGGACTCTGCCTGGTCCGGGTCCAGGGGCGGATAGCCCCTGGTCGGGTCTGGGTGAAACCCAGTAATACTCAATTATGCGACTTCATTAACGATATGCGCGTTCGCGGAGCTGATTTTCGCCAGCGGACGCAGTTGCGCTTTCGTCACGTTGTCATCAATCAGGATCCACCGAGCGGTTTTTCCAAACGATCGGCGCATGCGCTCTTCCACCGTCCGTCGGGCTTCCATGCTGCGATCGACGCCGATCCAATTCCTTCCCAATCGTTGAGCCACTCCCAGCGTCGTTCCAGATCCGCAGAATGGATCGAGCACCAAATCGCCTTCGTTGCTTGCGGCCAAAATGATTCGTTCGAGCAACGCTTCGGGTTTTTGCGTTGGATATCCAAGCCGTTCTTTGCCTTTTGCGGCAATGACACCGATTTCCCAAACGTCCGAAAGAGGTGGCCCGAGCGTTTCTTCGTCGCTCAATCCCGGCTTGCGATGCCCCGTCGAAAAATCCGCACGTTGTTTTTTTGTACCGAACGTTTTTTTTGTGGATTCCGCAAGCTCTTCGTAACCATACAAAGTGTGGAACGTATGGCCGGGATTTGCCGACCGCGTGTAAAACAAAATAATGTCGTGCATGCGCTGAAATCGATGTGATTTCGTTGGCCAGCGACGATAACGCCAAACAATTTCATTACGAAAGCAATCGGGACCGAACACTGCGTCCATGACGATTTTCAAGTAATGACTTGCCGTGGGGTCACAATGGAGAAATACGCTCCCCGAAAGACGCAGAACCTTATGAATCTCCACGATTCTTTCGGCCATCGTCACGAGATACGCCATCATGTCGCACTCGCCAAGAAACCCATAAAGACCCCCGAGCGCTCGACCAATCGGATCACCGTCTCCCACCAGGTTATCGAGCGTCCGTCTTGTGTGCGGGCCAAACGTCCACGTATCGTCGAAAGCCATTGGACCCGGCGCGGGCGCTCGCACGCCCGTATACACGTGGTACGTCCTTCCGCTCTGAAACGGAGGATCCAGGTAGACCAAATCCACCGATCCCTGTGGCAAATGTCGACGCAAAATGTCGAGGTTGTCTCCGACGAACAACGTGCCGTTGTATTTCATTGGTAAAACGGGTGGGAGCGTCGGCATACGCTTGGCTGTTATCAGCTGTCTGCGCCGCGGGCCAAGAAGTTGGCGCGAAAAAAAACTTACACTAGGTAGCTGGTGTCAAACTGCTGCGCGCCCGAAATCGTCGGTCGACATCGCTCGAAATCCAGGAGGATTCCTCGCTCCGTCGCCCTAGCTTTCGGGCGCTCGCGACGTTTGACACCAGCCACCTAGGGGCACTTGCCGCACGTATTGAGACAAAAGCCTTCCATCCAAGGCTCGTTACACTTGCCCCAACCCGCTTGTTGTTCACACGTGTAGACGTTGTCCGGCGGTACGTCCGCACAATTGCCCGTCGGCGGAGGATTCGAAGCCGTTACGCCTCCACAGTGGTATTTTTCCGCGAACGTCGCCATTGTCGCGAAATCCGCAGCTTTGGCGAGGTGAAAATCCCAAGGCATCGCGCCTGCGTAGCCAACTTGATAAAGCGTCTCGAACATCGTCTCGAGCGGTACACCGGACAAACCCTCGACGGGAAACTCACCAATCACCACGGGTTTGTCGGCAAGGTCGTACATCGACGGCGGATTGTCGTAGGGCCAATATTGATCGATCCAGTTGTATACGTGTGGCTGGTAAAAATCAATTCCTACAGTTTTCCAAGCGTGCGCCCATTTGACTGCTGCGCTGCCCACGGTTACGAGCGAATCGGTTTCTTCGTGCAACGCTACCGTTACTTCACGCACGAACGTTTCCATTTCTTGGTGCGTCACTGCATCGATGTTCGGCATCGGATCATACCCTGGATCTCCGTAAGGACTCGGTCCCATCATCGCCCATTCAGGCTCGTTGATGACGTCCCAAGCGATCACCCGATGTGCATACGCGCTGCCTTGCACGACTTTCGCGAGCGGTCGAATCACATTGTTGATGAGCAATGCTCGCGAAGAAACATCGCGAACCATGGGCGAGATGCCGCGAACCTTTTGACCTCCAACTTCGCGCGTCGGGAAAAACGCATCGAAAGAAAAAAGGCACAGCATCAGGTTGATGTCCGCTTCGTCGGCCAAGCGTAATGCTTCTTGGAGGTCTTCGGCCATCGATCCTCCCAGTCCGGAAGGTTTGTCACTCCCGTCGAACTCGACGCCATCACTTCGGAAGTCGGGCATCATCCACCAGCGTAAAACCCCCGCGCCACTCTTGCGCATCGTAGCGAGATTTTTCGCATGTTCGTCCAGACCACTCGACACTCCGTTTTGACCCCAACCAGCGATTCCCCCAAAATCAGCTCCGAAATCAGCCCACGCGTAGTTCATCCCCAACAAGAATCGTTTGTCCGTACCAACGGTGACTGCGCCTGTTCCTGCTGGACACAAAGCGCTTGCCGCAGAATTGTTTGGATCAGGATTTTTTGGATCAGGATTGTTCGGGTTGGAGTTGCTCGTGTCCGAGTCTGACGATGCGCCGGAGCATCCCAACATGAGGGAAAGTAGCAGCGCAGCGATGGGTTTTCCTCGGCTCATGGTGGTACCTTGAAGCAACCAATTGTCTTTTGGGCACGAATGGACTCGCGCGAAGGAGCCCATGACAGTTTTGCTGATTCCAATCTTTCAAACACGTACTATTTGCTCAGGCCGCCGAAAAAGACAGGGATATGCCGCAGCGACGCGTATAAGTCGTTTTGGACCTGCGCGAGATTGATCGCAGAGAGTGGAAAGTTGTGGCGAAGGTAGCGAGGCGCCACACACGCATGGTCGATTCGGAACCGACAAAAGAACAACGTTACGGAAATGATCGGTTCCAGTCGTGTTCCAAGCACGGTACATTCGAGGTTGCATGCAAGGCGGCGACGAGGAAGACGACGACTCTTCTTTTGAAGCAGTGACGACGATCTTGAGCAGAGATGCCTTGGCCGCGGCTGTGCAAGGGAACCTCGCTTCGTCAAAAGTCAACGCGCCTCGCGGGGGGTTCATCCTGGACGAACCCACGATGGACATATCGGACGATGCGATCGAAGTCTTCGACGAGCGCCGAGAATTGTTGGGCGATAGTATCACGAAGCAGATGGAGCGTTCGACTTCTGTTGCGGCGCGCAGACATTTGCCGTCGATCACCGAGCGATTGGTTGCCCAGGAAAACCCGCCTGAACCTCCTACGATTCCGCGTCGAGCTTTGGTTCCACCGCTTGCTCCGAAGCCATCGATGAAAATGGCGGATGCGGATCCCAACGTTCCACGTCGAGGCTCCGTTCCGCCGCCTGCGCCTGTTGCACCGACCGTTGCAAGGCCCATCGTTCCGTCGGCGCCTCGACCAGCATCGGTGCCGCCGCCTCCTCCTGTTTCGCCGAAGCAGACCGTCGCTATGCCGAGTCGACAAATCACGGCAATACCTGGCCTCATGCCTGCCGTGACCGTGCCGCGTCCTGCATCTGTTCCGGCTCCAACGCCAGCGGCTCCTCCGCGACCAGTCACGTCATCGGCGCGGGTAATGCCTGCCGTTTTGCCTTCTGTTTTGAATACACCGTTCCCGGGCAAACCGTCGACGACCATGATCGCGACGTCTCCTCCCAAGCCTGGCGCTCCGCCAATGGTGAATGTCCCTGCCAAACCCGGTGACCTGGCCAAACCACTGTTTGAGCGCAAAACAACTTTGCAAGGATTTCCGTCGCCTACTGGTCCATCGAAAGGCGCGTTTGGAACGCAGCCGATGGCGGCATATACCGAATCGAAAGCGCCTCCGTCAGCTGGCTCCACGTCGCCTTCTGGTCCGGTCGTCGTTCGCAAAGAACGCACCGTCATCATGTCGAAGTCGGAATTGTTTTCAGCTGGGCCAGGCGAACTGTCGCCATTTGCAGCAGTGCGCGAACCAGCGAACACGATGACGCCGCGTCTACGTGTGGAAAAACGATTGGCGCAAGGTGAATCGCTCGATGGGCTCGATCTCGCGGATGCGGATCTCTCCGGCCTTGATTTGTCCAGACAATCCTTGGTTCGAGCTAATCTGTGTGGAGCGAATCTTCGTGGCGCACGTTTCGAAGGTGCGGATCTGACGGAAGTGCAGGCGTGTGAAGCCGTTTTTGCTGGCATACGGGGAGCATCCGCCAAATTCGATCGTGCGGATTTGACGGGTGCAACGTTCGATGGCGCCGATTTGTCTGGTGCGTCGTTTGTCCAGGCGGAGATGACGGGGGCACGTGGAGATGGGGCTGTGTTCGTCGGGGCAAATTGCGAACGTGCGCATTTTGCGGGCGGGGCATTTCGACGTGCGGTGTTCGATCGCGCGGAACTTGGCGGAGCTGACTTTACGGGAGCCGTATTGGAGCGCGCGTCTTTTATTGCCGCGCAACTCGTCGAAGCGTGGCTTTACGACATTTCGGGCGAAGGAATGACGTTCGACGATGCAGTCATGACTGGTGTGCATGCGGATGCGATGCGCGTCAATCGTGTATCATTTGCGCGCGTTGATGCTGTGAATTCCGTATGGGATGGCGCTTCGCTTGGCGATGCCCTGTTTCGCGAAGCCAAATTGGCCAAAGCGAGTTTTCAGCGCATGGTTTCTGAACGAGCGAACTTTCAACAAGCGGATCTCACCAATGCGAGTTTTCGTTATGCGCGGCTCATCGGGGCTTCGTTTGAAAGCGCGAATCTGAGCGGCGCTTCTCTCAGCGATGCCAATTTGCGTGGCGCTGTGCTTCGCGACGCCAATATGTACCGAACTGAAACGTGGAACGCCACCATTGATCGCGAAGAATTGGCGCGGGCCACGGGCAGGAAAAACAATCCTGGGACGTGACGAAAATTATGACATTTCAACAAACCTTGGTGTCGATCGCCGTTGCCGTTGCTGCGGGTGGACTCATTGGCGCGGAACGTCAACAGGCGGAATTGGCAGGTGCCGTCGAATCGGGAGCCGTCGAAACCGGCGGTCGGCGTCAATCGCGTGAATTTGGCGGTATTCGTACATTCCCCCTCATTGCATTACTCGGCGCCATGGGGGCACTCGTTCGTCCCATTGCGGGAATGTGGATGCTTGGCGGATTGCTTTTGGGGGTCATTGCATTCGTTGCGGTATCGCATGCGTGGAGCGGACGGCGCGGGGACATTGGCATATCGTCAGAAGTTGCCGCGCTCATCACGTACATGTTGGGTGCGTTGGCAGTCATGCAGGATCTCGTGCCAGACGATTCTCAGCGTTATCTTTTGGTTGCAGGGTGCGCAGCGACGACATTGGCACTTTTGGCATTAAAGCAGCCAATGCACCAATTCGTCGGACGCGTTTCCGCAGACGACGTTTATGCAACGACGAAGTTCTTGATTCTCGGACTCATCGTTTTGCCAGTGTTACCCAATCAAGTGTATGGGCCGCTAAGTGTCCTGAATCCATTCAAGATTGGAATGATGATTCTGCTCGTGGCGGGAATAAGTTTTACTGGGTACTTAGCATCGCGACTGGTAGGTCAGGATCGCGGCCTGTTGCTCACGGGACTTCTTGGAGGACTCGTTTCGTCGACGGCCGTGACGCTCACGTATGCAGGTAAAGCGAAAAAAGAAAGTCGTTTGGCCCCGTTATGCGCGGTAGCCATCGTCGTGGCTTGTTCGACGATGTTTGCGCGTGTCGTCGCCGTCGTTGCCGTCGTGGATCGACCCCTGCTTTCAACCCTCGTTTGGTCCCTGGGAACAATGGCTGTCGTTGGTTTTTTTTCGTCCGTTTTCTTGTATGTCAAAACGCGCCGCGCCGAGGCCAAAGGCGACGGTTCGGTTTCCGACGAGAAGAAAACGGGAGAAGATAGCGTTTCTTTACGCAATCCTTTCGAGCTGAAACAAGCAGTGACCTTTGGATTGTTGTATGGGGGCGTCTTGTTCGTGGCCAAAGCGGCGCAGACGTACTTGGGCTCGGGAGGACTTTACGCATCGGCCATTTTGGCGGGACTGACCGATGTCGATGCCATTACGCTGTCCGTTACCGACCTGCATCGATCGGGTTTGGAAACGCCAGTTGCTGCGACAGCGATTACCTTGGCTGCTGTGACGAATACGATTGTCAAGAGCACGATGGCTATTTCGATTGGCGGTGCCGCGCTTGGAAAAACCGTTGCGTCTATTCTCGGCGGAGCGCTTGTTGCGGGCGGGGTGGTGTTCCTGGTGCATCAAGTGGCAGGCTAATCGTCAATATCGCTTCTTGTCGTTGGTCGCGACGATCGATGTTGTGGGACGGTTGTCGAAACGGCCTGTTCGCAAAAAGTTCAGCGCATCGTGTTCGCGCATCGCGAGCGCGCGTGGAACGCCGTCCTCTTCATTGATACGTTTCATTTGCAGCATGCCCACCGTGGAACGTAGCAGCACCACGACACGCACCATGTCCCGTTCCACGAAGGGTCGAATTTTTCGTAATGCAACATCGAATTCTGGCTCGTTTCGTCCCAAAGCTTCGCGCATATCAATGAGCATGAGGCGACCCGTTCGGCCATGGCGATCGATGGCCGTCGCGACATTGCGGAAGCTCTGCTCGAGTTCAATAGGGGTAGGATGAGGGACATTCGAACGCAAGAGACGAATCAGAGCGCCCGGCACTTCGGCAAGCACCGCGATGTAGGGATCACGGTAGAGCTCGGAAATGGCTGGCGTTTTTTCGACGCCATTTGTATGGACGGATCGATTCATTACCGGCGCAGTATTACCCGAACCGATGTGCGAGGCAACAAACTAGGTAGATTTTGGAGAGATTCAGCGATTCGCGACGAGGCCGAACGACGCGGATTGGCCTGGATCGAGCGTGCCGTTCCAGTCCACACCCTTGAACGTGGTTACCCCGTTGGATTCAGTGGACGTTGCATTCCACAAACTCGCAATGGTGCCTTCGACCTTTAAATCGATGGTCCACGTAATTTTCTCCATGCCAATGTTCGTGACATTGACCGTGAGCTGATATCCGGTGCTCCAGTCGCTGTCGACATTCGTCGTAAAAGCGATGGGGCTAATGGGACCGGGGCTGCCACCTGCGCCACCTCCGCCGCTGGAACTCGACATTCCACCGGTTCCGCCACCTGGATCAGTCATTCCCGGATCGACTGGATCCGCGCGACGTTCCCGGAAATGCGCCGTTTTCGTGAGCGACACGAGCAAGTCGAGAACTTTCAGATTTCCGCCTTGGAAATCCGTCGCAACACTGTTCGACAAACACGACAAAGGCCCTTCGTCGAGGAGCCCATAACCATAGCGGATCCATTGCCTGGCGTAACATGCTTGGACGTCGGGGCTGTTGGCGAGAATCGACGCGAGCGCCGGCGCGCCGTCGAACTTGCTGTTCGTGCTGGTCGTCGAAAAGATTTCACCCGTCGAATCGATGGGCAAACCGTTTTCGTCGGCGCGATACCTACCAATGCCATCGAAATGCTCGAAAGCAAATCCAATGGGATCGACCAGTTCGTGGCAACTTCGGCATAACGATTCAGTCGCATGCGTCGAATATCGCTCACGCGTACTCTTCGTCAGATCGATTGGCGGCGGCTGAGCAACGATTCCGGGAGGAGGCGGCGGCAGCGGTTGACACAACAGGTGTTCACGAACGAGTTCACCACGATGAATAGGCGACGAGCCGGCGGGTTTTCCGTGCGTTGCGAGAATGCTCGCGTGCGTCAGAAGACCAGCTCGGTTTGTTCCCGTAAGATCGACCATGCCAAACTGGCCGGCGGGTACCGCTGGAGCAGGAACACCGTAATACGTGGCCAGTTCCGCATTGACGAACGTGTACGACGCATCGAGTAGTTCGGGCAGCGTACCTTCGCCATTACGAATCACATGTTTGACGAACGTCAGCGTTTCTGTGCGGAGCGAAGTGCGGAGTTGTTCGTTCCATTGCGGATAGGTCATTGGATCCTTGGGAGCGGAATCCAAGCGATCGAGTTCCAGCCAGCTCGTGACGAACCGTTCAATGATCGTATCGCTACGAGGATCTTGCAACAGACGTTTGGCTTGGGCGTCGATTTGAGCTTCCGATTCCAAGGTGCCTTGGTCGGCTGCGGACGTCAATTCGGCGTCGGGCATCGTGCCCCATAACATGTACGAAAGTTCGGTAGCGATTTCGTACGGCGTGAGGCGAATGCGGGATGGAGATGCGGCAAGGTTTGGATCGCCGAGTTCCGCGCGATAGAGGAAATGCGGCGATTGCAGCATGGCATTGAGCGCCAATTCGATGCCCTTGTAAAACCCGTTGATGGCGGCTTCTTTTTGAAAAAGCGCCAAATAACGATCCGTGTCTGCCTGCACGAGGGGACGACGAAACACGCGTTTGCCAACGATTTCGATGAATTTCGTGGCACAAGGAACCGCGCCGTCGACGGCCACATCGCATGGGAGAATATTGGCTGGAGTTTTCATGACTTCCGCGGCAATCTCTTCCGCGGCGCGTCCAATTTGATCCGCCAAGAGTGGAGTGACTCGTAATGCATCGGCATTGTTGTCGAATCCTCCGCGAACGATATCGGGCACGAAAGCTCGTCCCCAATGCGAATCGAAGCCGAAAAGGTCTTTGATCGTCGCGTCGTACTCTTCGCGAGACAGACGGCGCAAAATGCGGGGACCAGGTTCGACGGACGTACACGTTTCGACGGGAGCCGCGCATCCTTGACCGCGCGTGATACGCGTGATGAAGAGCGAAAGCGTCGAATAGTCGGGACTTCCAGGCTGGTAAAGCACGCCGCCGGGATGACCATTCGGGTGTTTACCCGACGGACGGGAAAGAAGAATGGACGCGCCATTGACTTCTTCTGCCGCCAGCGCTTTGACCATCTTGAAGTTTGTCTCGAGCGCTCCCGCTTGATCCTTCGGGACGAGCTTGAAGCGACTTGCGCCCGCAAGGCCTCCTTCGCGGTGGCACAAGAAGCAATGTTTGTCGAGCAAAGGCTCGTACACATTGGCCTGGAAAAATTCGAGATCGTCTGGACAACCGGCGTTGAGACCGGGCTTGGCCGGACCATCGTCGGAGTCGGAACAGCCAGCGATAGCTGCCAATGTGATTGCAGCTCCGAGGAGCAAGGGTTTGGCAGAGCGGAACATGTTACGCATGGATTTCGTCCTTTCCTATTTTCTGCCAGGGGTTTACGCGAAGAGTTCCGGGAGCGAGCCGGAACCTTTTGAGGGATCGCCAAACGTCGTGTTTGACAAACCTAACGCTTGGCAAACGCTTACCAGCAGGTGCGTGTGCGATTTCCCGCCAAAATTCAAGTATCGTCCCGTGGCCAAACCGCCACCGCCCGCTAGCACAAAAGGAACGGACTTGCAATCGTGCAGGCGGCCATCCCCCATTTCTTTGCACCAGACGACTACGGTGCTGTCGAGTAAGTTTCCGCCGTCCGGATCGGACGTCGTGGCAAGTTTGTCGATGAGATATGCAAATTGCGAAGCATACCAACGCTCTGTCGCGACAAACCCAGCAACTCCTGCGGCATTTCCATCATCACTATGCGACAAACCGTGATGCCCTTCGGATACGCCGGTCCAGCTCATCACGACCGGACCCACGGTGTGGTTCCATTGAAGCGACGCGACACGCGTCATGCCGCATGTCAAGGACATCACGAGTAGGTCCATTTGCAATTGGCCAATCGTCGGAAACGCATCGTTGTCGTACGTGTTTACGCCAGGAGGTGCAGCAGGTGTGGTGCAGGAGGGGCCTTGCAATCCATTCTCGACTTTTTTCAAGGCGGCGAGGTGTTCGTCGAGTTTAACTCGTTCCTCCGCGCCGACTCGTGTACGCAACGTTGTCAATTCGCCACTGACGAGGTCGAGAATGCTCTTCTTACGTGCCAATGCAGCGTCGAGTTGTCCGGGGCCACCCACGGCGTCGCCGAACATACGCGTGAATACGCTTTTGGGGCTATCGTCCGGCGGGACGTAGACGCCGGGAGCTGAATAAGACATGCGCGTTTGGGTATTGCCGCCCCAAGCGCTTGTTTGCACGCCGAATTCGAGCGACGAGAATCGTTCTGATTGGCCAATTTGTTGCGCCGCGTATTGATCGAGGCTCATGCCATTGGTGGTCGTACCTGCGCCGCCGCCACCTGTGAGCATTGCGGCCATGCCCGCTTCGTGATTTTCCGCGCCCACGAAATCGAGCCCATCACATACGATGACGCGACTCTTGTGGGGCGTGAGGGGTTCGAGAATGCTGCCAGCAGGAAATGTAAAATTCGTACCGCTTCCGGAAGGACGCCATTGCTTGTGAATGGTTCCGTTCGGGGAAAACATGACGACCAAACGACGAGCCGCTGTTGCTGCATGCGTATTTCGGGAAAGCGTTCCGAGAACGGGTGCAGCAATCAATGACGCGCCAAGACCAGCCAAGAAACGTCGGCGATTGGGATGAGACATGTAGAAACCTCCTTCTACCAAGTGTACCACACCAACGATCGAGGCGAAGTCAATTCGAATTCATCACGTTGAAATCATGATGGAATGCGCTGGCACCAAGGACCATTGGCGACTTCGGGTCGAAGCCGCTACACGTATGCCGCAATAAATCCAGCGTTATGAAAGACGTCGGTCCATCGGTCGTTCACCTTGGGCGCGTTCTTGCACGTGGGTTGCAATAAATGCCGCTACGGCCGAAGGTTTCGTGCCTGGGCCAAATCCCGCGTCGTAGCCCAATTCGAGCGCCAGCTTGTGGTCGATTCGTGGGCCTCCGAGCAAGAGCAATACGTTCCGACGTAGTCCTTGTTTTTCGAGTAAATCGACCAAGGCAGCAGCATTTTCTTTGTGGCAATTACGCTGCGTGATGACTTGCGAGACCAAAATGGCGTCGGCACCAATGGCTTTGGACCGTTCGAGCAAATCGACGTTTTCCACCTGCGCACCGAGGTTATGCGTGTCGAAACTCTTGTAACTTTCCAGGCCCTTCTCGCCCGAGAATCCCTTGTAGTTGAGAATCGCGTCGATACCGACGGTATGTGCATCGGAACCCGTACAAGCGCCGACGACGACAATCTTTCTTCCTAACTGCTTGCCAATGTTTTCGATGTCTTCGCGGGAAATCTCCGCTCGAGGCAACTCTTTGACGTCAATGGCGTCCAAATCCACGCGGTGATCCGAATGCCCATACACAACGAAATATGTGTGCTGTTGTGAGCATTGCTCCATTGCTGTGATCAATGGTTCGCGCAGCCCGTGAGCCTCCGCAAATCGCCGCGCTGCCTCTTTCGCTCGACCGCTGGGAAGGACCGCAAGCGTAAAGGTCATTTGGACCATTCCATCGCCTTCGCGATCGCCATATGCGCGTAGCCAGTTTGCCATGTCATTTCCCTCCTTCGAGGATCTGAAGGATTGGATTCAAATAGTTCGGATCGCGAGCGACCACGCCAGCATGACCTTTTCCGCCATCACGTTTGCGCTTCACATCGCCAAAAGCGCCCCATCCAATCGCTTTCCAAATGGAGTCATCGCGCACGCGCCCCAGCAGTTCCGTCGCGTTGTGAAGCACTTCCGCGGCGCGACGCTCCACGATGCCACCCGGTTTCCATTGAATTTCATCACCAAAATGCCTGGCCGTATCGAAGATATAGCGCGCACTCTTGAGTGACAAATAACGATCCATCAGCAGCGGCGTGTGAATGGCTTCGCTGAACATTCCGAGCAATTCGATCGATTGATTCGTCATGATGCCCGCAAGGTTGAACATCGCGTCGTGCACGTGGCTATGAAAAACGTCGCCGGTCTTGAACTTGGTCGGAGGCATCCATTTGATTGGGTGTCGATCGAAAACTTGCCTGATAAGCTGCGCTTGCGCCAATTCAAATA
Organism: Polyangiaceae bacterium; assembly: GCA_031415295.1. Lineage (GTDB taxonomy): Bacteria > Myxococcota_A > Polyangia > Polyangiales > Polyangiaceae > Polyangium. The sequence goes on along the minus strand of JANORL010000696.1, from coordinate 16,922 downwards.
AGAATGCATCTTCCCGCCACGGATCGATCTCGAATGCGTGACCGAGACCCATTTGCTCTTCGACGAGTCCCGCTCGTAACGCGAACGCTTCGTTGATGAATTGCGACGCGAGTACCGTGTGAGCTTTTTCCACGGCATCGGCCGTCGTGAGATAGTTGTCTTCACCCGTATTGATGACAATCCCGCTGCGCGCAACGATACGCCGTGAAAAGTATTGGTCGATAAACGTTCGCTCCATGTTGATGTCCCGGAACAAAATGCCGTACATCGCGTCGTTGAGCAACATGTCGAGCCTTTCGACCGCAGCCATCCAAGCAATTTCGCTCATACACAGGCCCGAAGAATAGTTTGTCTGGGCTAGGTATTGGCCAGTTTCTTCGCTGGCTTCGTCCGCAGCTCGGCGAATGATCCGAAAGTTTTCTTGCGTCGCGTAGGTTCCGCCATACCCTTCGGTCGTCGGGCCTTCGGGCACGTAATCCAAGAGCGATTGTGCCGTGGCACGAATCACCGCGACAATGTCCGCCCCCGCAAATCTGGCGGCTTTGGCTTGCACGGCGTCGTCATAAATATTTCCCGTCGCCACGATGACATATTTGAGGGGTATTGCCGCGGCCGGAAATTTTGCTTTGCGTTCCTCTCGCGCGCGGCGAGCGTCGTCGATCCGCTCGATCGCTCGGGCCGTTTCTTGTTCGAGTGCGGCTTTGCAAGCGGCAGTCGAAACGTGATCGTCCACGGCAAGTATCGCTCCACCATACGCGATTTGTTCGGCCGCTTCTTGGACTGACGCTGCACCTTCGACGAGCGCGCGCCCCAGAAAATACGCCACGCCTCGACCCGTAAATCTGGCCTGGTGGATGCGATCGACCAGTGCATTCGCGAGCGGGGTTCCTTGTGGATCGGCGCCGGTCACTCCATAAGCCCGCGCCACGGTACGTTCGACACCAACCGTGGTGTGGCGATCGATGAACTGCTGCACGTCATGGGCAATCAGACCAGCCGCTGCGCGGCACGTGTCGACTTCTGCTTGATCGATCGGAACCTTCGCCATGGGCCAGGCAATGGCGCGGTTGCGACGAAATGTCAAACGGTGTCAAACGATTCGAGGATTATGCATCGAACGTCAAGCTGGATTCGCGACTCGGCAGACGTGCGTTGGCCTTGAATACGCGCGGTCCATCGCCAACTTGTATGAATAGGTGCGTGAGGCTCGTGAACATTTGTATGGCTTTGCGCGAGCCCGGATCGAACCCTCGTTCGGCGTGATCGAGCGCGTTGGCGGCATGCGCGCGGGCGGTCTCCACGTCGTTCACACCAAGGGCGACTTTGGCTAGGGTGTAGTGGATACGCGACAAACGTCGATGGGGTGTGCGATCATTCGGCTCGATAATTTTTTCGTAGAAATTCAGCGCCTGTTCGAGGTAAGGACGTGCCTCGACAAACGATCCTGATGCAAATTCCACCCAGCCCAGATCCATGTCGATCTCGGCTTGCATATGTGATGTCGCCCCCGCTCGACGTGATGTCGTTGCCGCGCGTTCGAGCAAATCGCGTGCATCGGCGTAGGCCAGCTCGCGCGCTCTTTGATTGCCAGCACGTGCCAACAAATCGGTCACCGTGACAAGATCAACGTCGTGTTCTGTCGCAAGACGCGTGACTTCACGGATGTGTGGCAAAAGTTCCGCTCGTTCACGTGACGTATTTTCGGCATAGTGAGCCAAGATGATCTCGAGTGCATCGTGAAGCGCTGTATTGCGTTGCTCCGCGGTGGCGAGCTCTTGCACACGCGTGCGAAAATTCGGCTCGTACCACGGCCGATTTCCCATTTCGTGCAAAAATCCAACTTTGACCAAATAAGGTAGAGCCATGGCCAATTCGCCGAGGCGCGTGCAAGGAAGTGGAGCAATCGCGAAATACGCCAACGTTCGCGCCAAACGCACAGCATGAGGGTGTTCGCGGTTTGCCCGGACAAGCGCACGGTCCGCTGAGATTTCTGCGTCCGGCTCCACGCCGCAACGCTCGCGTAGACTTTCCTCGATCTTCGTGAACGCTTCCAAATTGGGATCGTCCGTGGCGGGCATTGGGAGTTTTTCCAGCGCCCGGCGCGCAAGCTCAGGTTTGTCCTGGGCCAGCACAAGTTCACCGAAAGCCGCCGTTAGTTGGCCGGGCGTTGGAAGGAGGCCCGGAAATTCACGCGACCAACGTCCCGGAAGCGCAATCGGAGACAAACCGCGTATGGCCCGGTCCAAATCTTCGATGCCGCCATCGATATCACCATGCGCGACTTTCGCGAGCGCATTAGCATGCCAGGACAAGACGTCACCGCCTGGGACGAGCTTTCCGACGACCGCAGCGTATTTTTCAGCAATGTCTCGTTCGAGCGGAGCGTCGTACATACGCTCACGGCACCTCGCAATCCACCGTAATGCGGCAACGAGCTGCTGGGTCATTTCCAATCGATTGCCCTCGACCGCGTCGCCGTCGGTGGGATCGTCGAGCCAGAACAGCGCTTGTTCGGCTTTATCCACGAGCAAAAACGCCGCAGCTCGTAAAATATCAGGCTGATCTTTCGACGGCATGGCAATGACGCTGCGCGGTTGTCCGGTCCACAGAAGCACACGCCCGGCCGCCTTTTCAGGCAACCGAGTAAGGTTTCTGCCTTCTTCGTCGTCGTGCTCGGACGTAAAATGGATCCCTTGCGGGCCGTAATGCATTTGCACCAAGTCGCCGATAGCCCGTCCGAGCGCTGCCCAACCCACAAGGGGCAGGTTTCTTTTCAAATCGGCACGTACAGTCGTCACAATGCCATGCAAATGTTTCGACGAACAGAGAAGCGTAGTCAAACTGCGGTCTCGACAATGGAGCGACCATTCCGAAGCCAAAAGCAATTCACATGCACGGCCCAAGCTATGAAAAACTTCGTCGTCGAGTTCGCCCAAACGACTCTTGTCACGCGCTATGCCGAGATGCGCCGCGCCACATTGCGGATCGAGCCGCAATGCACCTCGGTAATGCTCCAGTCGCTCGGTCGGACTACCGTCGCGTTGCTCGTCCTGTTGCGCCGCCACAATATGCATCAGCGCCAGCGATTGCGCTGTCGTCGGGGATTTGCCTACCCGTGGCGAATGCGCCCGAATGGGAATCTTCCATTTTCGGTTCAGTTCATAAAACCGTTTGACTGGAAAAACAAGACACGTCTCGAGGTCTTCACTCTGAAACGCGACGCCTACGATACGGTGACGCGCGTCCAAAATCGGCGCGCCCGCTTCGTTGTTGCCCAGAGGCTGCGTGAGTTGCGGCGCCAAACCCTCGTCGTCCGGAAGCAACTTCGCGCTCGTCGAGTGCAACACGATCGCCCGCTTCTGGAGGGCGTTGTCGAGCGCGTTGCGATACCCGAGGAGCTCCACTTGCTGGTCTGGTTCGAGGTCGTCGCATTCTTCGAGGGGCACGAGCTCCAGGACGTGCGGCAATTCGTCATCGACGCGCAGAACCGCGAGATCTCCTTCTTCCGGCGCGCAGACTCGTTCGACCTCTGCCGTGCGCACTTGCTCGCCGGCACGCATCAGCTTGATGTACGGCGCGTGCTCGGAAAGGCTCGCAACCGTAAGCAACTGATGCGGGCCGATCGCGACGGCCGTGAAGTGGCCGTATCCGGGCGCGAAGGCGAGCCAAATTGCGGCCTCGATGGCGGGCTGCGCAGAGGACGTCACGAAGCGGAGTGTAACGCGACAACGGGTTCGAAGAAAAGCAACTACGGATTCGAGCAAACCCGGTTAGGATCGATGTTGTCCGTAGGTCCTTTCGTGCCGAGTTTTTATCGATGCGCTTCGTGAACCACACTCCTTTGCCGAGCGCGCTCGTGCCTTGTGCCGAAGGAGACGACGATCTGACGGCGCTCGTCTTGGTGTGCGCCACGTTCACGATCACGCCTGTTCCAGAAGGAAAAACGGGCGACGTGTTGCCTCTGCGCTTGTCGTATGTGCAACGTCCGCTCGAACGAGGATCCGCGAGACTCGAACCCGGTGATGATCTGTTTGTGCGTGAAGGCGCATCCGTGACCGCATCCGGTTTTGTCTACGCCCCAGGCGAGAAAGCGACGAAAGCGGATGCGATGATTGCGATCGGTTCCGAAACGCGACGCGTTCGTGCTTTCGGTCCGCGTGTATGGCGCGAAGGTGCCTTCGGGGGCCTTTCACCGACTGCACCTCTGCCGTTCGATCGCGTCCCCATGGCGTGGGAAGCTGCGTATGGCGGAACGTTGCTACGCAAAACATCGTTTGTCGAACGAGACGGTCGCTCGTGCCTCGTGCCTGAATTCACGACCGCTTTCCCATACAACGCTGATGGAATCGGGTTTTACCTGGAACGTCACGAGGCGATGGAGAAACCTCTTCCGCAACTCGAACATCCCGACTTGCCCGTCAAAAATTGGGACGACAAACCGCAGCCGGTGTGCTTCGCGCCGTACCCGATGAACGGCGGCATGCGTACGATGGTGCTTTCCGAAGGCGACAAAGTGAACCTCAATCGCATGGGAAAGTTGACGTGTCGTGCCGCTCCGTGGCTCATTTTTACCGCGATTGATCCAGGCACGAACATCGTGTTGACGGGCATGCGACCCAAAGGCGAAACTCTCGCGTTCGTCGTTCCAGAAGTCCCGATCCAGGTGCGAGCGATTCTTGGACGCGCGCTCTTTCGTTTGAAACCGCGTCTCGATGCGCTCGAGATCGACGCCGAAAAGGCGCAAGTGCGTTTGGTGTACCGCTGTCCGTTCAAGTTTGGCCTTGTTCAACACGAGCGACGCGAAGTGTTTGTCGAACCGAACGAACATTTTCCCGAAGTGCCACAATCCCCACGTACGCAGGCAGAAGCATCGAGGTAAAACCATGGCCAACAACTTCCACGATCAAGCGGGGCTCTACATCGTCGGCATCGATGGCCATGTCGGCATTCATTTTCCTCCGCTCATGGTGTCGACGTTTTTCGTGAGCATCACGGCCGTACACCCCTTCATTCTCGGCTCGAACAAGCAGCCTACGGTGCTCATGAACGGCGGTCGCCCTTCGGTCGTCGATCAACACAATCCGAAATTCTTGTGGCCGCACATTGGTATCAGTCCTGATCCGCTCGATCTGTTCACGCCGATCCACATCATTTTTGGCGAGCAAAAGTGCTGGTTGCCGCGTCTCGCGGTGCACATTTGTGGAACGCCTGCGGCGCCAACGGCTATCACGGGGCCGATTTCCGTGAACACCGAGTGCTGGGAGTTCTGCATGCTTCCGCTGTCTCTAGTTTTTCAAGACGGTACGGTGCAGACGACGCCAACCGCGGATGACTACAAAGCGGGCATCATTCGGTACCTCGTGGAAGCCGCGATCGATCTGGTGATTTTCTTCGCGACCGGAGGGTTTGGCGACGGCCCCATGGCGTTCTCGAAAGCGGGTCTTCAGCCTGCGTTTCGGCAGTTGCAGCAAGAAACGGCGCAACAATTGGCCAAAGAAGGCATCCAACAGACGACACAAAACGTGAGCGATCGGATTTCCAAGGACGTGGCGAAAGAGTTTGTCAGTGCGCTCTTCTTCGACGCTCCGGCGAGCAAGTTCGGATGGATGGGCCTGGCGGCGAACGCAGCGAAGGATGGTTTTGGTTTCAATTTTGGCGAGACCGCGAAAAGCGTCATGTCGGGAAACGGCTTGCCATCAATGAGTTGGAACTGGGGCGACGCGGGAACGACGGTGCTCAACAAGTTTGTCCCGGTGTCCGGGCCCGTGGGCGACGCGGTGGATTTGCGCAACGAACAGCAACAGATCAACCAAGCGGCGCATTAATTCCATGGCGCGATCGTTCGAGCAAAAAGTAGCCCTGGTTCGTCTGGCTGATACGACGTTTGCCCTCGCAGGCGTGGTCAAACGGACGTACACGTTCACGTCGTCGGCGCGTTCGCGTATCGACTTGGCGGACGTGCAAGTGCCGCTTCGCGAGACGCCGTTGATGGACACATCGGGGCCGACCGAACTCTTTGACGACTCGGATCTGGTGCCGCCGAAGGTCGCGACGGACGTGGTCGTGATGGGTCATGCGCATGCGCCCAATGGTGCGAAGGAGACGTTTGTCTCCGTTGCTGTTGGCAAGATGGCGCGACGTTTGAGCGTGATCGGTGCGCGACGTATAGAGGTTGGTCCTGATGGAACCGTGCGTTTTACGCCGACCGAATCGTTTACGCGCGTACCACTTTCGCCGCGTGTGGCGTACGGCGGGTATGACGTATGGGCGCAGGAGCGGCTGGATCCCGTGCCGCGGATGTTGGCGGCGAGCATGTCGAAACCGATGACGGGATTGTATGCATATCCGCGCAATCATCTCGGCGTGGGATGGTTTGTCGATGTGGATCGATTTCGAGCGGATGGAGCGAGCCTTCCGCAAATTGAAGATCCGAGTGATACCATCATTCCGAGCAGGCTTTTCGTGCCGACGGCGAAACAATGGATCGATGCGCCGATATCCGCGTCGCTCGGGTGGGTGAATCATCGCAACTATCCGCGAATGCATCGTATGGTGGGGTCGATGGTGCCGTTTGCGCCGCCGGAAAAACCAATTCGGGAAGCGACGTTCGCCGACGGAAAAGATTTGCTCGAAACGTGGACCCCGAATGGGGCAGGGGTGCATCCACGGGCGTTTTCGGGGGCGTCTCCAGGTTTGGCCGTGGAGCATTTGCGGGGCAATGAACTGGTGATTTTGGAGAATTTACACGAAAGCGTTTCGCGCATTGAATTTACGTTGCCGAATGAATGGCCGGTGATGACGCTAAAGCCGCCGGACGTAAAAGCGGTTGAAGTCGTTTCGGTGCTCCAGACGGTGCGAATCGAGCCGGACGAAAATCGTTTGTCGCTCACGTATTGCGGAGTGATTCCCCTCATGGCACCGGCAATGCGGAGTTTTATCGAACGCGTGGAATTGGCTGTGGCGTGGAAGAAGCGGTGAAAGGTGACGAGGGCGTTCGCCATGCGCGTTACGGAACTCGGGGCGTGACAAACGCTTCGGCGTCTGCTAAAGGGAAGTGATTATGGCGCGAAGTGTTGCACCAAATGCGGTTGCTCTGGAAGAGCATGGGCTCGCACGTCCTAAGCATCTGCCGCTTCGCGAAACGCCGGGAGAGCAATATGAACATCGACTGCGTGAAGATTTGGGGTGGGCGTTGAAAGAAGCAAGTCGACATTTCGAGGAAAAGAGTGCCGTTCATGATGCCTTGCGACGCATAACGAGCCGTCTGGAGGTTTTGGCGATTCCGTACGCTGTTGTTGGCGGAATGGCGCTCTTCATGCATGGGTACGAGCGTATGACCGTAGACGTAGATATCCTCGTCGCCAAGGAAGACATCAAACGAATTCATGAAGCGCTCGAGGGTCGTGGTTATCGACCTCCTTTTGAGAATAGTAAAAATTTACGGGATACCGAAAACCAGGTTCGTATCGAATTCTTGTTGAGTGGTGGGTACCCTGGGGACGGTAAGCCCAAGCCCGTAGCGTTTCCGGAACCAGCGTCGGTATCGATTGAACGAGACGGAATCCGATTTCTGCGATTGCCAACGCTCATCGAATTGAAATTGGCTTCGGGCATGACGAGTCTCGACCGTTTGAAGGATCTCACGGACGTACAAGAACTGATTAAGGTTTTGGGTCTGTCTGCCGATTATTCGACGCAACTCAATCCGTATGTTCGCGACAAATACCATGAACTTTGGACAAACGTGCACGGCCGAGCCAAACGGTATGTACTGATTTGGCGTGACGAAGACGCTTCAGCGACGTTGGACGCGATGCTGCAGGACGGTGTTCACGTCGAGTCGCAAACTACGCCGAAAGCAGGCTATGTCTATCTCGTGACGACCGATTCTGACGTTGCGCGTAAGTACGATATGCACGACGAGAGCGAGATGATGCCCAACGAATAGGCTAATCGTTTTCTCCCCGCCCCACCACCAATACCACCGCTGTCGTCGCACTGCCGCCAATGTTCAACGTTGCAATGCGTTTGGCCCCGGGAACCTGCGTTTCGCCTGCCGCGCCCGTCACCTGCTTTTGCGCATCGAGCAGCATACGTACGCCTGTCGCACCCACCGGATGCCCAATACCCATCAGCCCGCCGCCTGGATTCACGGGGAGTTTTCCTCCGCTAAGGACTGTCCCGTCTTCGATCACGCGAAAGGGTTGTCCCGGAACCGCCAGACCGAAATGATCAATCGCCATGTAATGCGAAATCGTAAAACAATCGTGCACTTCGAGCGCCGATAATTCAAAAGGATCGCTCACGTTCGCACGCCGAAACGCATCCATGATGGCTCCGCGCACGTGCGGACAAACGTAGGCGTCTTGCCGGCTTGCCACGAGTTTTTCCTCCATGGCCATTCGTGCCGTGCGATGCCCAAATCCTTCGATACGTGCAACGTTATCCAGAGAAACCCCGCGCTTTTGCGCCCACTCTTTTGCGTATTCTGCCGATGCGAGCACCACGCCTACGGCACCGTCGGAAACGGGACTGGCATCAAAACGTCGAGTTCGTCCGGCAATCACCGGATTCTTTTCATCATCGTCGTCGAATGAACCATCCGGAAAGGCCCATTTTCGAGCTTGTGCATTGGGGTTTTTCTTGGCGTTATCAAAATTACTGCGAGCGAGCGCCGCAAGATGTTCACGGCGTAGCCCATACCGTGCTGCATATTCGTCCGCCACGCGGCTGAACAAAGCCGGCCACGGATACGCCACGCCTTCGGTTTCACGCGGCACCCATGCGGCAGCGCCAAGTTTTTGCTGCGATTCGAATCCCGGCAAACCGCGCATCACTTCGACACCGAGAACGATCGTCACATCGTATCGGCCCGATTGAATGTCGGCCATCGCCGATAAAATCGCTACGCCTCCCGATGCACATGCGGCTTCGTGTCGAGTTGCGGCAATACCTTCCAGATCCGGATGCGCATTGGCGAGCAAGCCTCCAAGGTGACTTTGCCCGGTATAAAGTTCGGCAATAAAATTGCCAACATGCCCCGCTTCGACATCTTTGGCATCGATCCGCGCCGATTCCAATGTCGCCAGCGTCGCTTCTTGCATGAAATCCGCGAGCGTCAAACCTTCACGCGTGACGTTGCGAGCAAAATCCGTTTGATGGCCACCGAGTACGAACACGGGCGGAACAGGGCGGGGAATCGAGCGCGAAATCATATCGGGGATGATTCTACACGAACTTGGACACCCGTGACAAGGTGACCGTGATTCATTTCATGCGGCGAACGTAGGGCTTTTTTTCGAGCTTCTCGTTTTCGCGCAGAAACCACGCGAGGAATTTTGCTTTGGCATCGCCTTCGAGTGGCACGGGACGAAATTCGAGGCACGGCAATCGGGCACAAAGCAGGACGGGAATCACCTCGAAGGAACTCGGCACCATACGCCCGTCTTGCTGAACGAACGTTTCGCGATAAATCATCGATTCGAGTTTTTGAGGATTTGTATTGGCGCCAAAAACAAAATTGCCGAGCGAATGAACGATGTGTTTCCCCTGGTACGTTTCCATGGCTTGCACCACGTGCGGGTGATGTCCAAGAACCACATCGGCTCCGGCTTCGATCGCCTGCCTTCCAAAATCGCGCTGAATGTCGATGACTTCGTGCGTTCCCTCCATGCCCCAATGAAACGAAGCAATGACGAGATTGTCCGGCTTTTTTACCGCTTCGATTTCCGATTTTACCTTCGATCGCGTCATGTGAAAACCGGTGAAACCAACGTTTACGACTTCGATGCCCCGTACCGTGCGTCGATCGACGTTTCCATTGCCGCTCACGCCGATGCCCGCTGCGAGTAATGCCAGGCGCGTGTCTTCTTGCCCGCGTACGCCGAAATCACCCATGTGGTTGTTTGCGACATTAGCGACTTCAACGCTGCTTTCTTTGAGAATGCGCGCATATTCAGGTTTGCCCCGGAAATGGAATTTGCCTTGAGGAATCGGTTCAGTGGACTTCGTGAGCGTTCCTTCGAGGTTGACGATCGTCAGGTCGTCATTGCGGAAAATGTCCAGGACGCCGGAAAACGGATAGGTTGGATCGTTCTTGTGCCGCGTCATCATGTGATCGAATGGCGTGAGGTCGAAGCCGTTTTCAATGCCACCGCCAAACGTGCAATCACCAACGGCACTGAGGGTAATCGTCAACGGCGGTGGTTTGGCGGGAGCAACGACCGAAGGAGCGGCCGACGATGGCGTGACGTCGATGTGCGGAATGGATGACGGAACCGGAGCGGGAACGTCCAGTTTGTCTTGGCAACCAAGCAAAGCCAGGCAAAAAAATGCGAAGAAGCGCAACGATTTGACGTGTTTGGAAGAACCAAGTCAGTTCAGTTTAATCACACCGGCCGACACATCGACGCTCGGGCCGCCATTGACTGTTACCGGACTGCCACTGATGGTCACTGCGCCGCCGCTGATGTTGATGTTCCCGCCGCGAATATTGATGGTTCCACCCGTGACGAGTGTCGTGGCCCCCGTGAGCACCAGCATTCCGTCGCCCGTAATGGCCGTAAACGGAGCTGTTGCGGTAATCGAACCACCGCCCGTAATCGAAATGGAACCACCCGCTTCGAGCACTTGATTCGGTGCCGTCAACGTCTGCGTGCCGCCCGCCGTAAGCGTTTGCGCACCACCTACAGCAATGGTTTGCGCACCGCCCACGGCAATGGTTTGCGCGCCGCCTACGGTAATCGTATCGGCTCCGCCCACGGTCATCGTATGTGCCGCGCCAATCGTTTCGGTTTGCGTCGCTCCTATGGTGATCGTTTCTGCGCCGCCCACCGTCACCGTATGCGTTGCCCCAATGGTCGTCGTTTGCGCCGCCGCTACATTGACGGTTTGGTTTGCCCCAACCGTCGTGATTTGGTTTGCCCCGACAACCGTGCTCTGATTGACGCCCACACTGAGCGCTTGATTTACGCCTACCGACGTCGATTGATTTTGTCCAATCGAAATCGATTCGCTCGCACCAACGATTTCCGTGTTGTTGTTGCCTACGGTCGTCGAACGATTGTTTCCCGTCGATTCCGTTCGGTTGTGGTGAACGTTCGACATTGAATCATTGCCGATCGTTTCACTTCGATCGTGAACGACTTCATTGTTCCAGTCGCGCGCCGCATGAATCTTGACGAGTTCGGCACCTCGCGCATCGTCGAACATGAATTCGTTGTACCCCTGGCCTCCAGGACTCGACAAACTCTTGAACGTACTGATCGTTGGAGAACCAACGGATGGCGCTGGAGGAAGATTGGCCCCGTTGTACACACGCCCCGTGATGATCGGACGATCGGGATCCCCGTCGATGAACTCGACAACGACTTCCGAATCGACACGTGGATGCCAGACAGCTCCAAGTCCCGCGCCGGTAAACGTTTGGCTCACACGAACCCAACAAGATGTCGGTTCGGTTGTATGCCGGTCAAATTCGCGATCCCAGTGAAAACGTAATCGAACGCAACCAATCTCGCCGTCGATCGGTCCTCCGACGTGAATCTCCACCCCCTTCGTTCCAGGGGCAGCCGTGACGAAAGCGGTTTGACTACCAATGATTCGCGGCTTCGTCGTGCCGCGTGGCGGACGATATCGGCTCTCTTGTTTTGTGCCGTCTTTGCCACGACGAACACATTCGAATTTCGCGATGTACGGAACGGTTTGCGGTTGTCCGGGGATCGACGCCACGCCTGTTTGCTCGATCGTGATGTCGATGGCGGTGACCAAGTATTCGCCTTCGTAACGCGGTTTGTTGGATTCGAGTTGGAAGATCGAGCCAGCGCCGAGCACGCGCAGTTTGCCCTCCCCAACCGCGTAATCGGCTTCGACGGCGTACCGATCGAGTCGAATTTTTGCGAGGGATTCACCATGTACGGGACCGTCTTGGTATCCACCGGGAAATTGATGATCCACGAGGTCGTCGCCGACTGTGACGGTGTTTGTCGTGAGCATCAGTTTGGGTTTGCGCCAATCGTAGTCGTCGAGCTGCACTTTTTTCGGACGAAGTTTCGCGCCGATTTTCATGCTCCCTACGTCGCGCCCCGTTATCCCTGCGCCACATGGATCGAAAGGTTCGAGACGATCTCGTCCGCCATCGGCATCACTGAGCACGAGAAGGCTCACGCCAAGGCCGTTTTCGAAGTGATAGGAAATGCCTTCTTCTTCGAGAAGACGAGCGAGAAAATCGAGATCCGTTTCGTTGTACTGCACCACGTAGGGACGAACCGTGGGGTCATCGAAGCGCGTCGTATCAGCGATCCTCAACGTGTATTGCGCGAGAGCCACCGAATAATCTGGGTTCAGACCATCGTCGGCAGTCAAGGGAATGTTTGGCGCTTGTTGGTAGAGTTTGTCCGTGTCGAGGACCGCTTCGATGATTTGTCGCAAGCTTTTCTCGAGGAAAATCCGCGACCGTTTGCGATGCGCTGCACGCACGAGTGGCGGCGAAAGCACCACACGCATGAGCACACCTTCCGGTACCGGATACAGCTCTTCCGCTTCCGAAATGACGCCATGCACGACGCGACACATCGGGTTTGTCGTGGTCGAGATGCGTAACGATCCGTGATGTCCGACGAGATCGCTCGGGTCGACGTCAGTGGCGGGCGGTTTGGCCACGACCACGAGTTCGTATCGAAACAGCGCAGAAAGTTGTTCGTGCGCTTGAACTCGAGCCACGAGCAAATGCGCCCACGGTGCCCCATCGGCGCCTTCCCAAGCGAAGCGGAAATCAAAGTCGGCCATGACACGCGTCCTTCTTCAACGCAACATCATCGCAGGACAAGCGACGATCTGGAAGCGGCATCGAGCGCGTACCAACGCGAATTCGACAACACGAGTCGCGATGCTGGTTCACATTGGCTCGCGTCTCGGTAAACTCGGCGGCGTCATGTCCGGAAACGACGCGCACCAATCCTCGCAAAAAAGCGAAATCGATGATCAAGCAACGAGCGATGATGAAACGCCGGAAGGCGTGACTGTCGAACGAGCTGCTGAAATCGAAGCATTTTTGGCCGTACTCACGGACGAACCTCGAGACCGACTGCTGGGGCGTTTCGATATCGACGAAGAGCGTTGGGGCAATGCAAGAAAAATATGGACTGAGCGGATCGAAGCCGAAGTGATGCGGGCGTCGGCGCCTGGGCAACGGCTGAGTGCAGAGGAAAAATATCAGCTTTCGATGCGTTATTCGATTGCGTATTCGAATGCTGCGGAGCGTGCTCGGGAAAGCGGCGAAACGGATGAAAGTCCCGAAGTGCTCGTGCCAGCAGGGGCATCGTTGGGATCGGATCGCGTCCTGCGGCTTGGATCGCGCCATGAATGACGACCAGGCCGCACGCGAGAAGCCAGGACAAACCACGGCGCTCGTGCCGCATTCGGTGGTGCTTCCATCGGGGCGAGCGATCGAAGTGTTGTCGGAGCCTGATGCGGATGTACTTCGTTTTCGGGCGCCGAATGGTGAATGTGTCCTAACGATTCATCTGACGGACGCGGGGCCTGTCGTGCGCGTCGCTGCAGCAGCTCTCGAAGTGAGTGTGCCCAAGCGGTTGTCGCTCGATTGCGAAGAATTTCACCTGCATGCATCGGGCGGAGCGTTCATCGACGTGGGTGGTGATTTGCGGGAACGAGTTGGAGGATCCGTGCATCGTGTGGCTCTTGGTGATGCGATCACCGAAGCGCAACATGTGCGTGTGGAAACGCGTCCGGGGGGCATTGAATTACGTGCGAACGATGATGTCTGTGTGACGGGCGAACGTGTGCTCCTTAATTCGGATGATCCGCCTATGCCGCTTACGTGGGAGGAATACGAAGCGCGTCGCAACGAACGCGAGGGCAAACGGATCGGAGCGGGGGGTTTGGTGGACGTCGAGAAGTAGTTCGGCGTATTGCGGGCCGCGTAAGGTGCGTCCGGGCAAACAGCAAGAACTTCCCCCAACTCGAGCCCTTTTCGCTACACTCCGCGCGTCGTGGAAGTTCTGTCGCTTTGTCCTTTTCGTGCGGGTGCGATTGCGTGGCAGTCGGCGCCAAACGCTTGGTCGTTGACGGTCGTCGTCAAGGCAACCTTTACAATTGTTTCTGGCGGCGAAGCGACGGTGGCGTCGGTACAGACGCCCGTCGTGGCGTTTGCCGGCGATTCGGAAACCACGGTCGAAGACTTGTCGCCGTTGAAGCCACACGTTGATGTGATCGTGCTTCGTGGTCTCAATGAAGACACGGCGAGCGTCGAAGTTGCTTCGTGCGTGTTGCCAGCGCGTGGACCTGTCCCTCCGTACGCTCCGGCGCGACGCCTCATGTTGCGTGAAACGGGTCTCGAATGGGCGGCAGCGGTTCTTCGAGGTGAAGCGGCATCGGCGGGTCCGGTGCCCGATGGATTCGATTTCGGTTTTTTTCAATTAGCGCCGCGTGATCAGCGAATCGACCTGCTCCGGACCGGCTCGCCGCTGGTGCTCAATCATGTATTGCCCAACCAAACGCGTGTCGAAACGATTCTGCCGCAAAGAAAACCGCAGGCATTTCGCATTCATCCGCAAACGGGAAAAGCTTCCGAAATTATTTTGCGATGCGATACTTTGTGTGTCGACGCGGCGCGAAGTTTGCTCGTATTGACATTTCGGGGCATATCGGACGTGGACGAAGCTTGCCAAGCGAACGTGGGGACCATCGTCGTCGCTGCGCATTCCGGCGGGAAAAAAATACGCGCCGACCGTGTCGAGCGTTTCTTGCGTAATGGCGAACCCATCGAAGGCGAATCGAATGATGGGCGTCATCCGTTGGAACGACGGTACGACACCGTGCTCGCCGCGCCCAAAGGCGACACGATCGCGTTGCCCGAAATGGAATCCGTTCCGTCCGGAGTTTGGCAAGCCACACCAGCCGCGCATGGTGAATCGAGTATCATGCGGGCAGGCGGAGGTTTGCCCTTCCAATCCGCATCATCCGAAACATCTCCGGCACCCGTTCCTCCAGCTCCATTGAATGCTCCCGTCGGTGGAAGACGACACGCCACATTGATGCCTGCGGTCGAGGCGATGCGTTCGGTAGACATGCCATTTCACGGCTTGCCGCCTTCGGTGGCCGAAGAGCATCTGCCACCGCTCCCTCCTGAAGGCATTTTTCCGCCTCCTCCAGCGTTGTTGGCCATTGCTCCGTCGCCTGAGCCTGCAGCGCCGATTCGGCCTCCTGCAATGTTGGGTTCATCGTTTGCGCAAGACGAAAAAACCGCCGATTTCCCGCCCGGTCATCAGCAGCCCGAAGCTAGCGCTGGAGGACAAACGGACAAGATGCCGGCGCTCGTCGTACCCGGGGTCGCGCGCTCGGAAATGCAAAAACCCGCAGCCGTGGACACTCCGCAACGAGTTCTGACCGCGTCGAGTTTGGCAGGAAAACCTGCACCGACCGAATCCAAATTACCCACGGCTTCGCCAAACGTGGTCAAGTCTCCGGGGGCGATTCTCGCTGCGGCAAAAGCTTCGAAACCAATGGTTGTGGCTCCGGCGTCACCCATTGCACCGAAACCCACCATTTCAACGACGACCAAACCTGCAGCGTCCGCCGTTGCGCCCAAACCTGTTGCGCTGACCGTTGCGCCCAAGCCTGTTGCGCCCAAGGGACCGCTCAAAGTTCCCGCACCATTCGGGCCCAAACTCAAGACGGAAGCTCCCCTCAAATCGAACATTCCGCCACCTACTGCTGAAAAGAAACCACTTGCGGCATCGCCCGCCAAACCAGGCCCTGTGACGGCGGACAATCCCGTCGTTCCTGCCAAACCTGCGCCGGTTCCTATGCGGTCGCAGGCTCCGACGATTCTATTTCCTGGCATGATTCCACCAGGCGCGGTGGCTTCTACGGCAATGGCTGACGCTGCAAAAGATGCCGCGGTGGAATTCCAAGAACCGTTCAATGCGGCGGATGCTCTCAAGCTCGACGAATGTGCCGCTCTCGATGCAGAACTCCGGCACCGTGCTGCCAATCGAAAAGCGTTGCTCGAGAAAAACAAATTGTCGGAAAAGCAATGGACGGCTGTGCACAAGCATTGGTCCGAAACGATTGCTCGCGAAACCGAGGTTGGGGAACGTACACTGCTCGCGGCATACGATGCCGCGTATGTGACAACGCAGGAAAAGCTGGGTATCGACGTTGGAATCAATACCCACGCCAAACTCCAAATCGCGTCAGAACGTGGTACGAGCGCGACGGTGCTTGGTGAACTTGGTTTGGAACCAGCGGATCAGATGCGTATTGGAAGGGTGTGGACGCAGCGACTTTGTGACGAACCCACGCGAATGCGTGAGCTTGCGGCGGCTATCGAAAAGGCTCGCGCGACTTGATTCAGAGGGTGTTCATCCGCGTTGCACTGGGTTTCACCCCGGACCCCATAAGCGCTCAATTCTCTCATCCGGCGGGGTTTGGGGCGGCAGCCCCATCATCGACTGGGTAGAGGGAAAATGTCGAAAGCGCGCAGCGCTTGTCGACATTTTCCCTGACTAAGGTTGAGCGCGAAGCGCTCAACCGGTCGACAAACCAGAGTTATCCCCCGTTTTCCCCGGTCCCTGCTTGCTCAGCGCTATCGTCCAAGCTGTCGCCATTGTCGTCCATGACGGGGAAAACCAAATCTTGGCGGGCGCGATCGTTCGGGAATGCCGCGCGCACCAAACCCATCAATTTATCCACAGCTTGATAATGCTCGGCACGTATTGCGAGTTCGTCTTGAAATGCCTCCAGGTAGGCCGTGCGGACGACCTTATAGGCGTTGGCCGTCGTTTGCAGATGGCTTAAACCCGATTCCAGCTTAGGTAACCATTCGGTACAGATTGCTTCGCTCGCGTCGAGCTTGATTCGTTTCATGTCGGGGACGTGTTTTTCCGTGGGCGGTTTTTGGT
>JANORL010000695.1:0-2125 GCA_031415295.1 Polyangiaceae bacterium | reverse complement strand
ATGGCGACGAATAGGAGTCTTCGTCGCGAAACTACCCGCGTCAGAGCGAAGCGCGCTCGTGCGTCAAACGCTCATTGCGCCACAAGGTACGGCCACTGTTGCGTCATTCTCACGGGAAATGTTTCCTATAGGAATGCTCCTGAAGGATTCATACATCAATCCGGAGCATCACGGCCAATGGTCAAGCAACGGGGATATCGATCAGTTTGTGCCACGGTTCAAAGAGGTGGCCAAGAAGGTTGAGGCTGCGTGTGCGGCTGAGCATCCGGTCGAACAAGAGCGGGGCCTTGAAGGCGCCGTCGCCGAACTATCGTCCATGCGCGCGCTCATACGCGAGCTGGGTGTCGATGTGGATCCGTGGCTCGATGTTGTCGAGCATTGGGAACGCCTACTTCGCGCCAGTATCGAAGCGCTGGGCGTCCCGCAAGGTGAACTTCTACAGCCATTCCAAGCTGGTGGGGCATTACGTCCGGATCGTTCTCATCTTTTCAAGGGACGTCGACAGTTGACCGAGCACGTGGCTCGCGAAGTCGCCGGCGTTGGGCATTCACCTCTTATTTTGCACGGCCCGCGACAATGCGGCAAAAGCTCATTCTTGCTCCACCTCTCGCGACTGTTATCGCCTGGCATTCTACCCGTTTATGTCGACCTCCAGAGCCAGGCGATTACGAGCAGCGAAAGCGAGTTTTGCTTTCGTCTTATTACCGCTGCCATCCGCGACTTGCGTGGCGTTTGCCCGCGTGTGCAACAGCTCCCGAAAGTCGAACGTACGGCTTTCCAGCCGAATCCATACCCTGTATTCGAGGATTGGCTCGATTTGCTTCTGGATAACATCGAAGACAATCGTCTCCTCATTTGCATCGATGAATTCGAGAAACTTGGCACAGCAATGGAGCGAGGCCATATGAGCACGGCGATATTCGATGAACTTCGCCACCTTTCACAGCACCGCGATCGTTTACGTTTCATTTTCTGCGGTGCTCAAACCTTTGAAGAGCTTGGCCCGCAATGGACGCATTATTTCATCAACAGCAAACCTATTGAAGTGCGATACCTCGAACCCCAAGAAGCGCGTCAACTTTTGGAGGATCCTGATCCAAAGTTTGGGCTGAAATATGCGCCTGGCGTCTTGGATCGAATCATTGGTTTGACCGCGTGCCAGCCTTATCTCGTGCAGCTCGTCGGCGAGGCCATGGTCAAGATCGCACGCACGCATGGCACACGAGAGATTGACGATACTCTGCTCGATGTCGCGATTAAAGAGGCACTTTCGGCCGGTGAGTTTTACTTCGCAAGCCTTTGGGCGGAGACGACCGGGCGCAATGAGGAGGAGGTTACGAGCGGCCAGATTTTGCTCGCCGCCATCGCGGCCAAACGAGATCTGCCGCCCATTGAAGGGCCGACACGCGCCGCCTTGCAACGCCTCCAGCGGTATCACGTCGTTGCCAAGCACGATGATGGATATCGCATCGAGATCCCTCTCGTCGCGCAATGGGTGCGGGAGCGAAAAGCCGGTGATGTTCTCGGAGAAACTGGATCGTCCAATGCTTGACAGCGGTTTCGCGTATTTCGTAATGTCTCGCCACGACGAACATGAAGGCGGAGGTGGCGTACGATGAAAGCTTGGTTCGAAGGTGTCACGGACACGGATTGGTTTGGCTATGTGCCGGCAAAGACGCTCAGGTTCGTCGCAGAGCACGATGCAATGGGCGGAATCTATAGTCTCATCGTCCGAAACGCGGGCAGTACGACAAAAGCGACAAGCTTGAAGGCAATGAGCGTCGGAGACAAGCGACAAGCAGTTCAAACCATCGTCGAAGCTCGCAAGAATCAGCCCGGTTCGGTCACTTACGGGCTCCACGAGCTTGAAGTCCTGGTTGTTGTTTTGCGAGAGGCACTCGACGCATTTCAGGGAACGACGAAGTTTACGAAGTCGATTTGGCCGGGAGTAAAAAAGGAAACCGAGCTTCTGCCGCCGATCGCCTCGTATTATCATGAGCGCGTATATGAAGTTTTTCGCGAGGTGCCGATGGGCCGGAAGCGCGTCGACGCCTTGTGTCACAAAAAGGGTGGGTTGCTCGGATCCGAGCATTTGCTCGCCAATGAACTCAAAAACGATCTGGCC
>JANORL010000694.1:0-9511 GCA_031415295.1 Polyangiaceae bacterium | reverse complement strand
CCGCGACAATGGCGACGCGATATGCAAACGGTGCGCTCGTGAATTTGAGCGGTGAAGTGGTCGAACCGAAGCGACCACGGCGTCCACCGAAGGGGCAGGAGGCGCCGAGTGCGGAAGGGTTGGATTTGGGGGCGGATGACGACGTGGACGACGCGTAGGGACGCGGGAGGGCGAATAGATGTTGACCCTCGTTATTCTCACCGCGGGCCATGCCACGGATCTGTGCATGGCACACGCCCATTGCATGGAGGCACGAGGCGCATGCGCAGGGAAAAATGCTCTTTGAGCGGAGCGAGCGGCGCGCCCATATGCACGATGGTGCCGGGGGCGAAGACTTGTTTCGATTGAGGTCCCGTGGTACCAGACGGATCCAACGATACGGCTTCGCACTTACTGGCATCTGTGGGACATGGCTCGGAACAGAGGTACACGGTGTCGGAGGAATAGGGCATTTCGCCATTAAGTTTCATTGCACTCAAGATGATCGAGCCTCCTGTCGGTCCAATCACGACGTCCCAGCTATGGCCTGGACACCAAAAGCCGCTGCATGGGCGATCCATCCAGCGGCTGGTCAATACGATATCGTCCGTATCTCGCAAGACGAGTGGTTCTGTCGCAGGAGTACAGCCATTACGCATGGGCGTGGTCGAGTCCGTCATTTCTATGCCAATTTGCGTTTGTGCGCTTGAAGCAAACGACGCAAAATAGTCGCCCTCCGGTACGTCCAAAATAAAACGACGCGTGGGTCGAGTTGGGTTTACGACCACTTTTCCGTCTTGGCTTATCACGTAACCAGCAGCGGTCATGGGCTGCCCGAGCAGGCTGCCCATGGAGCAGTGATAAATATTCGCCTGCGTAATCGCTTGCGGCCCTACCATTGCGGGGGCGGCGACGATGTGTTGCGTGCGCTCACTATTAACTCGAAATCGGCCCATTGCAACAAACTGCTCGCTCGTGCCCGAGGATGGACCGCATCCGAGCTTCACAGCGCCATCCTCGAGTACAGGTGCACTCGTATCACACTCCATCAATCGGAGACAAAAACCTCGACTCAACGGATCTGGGTGCGTTCGCCAATCACTTAAAGCACTGTCTAGCGATACGCCGAATTCATCCTTGAAGGAGTTCTTGATTTCTGCGCTTGACGCATCACCTGGGGTATGCGCGTAAAACGCCAAAAAACGATCTACGCCGAATACATCGATAAGAAAACGTACAAAGCTTGCTGCTACGGGATAGATCGCGAATCCTCGGCTATCACGCTCCTGCACCCATGCGCTCGATTCCAGCCAATCTTCAAGAGGCGGCGACGTATCAACAAGCGTGTGACCATCGACCCCTGTGCAGCTCATAACCACCGCGATGCCCTCTTTAAAGAGGAGAGGAGGATCTCCGAGCCAAAAGGCGTTCGCGTGCGCGATTTCGTGAGGCATGATATGAACGCCAGCGTAAACTGTCCCGTCTTTTACACATCCGTTCGCCATGTCGCCGCATTCGGCGAAGATTGATGCCGATTTTCCGACAACATAGTATTCTATTTTTTCCCCTGGTGGCGGCTCGGCTCCAAGAAACTTGGCGTATGCCGCGTAATACCGTTCTAGCCATTCACCGGCTTCATCACAAGGTGCCTCGACTCCTTGCTCGACGTAATAATCAAAATGCTCCGTGCTGAAAAGTTTGTCATAAACGGGTCCGCCGCAACCACAAAGTGTGCCGAGTGTCATTACCGGGATGAGTTTGGCGAGGTCTTGGGTGAGGCGAAACATGAGTGGATCCCTTCTTCATCAATTTGAGCGAATGGATTGTTCAGCGCATATATGACACGTTGGACAATCCATTCCACCGTTTACCGTGTGTCAAGCTTGATGCATGTCATGGGCACTCCGCAAGGTGTTGTTGCGAACCATCCACCACGATGTGCTCGAAGCCGATGACCTGCACATCGGGCAAACTCGAAAGCGGAACCGGAATGATAAGCGTATCGTTTCCCGCTCCGCCGTTAAGCACCTTGCGCGAATCAAACTCGCACAGGCTGTAGAAAATCACCGTGTCGTCGCCGCTGCCAGCACGGATGGTGTCTCTGCCCGGACCAGGGTAAATCGTGTCGTTGCCGCCGTCGCAAGTCACTTGGTCATCGCCTCCGCCCGCGAAAATTCGCGAGGTCGGCCCGAATGCCACGTGAATCTTGTCGTTGCCGTTGCCGCCGCTAATGACGATTGTTCCGTTGCCTTGGTAGGTGATGTCGTCATTACCGGCGTCGCCAAAGATAACGTCGTCGCCGCCCTGACTCGTGAGCTTGTCGTTGCCTGGTCCGCCGGAAATGAAGTCGGCGAAAGACCCCGATTTCAATTGATCGTTCGCGCCGTATCCAAACATGCAGTATCCGGTGCTCGCATTCGGGTCGATCTTGCTATCGGCCCCGGGCGTCCCTTGGTAAAGTAGGTGTGAAGGCGCGCAGCACGAGAGGTCAGGACTGTTGGAAATCTCAATGGTTTGCTCCAGCGTCGCCGTTCCTCCGTTCGTGGATGCCGTCCACACCACGATCGCGGTGCCGGAGGGTAACGCAATCACACCGGTAACCGTATCGACGGGAATTGGCGTTACGAGGACGACACCATTGATCTCGACGATTTCGCCCGTGACCGCAGGTGAAGTTGCCGAACACAAGTCGATCACCTCTGGCGTCGAAAGAATGACCAACCCCGGTGTGCATGCAGGGACGGTAATCGAAGATGGCGCGTCGAAAGCCGGAGGCTCGTCGTGAACAACGGTCACGGTCGTGTCGGCAAGATTGAACTTTGACGTATCGTCCCACGCAATGGCGGTGACCATGTGTGTCCCAACGTCAAACGCGGCATTCAAGGTCAGACCGGTACCCAACGCTGTATCCCCGTCAAACCATGCGACAGTCACAAGATCACCATCAATATCAGAACTCGCGCTACCATCGAGCAACGCTGCTCCCGTACCTGTCAAAGGGTTGCACGATACGGTTTGCGATGCGCCGGCATTTGCGGCAGGGGGGCGGGCAGTCATCGTGCCGTTTAGATTGAGCGTGAGCGTGAGGTCTCCGTCGAGTTGGGTAAAATTCCCGAAGAACCCGAATTGTGCTGTGCTAGGCACATGGATGCCGTTGAGATCCTCATCTGGCGTGGGCGCAAATTGAAGCGCGTGTTGGATTCCATTGACGTACCCGCGTACAGTCATTTGGACGTTGGCACTTGGAATCGTGAAACTACGTCCTGATTGCGTCCCGGCCTGATCCCCGTAATTCGTAATGGACGCATCGGTTACGTAGAAGGTGCCAACGGGTGTTGGCACGGAGAAGTTGTCCGGAAGAAGGTAAATTCGATTGAAGACGATCGGGCACGTGCTCGCCACCACGCTCGGGCCTGTGTCAGACTCGCAACCACCGGTAAACGCAAATTCACCAGCAACATGCACATTCACTGGTGCTTCGCCCGTGTACGTTATCGTTCCGATGCTATTTGCATAGCTCATAACTCCATCGCTAGAGTTCAATACATCACCGGTGATGCGGAATCCTGGTGGTGGCGGGAATTCCTTCGGCGCGCACGCTGCGCTGTCGGTTCCAAGGGTGTTTGGTCCTGTAGCTTGCGAACCGAAGAAGCACGAATTGGCATTACACAGATCTGTGCACGCTGCCTGCGCCTCAATTATCTCAAGGCCACAAACGATTCCCTGGATTTCCAACTCCTGCCCGAACGGGTCTTCTCCACAACCACAAAAGCAGTCGAACTCGTCGGGTTTGGTTGGGTCGTTCGGGAATATCTCAAATCCATTGAAATCACACCCCACCGCCATCACGGCCATCACGGCCACCACCGTACCGCTCCGCAACACGTTCCGTCCAAGCGTTCCAAGTTTTCTTCCGTTCATGACATCACCTCTCGTTGTTGAGTCGAGGCAACTCTAGAAAGTTGTGCGTTTGAATTGTAGAAAATTTGTAAAAAAAAACACAATTTAGTGGCAATTTACCGGAATTTGCCAGGCATCTTTACATGGTGACAAACACTTGACGCCATGCGCGACTTGTGCGGTGCAGGTCAATGCTCCGTTTGCATCAGTCGAACGGATGCGTGCCATCGTTCCACAGCATCCGACCCAGATCTGCGACAAATCGCCTCCCGATGGTGTACTGTGTGGTTCGCGGTGCCACGACAGACTCAACGAGATCGACACACTGCTAGACTACGGTAGGCCTCGCGCGGCTTGCAACGTGCAGCGTTCGGCTACTCGCATGCGAGTAGCCTGCGACGCCTACGGAGTCCTACATACGCCTTCGAAGACGCCCCCCACCCTCACAAGCAAGACGCTTGTCAAGGCCCTCAATGCAGATTCTTGTCTCCTGTTTCGCGAGGGCTTATCTCACGAGACACAGGGGCGCGAGACACGCGAGACAACACCAACGTGACGGGCAAGACGCACGGCGCGGTCGTGCACGACACGCGGCGCGCAAGTGGATCGCGTACGCTTGCGCTTGTGAGCGTGATTCTTGCGTCGCAAGCCGCTTGCACCCGCAAGCGCAAGCGGAATCTAGACGGCGCACCTTGACGTAGCGCTCGCGATCGTCGACGCGACGACCTGCGCCGTCGTCGCGTTCTCTGCACGCCGCACGCGTGCCCGATGGATCGAAGTTCCATCAGGACGCACCCCGATCAACGGCACTGCGCGTGCTCGCTGTTCGTCCCGTCTTCTCGCGTCCATCGGTTGTGTATACCAGAGAATGAGCCGTTCTCTGCGCAGAGAACGGCCCTCCGCGCAGAGAACATTTCCCGCGTACGAGACCATTGGGCGTGCGGCCGACCAACGCAACGCGCGTACGTCTCACGCGCGTCGGGTACGCATGCGGCAATCATTCTTTCGACGATTTTTCCGGCAAGGTTTGGCAACAGAATAGGCGCGGATCGACGGGCTTGATTTCGCCTACAGGTTGTCCGCCGCTCGGTTCACATTTACCGGGATCGTTGACCGCCCATTTCGCCGAAATGGCGCCCAACGGCCATGGCATCGCAAATTGACACCCCTGACCGGCAACATCCTTGAAAAATGGTGCGGGAACATCGCCGCACGCAGGATCTTGATATGCCGAAAATGCGGCGATGCATTGCGATCCTACGGTTTCACCGCACGTGCATTCTGTGCATTCGCGCTTGCCTTCCATTCGTTTATAGAAGAGATGGCGCTCGGGAAATGCCGCCGGGCATTGTGGCAAATTTGCTTCGTCGATGGCATAGGGCTTGTACCGGATGCAGTATTGAAAATCCGGTGGCCGCGGTTCGGCATTTGGTACGCAACTATCACTGGAGTCACATTCGCCCTTGGCAGTTCCGTTGCACACTTTCGCGGCGTGCTTCCATCCTATGCCGTCGAAAATAAAGTTTGACCGCGGAGCCATTGCGCCTGGCGGCTTGATAGGCGGGCTTGTCAACGGCATGCAATCCGTTACGGTAGCGGACGGTAGTGCAAACGACGCAAAGCTTCCCGCGGGCAATTTTGCCGGAGAATAACAGGAGCCATTCCAATCGTTTGACGCGGCGTAATTATCAGAAACACCGCTCGCGCATCCGAGTTGCGGGTCAACGCCAATGGCATGCGGAAGAACGCACGCGGGCGCGCCGCATTTGCATTCGTCGCATTGAACGTCGACGACGAGATCCGCGAAATACATATCGTCGTCTGGCGTTGGAGCGCGATCGGGGCATTTGGGGGCTTCGGTTTCTTCTCCGCCAATCCATAACAAGACGGCTTCTTTCTCGAAATCACCGTTGCCTATCGCAACGCATGCGCCCCCATTGTCCTCGCATTTCAGAGATTGTGGGCCGATGCTAGCACCGGCATCCACACAACACGAGGGGAAGTGCTCGCAGTCGGGATCTTCGCCGCATATTATTGTTCCGGGTCCAAAATGGAATCCGCAACCACTGTTCAAGATTGAGGACCCTGATACCAATGACGTCGTAAACGCCACGGCGAGTATTACATTTTTGCGATTTTGATACATTAACGATCCCGCCTTTTCCCGTATGCTCGTCTATGGGGCCAATTCGATTCCTACTGAGACGGTCGCCAAGAATTGACTACCATTCCAAATTGGAAAGACTCCACTTGGTTGTATTGACACAAGTTCCACGTCGCGTGCGAGTATGCTTGCGTCTCCATTGACATATAATCCAATTCTATTCGAAATAGAATACCGTCCACCGACGCCGACTCCAATTCCAGGCGTCACCTGCGATTGAATGCTAAACTCAATGGACGTAGGAATTGCGGGAATCAATTTGATAAAATTCAAACTCGCGACGCCGCATACAGTAAACCAGCGCTCGCGAAAGCATGGTCCGGCAAGGGGTGCAAACGTTAATACGTCAATAGAGTGTCCCTCGATCGGTCCAGATGCTTGCGCGCCACGCGCGCCGACCATCGCCGACCAATTGCCAAATTTGTATGCGCCCGAAATCGACAGCCCGTATGCGGGCGATGGAGCAACACCAAATACGGCGGTCGGACCAAACAATATGCTAATACGATTTCTATGCGATAAAGGATCGGCAATGGGATTCTCTACCGGATTTGGCACGCGGATAATTTTGACAGTTTCCTTGCCCTTTTCGATTACCGTAATTGTTTTTGCAGGCGTAATCGTAGCGGGCGGAAAATCGAATTTTAAGTCAATATCGTGGTCACCTGTGCAATCCCACGTCTTGCGAATATCTTCACGACCTTCGAGCTTTGCGACACCTTCACCTTTGCCCTTCTTCACGAATACAAAAAATGTTATTAGCTGATTCTTGTAGCCTTTCCCTAAATCGATGCGTGTATTTGCGTCATTCGTGGTAATCGACAATTTGCATACGAGTCTTCGCATTCGCTTGTATGCAGCAAAAAAAGCATCCTTTTCTTGCGTATTCGCACCGGCTGCGTTCGCTACGGCTTCGTAAAGCAAGCTTGCTGCGGCTTCGAATGCAAGCGGATCATCGAAGTACGAGATCACGAGACCCATACGTCCCATGATCAACGGATCCGGTCGAACGTCGCTTGCCGCGTTGTACGCCTTGATCGCATCACTCAGCCGTCTTTCGGCAACTGCGCGGTCCCCTTCCGCTTTGAACCGACGAAAGCGTTGATCGTCCGTTTCGCCGTCCGAACCTGTGGACGTGGACGAACCGTCGCCACGTGCAACGCGCACGCACACCATGCTTGCGGAAATGCCAGCAAGTAGCAGGAAAATCGATCGCGTACGGACAAACGAACGCATCGCGACCGGCCGTACCATGGAGGCAAAACCGTCACAAGGGAAAAACAAAACATAACGAAAGAACGTACGAACCCGACGAACCGACGTCACGGATCGTCTTTCGTCACGTCCAAAGTTTGTCAGCGCGCGTGACGTGGCCAAACTCGGCTGTACGAGCGGTGCACAATGCGCTGCAAACGAAGGGGGAACGCGCATCGCTGGGCATGCTCGACACGTACACGCGTGGCATCGTGTCGAGTATCGTTGGTGCCACGAGTGACGCACGGGGCGCGACGAAACAAGGGCAAACGTGCATCGTTGTGCGCGCGTGAGACGTGCACGCGTGGCATCGTGTCGAGCATGTTCGGCGCTACGAGCGATGCACGGAACGCGACGAACCAAGGGTAAACGTGCATCGTCGTGCACGTGCGACGCGTGCGCGCGGGGCATTGTGTCGAGCAAGTTCGGTTCTACGAACCACGCGAGAACCGCGGGAAGTGAATCTCGATCGCGCATCACGTGCGGGCGTCACATGCGCCGGCGAAACATCCCCGCGAGCAAGTTCAGTTCGACGAACTGTGTACATGACGCGACGAACTGAGGGCGATCGTGCATTACGGCGCATGCTCACACGTGCATGAGTTGCGTGTGCGGGCGTGTTAACAGCCGATTTGCGTGTCCACCGCACGCGGCGAACAATGGCGACCGTGCATCGCGTACGCTTGCGCGCGACGATTGACGCGTGCACCGCACGCGGGTACTCTCGAAACTTGGCCGAAAACTTGTTCCGCGACTTCGTTGCCGCGTAACACTGAGGGGAAGTGGAGCGTCGCATGAAGAAGTCTCATTTGCGAATTGCCGTAGTCGTTCTGTTCAGCTCGTTTGCCGCTGCTCCTCGGTCGTTTGCCTTAACAAACAACGCAAACGAGCCTTCTCGCATGATACAAACCCATACTTTCGTGCCAGTCGACCCATCGGAACCGGCTTTCGAATCACTAGAAATGTGTGTCGACGAGAGTGCACGTTACGATGCACCACCCATTGAAACTCGGCCATTTGGCATTGCAACTCGACCGACTGAACCGATTCTGCAATATCAAGCAACGGTCGCATTCGATTACGACAACAATCGCTTGGCATGCGTCGATGACGATTACGTTGCACCATTGTTAGGTTTGCATAGTGGTGCAAATAGTCTAGCGCAAATCTTTGGTGCCACGCGGAACGATTTGCAAGACGGTACAATTTTATCGCTGTTGGGAATCCGCGAACCTCCAGCGTGGACCATAAACGAGAATAAGCCTGAGCCAGCCAAGCTGGTCGTGTTTTGCCTAAAACCCGAACATGGCGCGCCTTGCTCGAATCGCTGCATTGCCAATGGGCTTGGTTGCGCACCGATGCACATCCATCCCTACAAATCCGACGCTGGATGGGGCAAGCTTTTCGCTTGCAACACGTTGCCCATCGGCTACATGTGCGGCTTTCAGTTTGCCAACGGTGACGCCTGCCATGTTTTTTTCGGCACCGTGTTTCCAAGCATGTGCGTTTATACTGGAGGCGACTGACGCAGTACCTCATTCGGTTAGCAAAGGAGTCATACATGGAGAAAACCAACGACGATATACTGAGGGATTCCAACCAACTGGCGGAGGATTTCTACAGCGGCGCGTGCGTACTTCAATTTCTCTCTGGGTGGGGTCGCGTCATAGCCGACCCCGACGGCATTCACGAAATGGCGGTGAAGTTCGAGCGTGCATACACCGAAATCAATCGCCAGCAAAATGAAGGCAAGATCTACAAACACCCGGCGTTTGCTTCGATTGAGACGATCGAAGCAGTAGGGCGCATCAATGAACTGATTAAACTTGGCCTGGACAGCCCGGAAACGCGCCGGCACGCAGCCGAGATCTACGCCCTCGCGGAGCAATGTTTGCAAACGTTGAAATCGGATGGTGCGCCGAAATCGGATGGTGCGACCGATGCAAACGATCCGCCAGAATAAACGTAACATCCCAAACATGCCCCGCACGACGCTACATCACCCCTCGCACGCTCGCCCCTCGCATCGATCGTGTGTCCCGTTCTACAAAGTACACTCGTTCCGGTCCTCTCGAAACAGGGTGAAAGTGTAAAATTTACGAGCACTTAGCCACGATCCACAACAAAAATGTCTTGGAATCACTTATCCCTTGCAAAAAGAAAACGTCAAGACGTTGCCAATGGAGATCTTCGATAAGATCGACAAACTCGCGT
>JANORL010000693.1:0-3216 GCA_031415295.1 Polyangiaceae bacterium | reverse complement strand
TCGTTTCGCACCGTTGGACCATCAGGCGCCGGCAACGCGAGCGATACGAGATACTCAATCGGCTGATCGAGAGGAAGCGGTGATGGTAATTCTTGGGCGGAGTGCTGTCGGGCCAGGTGTAGTTTGTCCGAGCGAGGGTTTACGTTACAAACGATGAATTCATAATTATTCGTCTTCGTCCGTAAGGTAAATTTCGTCGAGAATGAGCGTGCCGCTCAGGTCAGGCAGATGGATTGTGCCCTCGTGCAATGCAATGACGCTCCAAGGTCCGCCAGGTTCTCGGTGGTAGTGCTCGATAATGTGGGTTGGTTGATCGATGAGCAGCAAATGGCGTAAGGAAAGGATTTGTTGGTAATGGTCGCGCTTTGCGCCGCGATCGTAGCACCCCGCGTCGCTGATCCTCCGTCGGCAGGCGCCTACGGATGACAGCGATCAGCGGCGCTTCCACTCCTGACTTGGGTGCGACAAACCTGCTCCGCATTTTCCCGTTGCTTGCGTCGAGGGAATTTGTTGGCTACGCTCAGACTTCGATGGACAGAAAACCTCAAGCAGGCGGCATCCTTCTCGCTCCGGGGGTAGGTGCGAATTTGTCGTTCCCAAGTCGCGATTGGCGCCCGTCGACACCGTTTCCCCCCGTGGACGAACACCTCGTGAAGCCCGAGGTGTCACGTGAGGAAGTGATTCGTGGGCGTAAGATCCAGACGATGGGAGCAAATCCCGAGCATGCAGACGCGCATGCGCGAGCGGATTTCGTGCTCACGGCGCATGTTTGTGCAGGATATGTCGTGTCATCGGACCTGCTTACGCGGGTATCGCTTGGGTCGAACTTTGCGACGGATGTGAGCATTCGCCAGGAAGGTACGGATCCGTCGACGGGGAAGCGTTACCTGGAAGAAGTGTCGTTCGAGATCGTGAACGAGCAATCGATGCGCGACGCAAAAGAGAAGGCAGAAGATTTGGTGCGTCGAGGCGTGCGTCGAGTGTTTGCGATATTCGTCAAGACGAACGAATTGGGGGAATGGTCGAGATCGAGGGGCGAATTCGAGATGCTGGATCCGAGTGGGATGTTCGAAGATAAAGTGCTGATTCGTCCAATCGCCGTTCGGGCGCTCATCGATATGACCATGGCCGAATGCGAAGTGGCTCGGGCGCTCGATAGGAAAGGCAATTCCGAGATCAAGCGAATCCGGGATGAGGGGCACAAGAAGGGGCTCGACGAAGGCCACAAGAAGGGGCTCGACGAGGGGCGCAAGGAAGCGCTCGAAGGGCAACAGAAGCTGTTTGCCGTCGTGCTTCAAGCGCGTTTCGGGGAACTTCCGCCGACAATACGAGCACGTATACAAGGTTCCGACATAGAAAAATTGAATGAATGGGCAGCAAAAGCGGGTATCGCGCAATCGCTTGACGAAATATTTGGTGCGTGAGTCAGTTTGTCTTAACACAGCCCGTTACGCCACGACCAACCGCGCAGGTTGAAAATCCTAAGCGCCAGATTGCTCCAATAACAATGATGGATTCTTCATTGACATCATAACCCACGCAATCGAGAATTTGGCATTCAAGGCACCGAGATCTCCGCTTGATGCAATCAATGGTTTGACTCAAATCAAATAAACATCGAGCGCCATATGCCTGTGCAGGTTGAGCCGCTATGCCGAGTGAAATCGCTGAATCACCGTTGAGCCCTCACCATTGCAGCGTCGACAACGCGCCAATCATCGAAAACGCCACGAGCACCAACGACACCGCCAACGCCACACGCAATACGGGATTTTCCTGCCGCGAACTCGCCAAAGCTTCGACTCGTTTCTCCATTGGAAGCGGATCGCCACGTTGTCCCGTCGGCCCTTCTCCTTCGGCAAACTCCATGAGGTTCTCTTCAAAACGCTTTTGTGACTGACGCGACCTTACGAGCATGAACAACACTTCGAATATCGTCGTGGCGATGACAACCAAAAGCGCCAAACGCCGCACGCGTGACGCTCGCCCGCGCTCATACTCCTCGCCAGCTCGAGCGCCGTCGAGGACGTTGCCAAACCGCACAGCACTCAGATCGACAATCCCTGACCGCAAAGGCCACGCCACCGTTCCCGTGCCCTGCTCTTGAGGATCGCCCGCAACGACGACATACGTCGCTTTTTTTTGAACCGATTCAGGAAGCTCGAGACGCCCTCGATACTGCTGCTGTTCGTCCGGTGAAACAGATACGACCGCACCGAAAATCCGCATCACGTTGTCCATCACCGATACGTAGAGACGATCACGTGGTGCAGGAGAGACAAACTCGAGGCTATTTTTCGTTTCCGGATTCATCCAAATCGCGCCGGGAATCACGGGCAACGTGCCCACCCACTTGCCGTCACCATGCGCCGGATCCTGCGCGGTGATCGTCAGTTCGACGTGATGTGCCAGAGGCGTCACGACGATCGATGCCGAGCCGTGTTCATCCGTGACGAACTTCTCAGGCTGGATGGTGGCGCCCGGAGCGGATGCTTCGAGGGCGATGCGATCGAAACCGCGGTTCGATGGTGACACGTGTTCGGCAAGACCAACCTGCACGTCCAGCACATCCGCAAAAGGTGCAGCGAGCGAACTACGACGAGACGTCACGTAGAGCTTGATGTTGCCCGAGGTTTGTCCAGGAAGACGCAGCGGTGCCAGACGCACAAGTTCGAACGTCACCTGCGGATCAAGGCTCAACGCGCCTTGTGCCAACACGTGTTTGTCTCGGCGAACTCGCAATTCGAACGGACCGACGAACGGACGCGACGAGGTGATCAGCGCTTCGCCAATTCCATCCGGACCAAGAGAAAGACGAACCGGGTCGAGTGCCGTGGCGCCATCCGTGGATTCGACGACGATGTTCTGAAACGATGCTTTTTCGTCGATTCCGTACAGACGCTGGGCTCCTTCGATACGCAAAGAAAGCGTCGTGGCGCCGGGCACGGGAGTTCCGTATACGCGGACGAACGCGGCTTTTCGTGTCGCTCCTGGACCAAAAAGTACAGCGGCCGTGATGGCGACAGCGAGCGTGGGAACGACGTAGGTGGCAATTCGACCGAGCAAGGTGCCTCGAGGATAACGCGGCCGGTTTGCGTCCGGGCCGTGCATCCGATAGAAGGCGCCTTGATGGCAGCGGAAAAGACCAAGCGGGCGAAGAAGTCCCAATCCGAAGACGAGACCGTGCTCAAACTGCGGTCAGATCCGCGTTCCGAG
>JANORL010000692.1:0-4124 GCA_031415295.1 Polyangiaceae bacterium | reverse complement strand
TGCGGTTGCAGGGCATCGGAACGGCTTTTGAGATTGAGTCGCTCGTCCCAATCGTACGACAATTGCTGAATCGTCGACGCTCCTTTTGTCGTCGTAATACTCTTCAGCGTTTGTTTATCGTTTTCGTAACCGCGTGCCGTTTTCGTCCCATTGCCGAACAATTCTTCCTTATACCGTCCCGCATTGTCGACGTCTTTCAATTCCCAATACGGATCCGTCGTCGCTTTGTCACGTACGCCCGTCCGAAAGCCGTGTGCGTCGTAATCGTACGTCACCCCGAACGGCGCTTCACCGAGCGGTTGCGGATAGTCGAGTGTCTTCACGTGGCCAACGTCGTCATAAGCAAGCCGTGCCGCAAATACGTCGCCAGACACGCCAAGCCGTACGGTTTCGGTTTGCCCGCGTTTCGTATACCCATACGTTTTCACGCCGTCCGGGCTGACTACCGAAAACAACCGGCCAATACCGTTGAGCGCCGTGTCCCACGTCCACCTCGTTGTGGAAACCTGCGCACCGAGCTTATCCGTGCGCGTTTTCGTTCGTCCAAGCGCATCGAATTCCCAAGCCGCCACGCGTCCAAGCGCGTCCATGGACGACTCCAAATCGCCAAACCCATTGTTGACGTAATACGTTGTCCCGCGGTCCGGCTCATCGAGTTGTCGCACTCGAAGAAACGCGTCACGCGTCCATTTTGTGACCGCATTGCCAGGATCGGTCACCGTGTACAAAGCGTTGAATGGACCGTACTTGTATTTTGTTACGCCGTTTGCCGCATCCGTAATGATGACCGGACGGCCCAATGTATCGACCTGCGTGCTCGTATGTTTCAACAATGGCTCGGTCACATCGACGAGAAGCCCGTCATATTTCGTCGTGGTCACGGCATTCCACGGGGTCACATGGCGAACCTCGCGCCCCAGCGCATCGAAGTCGTATTCGTCGAACTTCAACAATGCGTCAGGCGTTCCTTCGGCCGTCGGCACTGACTTCCGCGCAACCTGACCATTCAGCCGGTTGTATTCGATGACCTGCATGATACGCGGCGTATTCGCCTTGACCTCTGGGCCATGCGAAAACGTGCGAATGGGTCGGCCGTGGCTATCAACAATCGTTTCGTCATCAGCGCCGCCCGTCGTCGTGAAACGCTCAATCCATCGCCAAACGCTGTCGATCTTTTCGCGCGTCGTGACGGTTTTCGTCGACGATCCATCGGCACGCGTATCCGATTCCAATCGCCCAAGGCTATCAACGCTCCATTCCGCGCTCACTCCATTGGGACCCGTTTGCTTCACGAGCACGCCCAATACTTTGTCGTATTCTTGCGTCGTTTCGTGTCCCAACGCGTTGATATGCTTGATCGGGAACAGACCATCGTCATCGAACACGTTCGTCGATTCGCGCTTGTGGCCAAACGCATCCGTGGCCGTTGTATGCGTGATGTTTCCAAACTTGTCTCGATTATCGTAAGCGACCGTCAGCTTTGTATCGTCGATCCCGTCACTACTCGACGTTTCTTCGCTATCGACCTCGCCAAACTCGTTTGTCGTGCGCGTGGACGTGCGGCATCGTGATTTGGCGCCGGAATCGGGATTTACACCTGATGGTCGCGGTTATTCTGGCGGGAGATCTGGCGAACCGGGCCAGGTAATGCCCACCTTTTGAAGGTTGCGTTGCGCGTCCAGCAATCGTTTCGGATCGGGCGGCGTGGAGCAGAGCGTCGCGAGCTCCTCGGTGGTGAACTCCGTTGGGCCTTTCAGTGCGCGGTGGGTGACTGCGTCGATGATTGCCTGAATCGGCACCATGCGCGGTGGGTCGGGTGTGAACGGCTTAATGTGAGCATCACACGTCCAGGGCAGGCGATTGCCTTGGAGCGAGCCCCAAGCGGCCAGCCTATAGGCGCCGAAAGCTGTTGGGTCGTCGAAGAGCAAGCCGCCGAGGCGATCGCTGTGGAGCCAAAAGCCTACGCCCGCCAACCTCTCAACATACATCTCCCCATTGTGGAGATACGCGCTCTTGTGGAGCTTGCCGGCGGCCATCAGAAATACGGGCTCGAGCTCGGTGGGAAGTCCAGGCACCGCCCCGCGCACATCGTCCACGCCACCCGTCACCGTTTCAGGTGTCATGCCGAGCTGCTCGATGGGGCCAAACCCGAGTTCGTACGCGAGGCCGACGACGCCCGCCTCCGTCCAAGCGATGACCTCCTCGTCGCCGCATCCGTCTTCGTTGTAGAGAATGCCCTGCTGGAGGTTGCCCCACCAAAGCCCATACACCGAGTGCATTCCTAGGCTATTCCGAAGCTCGAAGACAGCGTCTTCGACGTGACCGCGCAGGGCTGCGTGCACGATGGCGTTACGGTCAAACGTGAGGCGTCCGAAGCGCGTGGCTCGCGTAACCATGGGCTTCGGCTAATCCACGTTGGTCGTGGTGTCAATCTGCACGGGACAAACCTGCCCAGGCTGCGTTACGGCGTGTACGGCGGAACGTTGTTGACCCGCAAAACTTCGGTCGCTGACGGATAGCTGTTCGATAGGTGTCGATTGAGCCGACCCGAAATGACCACCGCATTCCGGTTCGAGTTCGTCCCCCAAGCACAGCCACGCTTATCTGTCAAGCGCACCTCATGGTGCACCTGCGCGGCATTCGGGTCTCCCTTGGCAACGGTGAGCACGAGCGGCTCGGTGCAGATCGTGCGCTTGCCGCAGTCGTCGTCGCACGGATACGTGAAGCCTGCGAGATCGGAGTGAATCTCGCCGCCATGTGCTTTGCGGTTGACTTCCAGAATCCACTTCCTCTGCGGGATGGATAACCCGTCCGCGTCGAACATACCGCTTGCACATTTGAACTCTCCACCCACTTTGACCGTGGGCGGCTCGGGTACGTCCCGGTACGGACCGTTGATCGCAGTTGGCATGCCATTCACGTCGATGAGCGGCGTTTCTCGCGGCGCTATTGCGAACGTGATGTCGATCTTGATTGAAGGATCCGGCCCAACCTGGCGCCAGTAATCCTCGGAGTTTGGGACCTTCTTGCACTCCGGGTAGTCCTTGCTGTGTGCCGCCGCGCCAAACACCTCGGGGACCAAAACCCCGTCAGCGCACGCTTTCTGGGGATCTTTGTAAAAGCAATCAAATGTGTCAGCTTCCGACATGTAGCAGGCCGAGCCAAACTTCTTGATGTACCAGGCGCGTAGCACCGGATCGTCTTTCGGATTGCCCATCAACTGGATGCGATAAAGCATGCACGGTTTTGCCGCAGGCATCGAGCAGTCGGCGGCTGGCTCTTCCACGGGTGGATCCACGGCCGGCGTGGGACACGCCGAATCGATCGGAGCATCGCATGCTCCCACCAAAATTGTCCCACTGAAACCCAATACCAGAGCGCCAATCAAAACCGAACGGCGTAACTTCATTGCTTGCATCGATTCCCTCCAAAGCGTTTACCTTGCGGATCCTACACGAAGGACCATTCTTGCAAAAGCGCGACCTTTTCCACCGCAAAAGCGCCGCCCATATTCTTTGCGATCCGCCATTCCGCAATCGGATTTTCCGGCGTGGACAATGGAGTGGAATCACCGACGACATAATCGGAAAGGCCATCGTGATCGACATCGAAAAGCATCGGGCTGGCTTTGTCCGACAACGGTTTTTCGATATCCGTCGTAATCTCCTCGAAACCTGGAGGCGTCTTTGCGTAATGAAATCGCACAGGCTGTAAACACGCACCATCCGCGCCGCATTGTTTCAGCGTGGTTAATCGTGTACGCCTCGTCGATTCGCTTTGCTCATACGAAAACGGGTATCGCGTGACGAGTGTTTCTCCGGGCCCAAACATCAACACCTCATCGAGTCGCAACGATTGTTGCACTTGCAATCCGTTGAAATACATCAATCGAGCGTCTTCGCGTGTACCGTACACGAACCCCACCGAGCGTATCGGATCGTTGCCGTTGACGGAGCCGTAATCGATACGATCCAAAGCAAATTCGGCAACGCTGCCGTCATCATTCTCGGCAAAACAATATACGTATTCGATACCAATACCCCGAGCGTCACGCTTTGACGTAACAAGCCAAGCACGCGGATCATTTTCCGTCACCATGGGTCTCGTGGCCGCTGTGGCGCCAA
>JANORL010000691.1:0-5751 GCA_031415295.1 Polyangiaceae bacterium | reverse complement strand
GTCGGGTCGCGAAGCGAGCCCGACTCTTGCACTGACTAGGGCCGTTCGAGCGCAAGCGAGAACGTGCCCGGCTTTCAAAACAGAAATGTTTGACCTGAAACGATTCAGGTGTTTATCTTCACCATGGGTCCGCCGCGAATGATCACGTCGCCGCCCGAGCAAAGAACCTTGGTCGTGCCCTTCGCGGAAAGCGTTGCTTGACCGTCGGCGTTGACGAGAATCGTCGTGGCTTGAAGGGTGATCGTCGATCCGGAGAGTTCTATCGAAGCGCCACCTGGCGTCGAGAATGTGATCTTGTCGTGCACGATCGTCTGCGCAGTTCCAACCACGGGACCGCCTTCGCCAGGAGGTGACACCATGACCGAATACGTGGCCCCAACGGTCGTGGAATCGATGGCTCCGACTTGCGTCGATCTGCTCACTCCTACGACAACGCTACGATTGACCGCCGTCACTTCGCGTTCACTGGCCTGCACGGTTTTCAGCAGGTTTTTCCCAATGGTGATCGTTTCGTTGGCTTTCACCGTTTTTTGACGGTTTTGACCAATCGTGACGTTTTCATCGCGATGCACGACCTTGGTCCGATCGTTCATGATCGTAGCAACCTCGTCGTGTTTGACGAGCTTGTTGTAATCACGTTCGGCC
This sequence comes from Polyangiaceae bacterium, assembly GCA_031415295.1. Taxonomy (GTDB): domain Bacteria; phylum Myxococcota_A; class Polyangia; order Polyangiales; family Polyangiaceae; genus Polyangium. The sequence continues at coordinate 5,106 of JANORL010000691.1, read as the reverse complement.
TGCATTCGGACTTGTTCTTTGCCTTGCGAATCCTCGAACATGAGTTCGTTGTAGCCACCCGAAGCACCCGTCGAATTGCTTCGAATGCCGCTTTGGGTTTTGTTATCGGGCAGTTTGTACGGCACTTTTTGCAAGTTCGTGAACATGCGCCCTACGACGACAGGACGATCTGGATCGCCACCCATGAAGTCCACGAGCACTTCTTGACCAATACGCGGCAAGTTGACGCCGCCATAACCAGCTCCGCCCCACGGCTGACTCACGGGAATCCAACACGAGCTGTTGTCGTCCATTTTGCTTTCACGATCCCAATGGAAGTGAACGCGCACGCGACCGAACTCGTCGCAATGGATTTCTTCACCGGCGGGCCCAACGACCGTCGCACTTTCGACGCCGTTTACCTTGGGTTTCTCCGAGTTTGTCGGGGGACGGTACGACGCCTTCGCGCTTTTCGCTTCGCAATGCTGCGTCCATTCCCCCATCGACGTCCCCGTGAGATGCGATTCGACGAGCAACAACTTCTCGGCACTGGATAGATCCGACCGAGGATGATCGAGGAAAGTCGTCACGACACCTGGAGCGAGATCGTGGGCACTCGTGGTGAAGGAGACGGTGGTACCGCTCGAGCGTTTGGCTTCGAGGCGACGTTGGGCGAGTTTTTGACCCTCGGTTTCGTCCGTGCGGGTTTTGCCCTTGTCGTCGGCGACCGGCGTTTCTTCGCCTTTTTCAGCGCCGAACAAGAATGCACCGGGCTCGTAATGAAATCGTTCGAGTTTCGCTTCGACAGCGCTCGCTCCGCCCGATGCAGACGCGGCAAGGTTGTACGATGGAGGTTTCCGATAGTCGACGTCGCGGATCGTGAGTTTTCCCGGACGAACTTTTCGCGCGATGCGCACATCCGTCACATGTTCCAGGTCGGCCGTCGTGGGATTGTCGCGGAACGTTATCGGCGCCCGAGCAGCGTTCGACTGTGGCGCATCGGCCAGCACGAGTTTGGATTCGCCGTCTTGGAATTCAAAGTAGAACGAGATGCCCGCGTCTTCGAGCATGCGACAAATGAACGCATAGTCGCTCTCGGCATACTGCACGCGATACTTGCGCTTCTTGTAGGCAGCCTTGTCGATCTTGAGCAGCGGCTCGATTCCCCATTCCGCAAGCATTTTCACGACCACGTCGGGTTCGGAAAGCTGCTGGAACATTCGATGATTACGACGTTGTGTCGCCAGCCAGAACGTCGGGACGATGCCGATGTGGTAACTCGACAAACCCGTGTCTTCGGCGGCGAGTTGTTCGAGTTCGTTGCAGATGCCCGTCCACACGCGTTGTGCACCGACACCATGGCCGTGATGCATCACGAAGCGCGCTTTTTGGCCGACAATCGATTCAAAATCGACATTGGGGTTGTCCGTCAGCGCGACGAGACGCACCTCGAAAAGCTGCGACATGCGTTCGTTGACGGTGAATTCACGCACGTCAAAAGAGTCACCCGATGCGAGTTCGACCGAGAGATTGCTTGTTCCAAGGGCGCTCGTGGTTGCCATCGTAGGTCACCGGTATGTCGCGACGAAACGCCCATTCCCACGCGCTTCTCGCGCGGATGGCGACGCCCCGATGGACGTGAAAATCGGGAGCGCAGATCGACACTACCATGGCGCGTATACCGGATGGAGAGTGTTCTGCGGCTCGGCAATCGATTGGATTTGGTATCCAAGCGCGAGCCACGAAGTCCGTCGGGCTGGCGCCCCCCTACGCCTTTGACGGCAATCGGATAGTCTTCTCCAAGTGCGCCGCTTCGACGTCCTCGTGCTGACTGCCCTTCAGGACGAACTCGACGCCGTTCTGGGCCTCGGTGACGACACCGAACCTGGTTGGGAAGCCACGCGAGACGCAGATGGATTCGCCTACCACACGCGGATCATTTCTGGGGAACACGGAGCACTGTCGATTGCCGCCGCTTGGATTGGCGAGATGGGACCGTCGGCCGCCGCAACACGTGCCGCAACACTCGTCAAAGAACTCGATCCAGGCTGCCTCGCGATGTGCGGCATCTGCGCGGGCAAACGAGACGAAGTCGCACTTGGAGACGTCATCGTTGCGAGCCTCGTGTACGACTACGACCGCGGCAAACTCATTGCACGCGACGAAGGCCAAGCCGCGTCGGAGTTTTACCACGACATCCAGACGTACAACCTCGAACGGCGTTGGGCGATGGACGCGGCGTATTTGGCAAGAAACGCCGGCACATTTCGGCAGTTTGTCGGTCCGAAACCCTTGCCGATGCGCGCGCAAATGCGCTGGCTCCTGCATGCGATCGCGACACACGAGCAAAGCCAAAACGAGGCACCCAAGGATCATCCGGACCGGAAAAGCCGCTGTCCCGATTGGCCGCGTGTCGTTGCAAAAGCGCGGGCCGAAGGGTTGGTCAGTCTAGAACGAGGGTTACTTCTTCTTGCCGAACGTGGTCGCGAATTCGTTCTCGAAGACGAACTTCTTCATCCTGATGGCTTGCCCGAAGAGCCTCCATTACGGGTGCACGTGGGTCCCATCGCAACAGGCAGTGTCGTCCGCGAAGATCCACTCATCTTCGAACGCCTTGCGCGTCACGTCCGCAAAACGATCGGCGTCGAAACCGAAGCCGCGGCGATTGGTCTTGTCGCTGCTCACCTAGGACGTCCGTCAATCATTGTGAAAGCGGTGAGTGATCACGCGGATCACGACAAGGACGACAGCTTTCGATCGTTCGCATGTCGAGCTTCCGCGACGTGGCTGTTCATGTTCCTGCATCAGCACATCAAACCGATACCCGTCGAAGATTCGTTGGAGAGCAAACGGGTTGGTCGTTCCGAAAACGAACAGCGACCTAGCCAAACGCCGCATTTCGTGGACGCGCAAACGCAAGCGGTGGCTGCAGAACTCGAAGCAGCCATCACGCGAAGAGATCGATTGCGGAAGATCAATGCGGAAACGAAGCAAGTAGATCGCGAGATCTTGGCGCTGCGGCGGCAGCTTCGCGAAGGCGGCGTGTTACGTGCCGGTGATTCGCTAGGCGACGGAAGATACTTGCTGCTCGAACAAGTTGGCCGAGGCGGGTTTGCCCACGTATGGCGCGCGCGGGATCGACAAACCTCGACGGACGTAGCGATCAAAGTATTGCGGAGCGACCTCGCGCATGATCCACAACGACGTGACAGGTTTTTTCGAGGCGCACGAATCATGGCCGAGCTGGATCATCCGGCAGTCGTGAAGGTCTTGGAACAGAGAGGCGAAGACGGCGGTTATCACTTTTTCGTGATGGAGTTTGTCCCCGGAGGTGATTTGCGACAAGCGGTGTTGCGCGGCGACGTTCGAAGAGAAGCGGGACTCCGAATCGTACTTGCGGTCGGCGCTTCACTCGCAAAAGCACACCAAAAGGGAGTGATTCACCGCGACGTCAAGCCAGCGAACATTCTCGTTCACGCGGACGGATCGCCGCGACTCACGGATTTCGATCTCGTAGCTGCAGCAGACACGACGGGAGGAACGAGAAGTGGAGCACTCGGCACATTTGTTTATTCGGCTCCGGAATGCATGCACCATCCACAGAATGCCGACACACGTGTGGATGTGTACGGCCTCGCGATGACCGCCGTGTTTGTTTTGTACGAACGTGAACTACCGCTCGACGTCGTCCGAGACGCAAAAAGATTCATTGAAGAACTCGATGCTGATGAGCTGATCTGCGAAGTGCTCGTAAAGGCCGCATCCTGGGAACCGGGATCACGACATCCAGACGCAGCCGACTTTTGCGCCAATCTTCTTATGTCGATGAGTGCAGTGCGCATATTGACCACGCCTCCCGCTTCACACGAACGTAAGTGACCCATTGTCCCCGACTCCCCTCCCGCGCTACCGTGCGCGGGTTTTGGCCCGTTCGTCTTGGGCCCCTCTCCTCGGAAAAACCGCCATGAACAATCAGCAAAAGATCATCTCGGGTTTGCTCACTCTCGGCCTTGGATTCGGCTGCGGTGGACAACAACAGCAAGGTGACGGGAAGACTCCCGATCCCGTCGTCACCAGACAAAAAGTTGGCAACATCAGTGCGGTCGACTTGGCGGTTTGTTTTCCCAAAACCCCCGCCCTGCCGGAAAAGATCAACATCTCCGTGTTGACCGGTTTGTTGGTCGCTTCGCGACCGCTCGTCATGGAATGCCTCGTCGATCCGAAAAACCGAGGCCCAGCAGACGCCACGGAATTCACGCTCGAAAGCACGCTCAGCGGCGGCAAACTCACGCACAAACTTACCGGGACAAACTCGACGGCTGATGGCGAAAAATGCATTGGCGCAGCCATCGATCGGTTTGTCGCGTCCGCATCTGATTGGACCGCAAAAGCAGGAGCAACGACAGCGACGATCACGGCCAAGGTTCCGTTCCAACATTCGACAGTAAGCATGCCGTCCGTAAAAATGGGCGTCAGCGAAGCGTCTGATGTCGCTGGCACCATTCGCTTGGCACAAGGTAGCTTCTGCGATTGTTACGCGGCCTGGAAAGACGCCGAGCCGAGCCTGTTGAAGGCAGGCATCAAGCTCAAGAAAGGTGCCGCGCCGACCGTGACGTTCGATGCGTCCACGGATGCAACTGCAACGCAAGTCGCCGTTTGCTTGCAGCCCAAAGTATCCGCATTGCCGTTCAAGACGACGTCCGACGAACTTACCGCCCCGTATACGTTTGCCTTTGCAAACTCGACGGGCGCCGGCCTGTACGCGAATGCCACGCCCGACATGGCATTCATGCAATACGATTCGGCGCGTAACCAAATGTTCGGCGCGTCGCTCGTCGCCGACGGTGGCCGAGTCGTTGCAGCCGAGGCTTATGGAGCGCTCGGACAACAATACAAAAAAGACACCAAAAGCGTGACGATCTTGCAGCTTCAACAAAGCTGCGATGGGTTGCTCAAGGCGCACGACGCATATATCGGCGCGCTGGAGAAGCAACTCGCGCTCGAGGAAAAAGCCGTGACGATGTTGACGGATTTCACGGCGAAAGAGGCCGAATGGAAGCCTGTCAAAGAAGGCACGGTCGAGCACGCGGCACGATCCAAAAAGGACATCGACGCCGCAAAAGCCGT
>JANORL010000690.1:0-2591 GCA_031415295.1 Polyangiaceae bacterium | reverse complement strand
CCGACAAGACGCTTCGCGTCTTTCGGCATCTTTCCTGACAGGGGTTGAACGCGAAGCGTTCAACCGGCTTGCAAGTCGAATTTCTTTATAGGGGGAGCCGGAAAAACCTCGACGCTCCTTCCCCCTCTCCACGTAGCATTGCGAAGCAATGCGAAGTTGGAAAGGGGGCCAGGGGTGAGGTGCACCAACGTGGATTCCCTGCACGCTCGGTTCGCGCTCGTAACGTTCGCACTCGTAACCGCTGCTTGCGCGACACTCGCAGACGCCGAAACTGGTGGCGAAAACTTGCCCAACGCAGCAGCGGGTCCGTTTCGAGAGCTTCGCGCGGATGAAGTTGGAAATCTGCGCTCCGCTCCTAACGTACTCGTTGATGATCAAACGTTTCCGCGTGATGGGACAGTGATCGACGCCGATGGTGATCCTTCGACCCCCGAAGTTTTTGGCTACTTCGCGGTAACCCCGCAGATGGGTATGGCCGATCCCGATCCCACTGCTCCACCACGAGCGATCGTGCGTGTTGGTGCGCTCGATGGTCGATCCTTCGACCGAATGCCCGTCACGGTGCTTTTGCCCGAACAAGCTTGGGAAGGCGCGATTCTCGGTGCACCTTCAGCGATCCGTGTGGACGGTGAGGTTTTTCTTTACTACATGGCCGAAGGCGGCATTGGTCTTGCGCGCAGCACCGACGGTACGACCTTTACACGTCAAGCAACGCCGGTGTTGGCTCCGGAGCCAAACGGCTGGGACGCAGGCAAGATGCCGGCAAGTCCTGGTGTGGTGCGTCTCGACGATGGATCGTTTCGCATGTTTTACGATGTGCCTTTTAACGGTGACGCGCGGCGTATTGGCGAAGCACGTTCCGAAGATGGCGTGACCTGGAAACGTGTTGGAGAAACAGCAGCGCTCGAGCCTCGCAAGGACATCAATTCAAACGATCCGTTTTACGACGGTGCATCGGTTGAAGCTCCGTATCCAGTGTTGGGCAAATCAGCGGAAGGGCGCCCGATTTTGCGTGTGTATTACGCCGCGATCGATGCTTTGGGTCGTCGTTCGATAAGTTTGGCTGCGCGGTATTCCCCATCCGACGGACCGCTCGATCGCGCCGTTGGAACGGTGTTCAACGATTCGCTCGGGCCTGGCCAGCCATGCGTCGACGTTCGTCCCGGTTACGCGCTCTTGTTCGTCACGCAGCTCGAAGGAAGTTCAACGAGTAAGCAAATTCCCGCCATTGCCGCGGCTGTATCGCCAGCAGATGCTGTGCTTCCGGGACGTACGCAAAATTGAGAAACCACCACGCTCCCCGTTACTGTTTGGCGGCCTTTACAGAAGGACGCTGGTGTGATGTAACGTTTGGTCACGATTGACGGTATTCCAGGGGGTCGGCGTGTTGTGCCGAGCCTCGACGATGATTTGATGATTTCTTGACGGACAGGACATGGTTGAAGGCGACCAAATTACGCCGAATTTGAGGCTCATTCGCCCGTTGGGGCGCGTGGGATCGTCTCAAGTTTGGCAAGCGCACGATTCGCAACTGGATCGCCAAGTGGCCGTCAAGGTGCTGGACAGAGCAATCGCCCGGCATTCGCCGCAATTGCATCGATTTCAGCGCGAAGCCGAAGTCGCGGTCCACCTCAAGAGCGCGCATGTCGCCCATGTTCTTAGTCACGGCGTTTCGGCGGCGGGTTTGCCCTATTTGGCAATGGAACTGCTCGAAGGCGAGGACCTTGCAACCCGTGTGACCCGTGACGGTCCTTTGTCGCTTCACGAGGTAGCGCGGATCGTGAGCCAGTTGGCTCGTGGGCTCGGCAAAGCACATATGCTTGGACTGGTCCATCGAAACTTGAAGCCGACCAATGTTCTTCTTGCCCCTACTTTGGATGGTCCGTTCGAGGTCAAGGTGTTGGACGTTGGGTTGTCGAGCCGTTCGGAGTTGGCGTTGGGGGGTCGCATACCTACGGGAGCGCCTGCGGATTTGGCGCCGCCCGAATTTGCGAGTCCCGAGCAAGTGTTTGGCGTAAAGGACGTCGATTTCCGGGCCGACTTGTGGGCCATCGCGATTGTCGCGTATTATGCGCTCACGGGTCGTACGCCATTTCGAGCGACCAATGCGGAGATCTTCGCGAAAGCGATCGAGCAAGGTGCGTTCGAGGCGCCGTCGACCCTTGTGCCATCCTTGCCACCTGCCGTCGACGCGTGGTTTGTCAAGGCATTGCAGCGTGACCCAGCGGCGCGGTTTGGTGGAGCGAAAGCGCTCGCGGACGAATTTGCGCGTGCTGCGGGCATTGATGCACACGAGCGGCTTGCCCGAGGCTCGTTGATTCCGCCCGTTGCCATGCCGAGTCTACCGATAAGGAGCTACGCGGACGAGGGGCCAGCAAGGATTTCCGTGACTGGCTTGACCGCTGGAATGTCACCCAAAGACGCCGTGACGGTTCTTGGACCGAAGCAGACGGGGCGAGTGACTTCACTGCTCTTGATTGCGCTCATTGCCATCGTGGGCATTGCTTCGGTCGTTTTCGGCCTGACATTAATGCATCGTTGATCTACGAGCGTGTTGAACAGGTAAACGATCTCGGGGGGTATGGGGGGCG
>JANORL010000689.1:0-4587 GCA_031415295.1 Polyangiaceae bacterium | reverse complement strand
CCCGCGCCCAATTTCTCGCCCCCGCCACATCGAGCAGCGAATCCCTCAAGAATTCCTGCTCCACTTCCTTCGGTAAGCATTCCTGAAATGCCGATAACACCGCCGAACGCTTCGTCACATCGAATTCGCCCCATTCCTCGACGGGTGGCAGGCTTCCCTCCACGAGCATCTCTTGCACCCGCAGTGCAGCCTCTTTTGCCGCCGAACCCACTGACCTGATTTTCACCGACAAGTTGCTCACCGATGTTGCCAGTCCACTTGTATGCGTGATCAATCGCGCCAATACGGAATTGATGCTCGTCCCCGCAAACGTATGCCATACCGAATCGCGTTCTTCGCGCCCGACGGGCCGTATCGCTTGCGTTACAGGCACGTGCGCCACGATCTTGCGCGCGTGCGCGAGCCACATCGCGCCTGTCTCATCGAGCCCCTGGGGTACACGATCCGACTTCAACAAATCCAAAATCTGCTCGCATACCCGCCGCCCGTACACCTCGGTTCGTCCCGACCATTGCGGCGTTTCCCCATTCGGCGCAGGAACTACGCGCAAGATACTTCGCGCCAAGTCCATGTCCACAATCTTCCAGCTCCGCCCCGCAAGCCGAAACATTGGACGCGCCGAACTGAGCATCAGAACGAAAAAACGATCCAATGTACCAATGAGCGTATTCCCATAACGAACCACGAGCGTCTCGCTCGTCTCGAATACGGCATAAAGCTTGTAAAAGTTTTTTGCGCCGAACCGTTGTTCTGCGCGTCGCCCGAGCACCAATGCACCGTCGGCGGCGTCGAGCCATCCTTCCGCGACGAGATGATCTACCAAGCCAAACAGCTCATCATCGGAAAACCCAGCAAAGGAAGGCACAAATCGCACTCGCTCGACCAAGCTTCCCCGCGTCAAACCTCCCGCTTCCAGCACATTCGCAAAAAGCTGATGCACGAGCACCGACCATAACCGCGTCGACAATCGAACATCCTCGATCCAGCCCTGGGAAAACCGCTCGGTCACTGCCAATCCAACCAGCAACGTCTCCGGTCCATCCAGCAAAAACGTCATCTCTGGGCGCGTTCCTGCGCGTCGCCCACTCCGCCCCAACCTTTGCGCCAGCGATGACACGGTGCCTGGCGAATCGAGCTGATACACTTCGTCCAAATCGCCCACGTCAATGCCGAGTTCCATGCTGCTCGTCGCAATCAATACCGGATCGGCTGTCCATTCGAATGCTTGCTCCGCCGCGTCACGTTGTTCTCGCCCCACAGACGAATGATGCACCCACGCTCGCACGCCGAGTGTATCGAGCGCTCCGGCAAGCCCTTCTGCATCGCGCCGTCCCTGGACAAACACCAGCCGTTTTTTGCCTGCACCGAGCGTCCTAATGACTTCCGCCGCGCGTTCTTCGGTGCGTGCCGCTCGAAATTGAAACAGCGGAGTTTTGGTTTCTTTCGGTGGCGTCACGACCACCGGGCGAACCTCGGCGCCACTGCCCGCAAGCCAGAAAGACAGCGCCTCGGGATTGCCCACCGTCGCCGACAAACCAATCCTTTGGATATGTTTTCCCGCGCGACGTTGCAATCGTTCGAGCACTGAAATGAGATGATACTTCCGGCGAGGGGTCTGCGCTCCTCTGTGACAGCGGGCGCTGCAAAGTCCACGGACAGGCCCGTTGTGCCCACGCCGCGAATGTTCTTCAGCTCGACTTGCCTCATGTACATGCGTACTCTCTCATGTCCACCACGTAGGCTAGGCGCAGTGCTCGACACCGTCAAGCAAATGCCTCACCGCCGTTTGCCTTGTTCAGCGCGCTGGTCGCGACCCCTCGCGCCCTCGCTCTCCGTAGCGGCAGACAACGCAACGTCCGCTCAAAACCTCGCGTTCGCACCGGCTGCGAAGGGGAGATGCACACAAAACCTTGCCAATGGGCATGGAGGCCGTCTGATTCGACGCGCACCTTGGTTCGTACGACTCGCCAAACCTCGCAACGAAAAACGACTTGCAGGGAGTAAGTGGAGCCGCTACGATGTACGATATGGGTGCTTCAGCGCTTGTCAAAGTCCCAACACGACAAACTGCGTTCGACTATGATCGAACCGTTGTTGCCTTTCACGGGACACGTCGATCGACGGCGGACAAACTCATCGCAGGGCATCCCTTTGGCGCCAGTACCAATGACGATGATTGGCTCGGGCATGGGATTTATTTTTGGGAGTATGCTCCTCAACAGGCATGGTGGTGGGCCCAGCGCCGGTACGATAGCGACGCCGCTGTTGTTGGGGCACTCGTACGACTTGGCAGGTGCATCGACCTGTTAGACCCAAGCAATACGATGCTACTCAAACAAGCTTACGGTGAACTCGAGATTGCCATGTCGGCGGTCGGCAAGCCTGTGCCTCAGAACGCGAACACGCATAAGTTTCTCGACTGCTCGGTATTTAACTGGCTTTATGCCAAGCTCGAGATCGAGGGGTTTCTCGTGGAGAGTTGCCGAGCAGTCTTTGTTCCGCTACAAGCTGGTAAAGGACTTCCCAGGCTCTGGAAACGGAGTGGGGTCTTCGAAGGCGCACATATTCAGCTTTGCGTGCGTGATCCAAGAAATATCCTCGCAGCGTGGTCGGTGAAGAAAGACGGAAGATATGGACAAGACAGCTAAAGCAAGTAGCAAAGTTCGACCCAGGCCGAAGCGAACTCCGAACCATCAAGCACCAGGCGGGACATGGACGCCAGCCGAGCTTAGTGCCGCGTTACAGCGTGGAACGATCGAAGAAAAAGTTGCGCTGCTTCGGACAGTCGGCATTCTCGACAAAAACGGTGAACTGGCGAGCAAATATCGCTCATGGGGCTCGAAAATTACGAGAACGCCCGTGGCAGACCCATCAGGGAACGACTAGCTATCAGGCACAAGCCCCCATCATCACCCCCGTTTCGTCAGCACGTACAGTTTCTTCTTCCCGCGGCCTTTGGTGTCGATATCACCCGTGGCCTTCAGGTCGTCCAGAATCGCCTCGAGTTTGTCCTTCGACCCAATACGCGGCAAAAGTTCGTCGAACGTCGCCCCATCGGGATACAGGACCAACCCTTGCGAAACCGCATAACGCTCCGATTCGTCCATTTTGGGTGTTTTTATTGGTTTTACCGGAGCTGCAGATTTCAGTTCTTCGGCCTTTTCGACCGTCTTTTTTGGGGCCGGTTCTTTACGCGCACGCGGCAATCGTTTTTTCCCATCGTCGTGCGCGGTCGTCCAAGCGTCCACCACGTCACACGGGCATTTCTGTTGACCACACGCCTCGCGCGCGAACGCCAGCAATTCCCCATATTCGCCCTCGCGCGTTTCCGCCGGGCCCCAGCGTCGCAAATCCGGCAGGCTTTCCCATAAGCCTATCGTCGCGCCACAACGCCGCGGATCGTCCGTCGTCGGGCGGGGCAGGGGATCGGTCGGATGACTTTCTGCCAGCGTAAACGCTTCCACCTGCGCCATCGCCCGATCCCGATCGCGCCAGCCATTCCATCCATAAGCGGCCGGCGATACGTCGCTGAACAGGACGAACCTTTCGCGCGGTACGTTTAGTTTGCCACGAATTTGGAAAAACCTCGGGCTTTTGAAATCATCTTTCCCAAATTCAGGCGGCTCGGGAATCTTCAGGTTCTTTTCGCCTTGGTCCTCGCGGTCTTGCAGCGCCCAGACCTCTTGCCATTTGCGTAGCTTACGAATACCTTCCGCCTGGTACACTCGATACGGATTGTCCGGAATCGTATTGTCTCGCAACAATGATTCCGTGAGCGTCGCCAAATCGATATCGCTCGAACCTGCGTACACCTTGGCCACGGCCATTACGCGTGCGCCCGTTTCACCGGACGACAACGCATTTACGATGTCTTCCAATCGGTACGGGTGGGGCGTCACCAGCGGTCCCGTAAACAAGTCTTCCAAGCGATCGAGCAGCCAATCTTTTGTGGCTGTTTTCGTTTCTTCCGCCATGTCCGGGGTTTGCCACCGGCGTTTGAATTGCGGTTGCTCGATGAGCCGCACGTCGGCATTCGACGCGATGATCTGCAACCGTTCAGTCATCCGATCACGCGTCGCTTGCGAGTAAAACTCGGGAATGCTCGTCGTTTCGTCGTGTCCGTGCCGGCGGAACCATTCGCTACGTTCGTCGGGGTCGCACGAGGCATTGTGCCTGGCGAGCAAAATCTCGAACGGGCGATGTCCAGGCGCGAGGTTTTCGATGTCTTCGGGGCCGATCGTTTCATGTCCAACGAGTAATCCATACGAGCCGTACGTAAGCCAATCCAATTCTTCTTGCAGGGCGACCATGCGGTTTGTCAAGGTGCGGTATTGGTGGCGTGCGGCTTCGAGTTTGTCGTAGACATCGAATCGAAGCAAAAATGGACCGGCAATGCCGATTTCCGTGCCAATACGCAAATGGCTCGCCAGCCTCACGCGGAGTTCTTCGGTTCCTCGCGCAAGGTCCTTACGATCTGCTTGGACAAATGTCGTGGTCAACCCACTACAAATGCGAATTACATATCGCGAGTAACAAAGCGAGCCGAAAAGCGGAACCGCTTGTGGCAACAAGTGTAAGATCACGGAG
>JANORL010000688.1:0-4386 GCA_031415295.1 Polyangiaceae bacterium | reverse complement strand
GAATCGCTGGCAAGCGATCCGATCATCGTGAAGGTGCCGACACTGCAGGGCAAGAAGATCCAGATCCTGATGGGCTGGAGCCCGCCGGTCGATTCGCTCGGCATGCCATTGCCGAACATTGCTGGATATCGCATCTACCGTACGCCCATGGCCAACGGCGTGTCCGGTGAAGAGGTACTCATCGCGTCAGTCGTTGCCAACGTGACGACGTATACTGACAATGGTGGTGCAATGCCGAGCACGGAAAAACCCTTGCCTACGGGAAGCACGGGTGCGTGGCGTACGCTGGCCACTATGAATGCGGCGCGCAAAGGTCATGCAGCGGCGGTCGCTTTCGATCCAATCGATTCGACGAAGTTCTACGTCTATGCATTCGCCGGGCTGGGTAGCGGAAATACGTCGCTGAACACGTACGAATACCTGCCGGTGACGATTGCGCCGAACGGACGACAATCAGTGGCTGCATCATGGACGACGGGAGTCAATACGTTTGCCGCAGGTCGTTGGCAAACGAGCGCTTGGGTTGCGGATCGCACGGTATCGAACCTGATTCCCGCGGGCGATACGTGGATTTATCTGGGCGGCGGATTGTCCGGAACTGGGATGACGTTTTCCAACAAAGTGGAAGCAGGCAGAGTGACTGCGGGTGGCGCATTCAGCACCATTTCCGATACCCCGAAGGACTTCTCGTCGAGCCATGCGGGATATGGGATCTGCGCTGCGAATGGGCAGCTCTTCCAATTCGGTGGGCAAAATGCGTCACCCTCCAATGGTGCGAAGGCAGCGACGTTGACGAATCCGATTCCCAACTTGACGCTGCAATCGTGGAACGCGGAAGGACTGAACATGACGGATGCTCGTTATCTGCTGGGCAGCGCCGTGCAAAGCGCGTTCATCTTCTTGATCGGCGGACAAACAGCAAATAGTGCAGCAAGCCAAACGACCGAATTGGTGGTGTGGTGAGGAGGCGCGAGATGAAAACATCGACCCTATTGTTGTCGCTGACCCTTCTCGGTTTGTCCGGGGTGGCGTCTGCTCAAGACAAATCTACCGATTCACCAGTCAAACGCGATCGCGGAGCAGTCGTTGCGGGCGCCAAATTCGGCGGCATTGCGTCGTTCAACGGTCTCGATCCGTTCGTCAATGGTGCTGTCGAAGTCGGCTACATCTTGCCCATGTTAAATCGTGGGATCGGCATTTATGCCGATGTCGCGTATACGGTACCTACCGCGACGGGCGAAGCCAATGACCCGCGCGTCCCAAGCGGCAAGTACACGTGGACACTGACGCAAAAACAGCTCACGGTAACGCCGATGGTCGTTTATCGATTGACGCGTTTTGGTCGGTTTGTTCCCTATGCCGGCGTGGGGCCGCGAATTTACATGTTCGAGAGCATCACGGAAGGCAAAGCGGGCAGTGAGGTCATTCTCGAAACAAAGGAGCGATCAACCAAAGTGGGTGCGGCGGTGCCCCTCGGAGTCGATATTCAGCTCGGTCCCGGCGCGGTGCTGGCCGAGCTGCTGTTCGAGATTGGGCCATTGACGCACGCACTCACGGGTGACACGAATACGGCGGCCACGTCGTTGTCGGTCGGATACCGCCTGATGCTGTAGCACCGAATACTCCGGCGCTCGGAGTACACGGGCGCCGGAGCTCGCGTCGTTTTTTCTTGAATGATCTCCTCAAAAAATTGAACCGTGCCGAGTCCGTCTTGGCACCTCTTCCTACGAGTCCGGACATTCGTTCCGGCGGCTCGTTGGCAAGGAGGTATCTTATGAACAGGAAATGGCTCAGATGGGCCATTGGATTTGCCATGCTGATATTTTCGCGGCCCCTGGTATCTCGAATTTCCAGCTGCGGTGTGTTCTATGTTGGTATTATGCATTCAGGAAAATGAAGCTATCACGAAAAAGTCGTCGTTACTTCTTTTGAAAACAGCTATCATAATGTTCTCGCTTGCAGGTCCTTTCGTTCGCGGTCCTTTGACGGCGTGCCATGCGTGTCGTGGATCGTAGCAAATGATCCCAGCATTGACCGCGAGCGATGAACCAACCGAAGATCGACAGTCCCCATCCACTTACGAAGAAGAGGTCCCTCAATGCGAAGTTCCCGTGTTGCGTCCATCCTTCCTATGTTCGTCCTGCTTGCTGGTTGTGCCACCGAGGAATCGGGGCAAAAGTCCAATGAATCGATTTTTGCGGGCGCAGATCAAGGCACATTGCAATATGCCGGTGAATTGGCCTTGGCCGAGGCGCTCGACCGGCCGGCATTGTTCGAAGGCGTGAGTGACATGACTGTGAGTCGCGTCCTCATTGATGAAGAGGGTCGCGCGCATGCCCGCCTTGGACAAACCGTGAATGGCGTACCGGTGTTCGAAGGCGAAGCGATCGTTCAATTGGGCAAAGACGGCAAATTCGATACGGTGATTGATCGTTTCGCGCGCAAACTGAACGTGCCGCTTTTGTCGAAGATCGATGCGCAAGAAGCGCTCGACATTGCGGTCAACGAATTCGGCGGTGCAGACATGCTGATCGGCGAGTCGAAAGTCGACATGCAGATTGTGCGCGGCAAAGGCGTCGATCATTTGACGTACCGTGTGCAGCTCGAAATGCGCACGGCGAATGATGAGCCGACGATGCCGGTGGTCTTCGTCGATTCGCACACGCGTCAAATCGTGCGCTCGTACGATAATCTGGAAACGGCCCGTAGCCGCATCACGTACGATGCGAAGACGCGAACGTCGCTGCCTGGAACACAGTTGCGCGCGGAAACGCAGGCGCCCGTGAGCGATGCGGTGGCCAACCAAGCGCACGACAACGCTGGACGTGTTTATGACTATTTCAGCAGCGCGCTCGGGCGTGACAGTTTCGATGGCAAGGGTGCGACGATCAAGTCCACCGTCCATTACAACAGGAATTACGTGAACGCGTTCTGGAACGGAACGCAAATGGTATACGGTGACGGCAATGGCGTCGATTCCGGTCCGCTCACCGTTCTCGATGTCGTGGGTCACGAAATTACGCATGCCGTCACAGAACGTTCGTCTGCGCTCGTATATCAAAATGAATCCGGCGCGCTCAACGAAGCCATGTCGGACGTTTTCGGCGCGGCAATCGAAGCCGCTCGCGACGGCGCGGTCAGTTCGCTCACCTGGCGGATTGGCGAGGAATGCTGGACGCCGGCCGTGGCGGGCGACTCCTTGCGCAATATGGCCGATCCTGCGGAATACGGCGACTACGACTACTGGCCGACGCGTTACACGGGTACGTCCGACAACGGCGGCGTCCATTGGAACTCGGGTATCGCGAACCTCGCATTCAAACTCGCCGTCGCGGGCGGAACGCATCCACGTGGCAAGACGACGATCAACGTTCCTGCACTTTCATCGAATGGGATGACCGCGATCAACATGGGCGCGAAAATCTTCTATCGCGCCAACACGCAATGTCTGACGGCGGGCAGCACGTTCCAGGATGCCGCGGGTTGTACGCGTGACGCGGCGCAAGCCGAGTATGGTTCGGCCGCGGCCACGTCGATTAGCGAAGCGTGGAAGGCCGTGGGCGTGCCCAATCCGCTCATCTGGACGGTGCGTGATACCCAGTCGAATCTCTCGGCTTCGAAGAGCGGGAAAAAGAACTTCACGCTCGTCGTGCCGGCTGGCGCCACAGCGCTCAAGTTCGTCACGGCCGCTTCCAATGGCGACGCCGACCTTTATGTGCGCAAAGGCTCGGCCCCCACGACAACTACGTATGATTGCCGTTCGGCAGGTGCGACCAGCAACGAATCGTGCAGCATCGCGAATCCAACCGCCGGCGCGACGTATTACGTCATGATCAACGCCTACGCGGCATACAACGGTTTGACCTACACGGCCAGCTCCGGTCAGTGATCCCATAGGACAAACTTCCTCTCCGACGCGGGAGAGGGGAATGAAAAACCCACCGGAGCGAGCTTAGGGAAAACAACCAGACCTTTTCGGTCTCGTCAGTCTGCCCCACCCTGATCATCGCTTGCAATAAATTCACCTACTCGTCGACTTTCATCTAATCGCCGCCCTGCAGACAGCGAACGCGCTGGGTCACTTTTTTCTTAATCTGCATAGACACGTATGCGTCGGTACCAGTCCATCACAAGCGCAACGTCACGCAAAACGCAGCGGCCTGACGTCCGATGCATCGTCGGAAACGACAGCGAGAGTTGCCCCAGCGCTCATATCCCACTAAGTAACTCGTCTCCTCTGGCTCGTCGGATAGGTTCCGTGACCCTTTGGCGGGCGCTTTGGTTAAGTTTCTTGGCGCGTCAAACTACATCAAAAAAAGTGAACCGTGCGGCGCAGCTGCGGGCACCTTGTAACCGCATTGCGCATTGAGCGCGGAGGTTTTCTTT
>JANORL010000687.1:0-5070 GCA_031415295.1 Polyangiaceae bacterium | reverse complement strand
CGAGCTGCTCGACGCATTGTGCGACGAGTTCGCGGCGTTCGA
Source organism: Polyangiaceae bacterium (assembly GCA_031415295.1). GTDB lineage: Bacteria > Myxococcota_A > Polyangia > Polyangiales > Polyangiaceae > Polyangium. The sequence continues at coordinate 5,028 of JANORL010000687.1, read as the reverse complement.
CGCAGAAGTGTTCTTCAGGATCCGCAGGACCGTAGGAGGTGAACCGACGCATGTCGCTACCCTAGCAGGTTTGTCGCACGCGTGGCAATAAATGTTTCGAGTTCGGCCAAGTGTTATGGTGTCAATGAGGAGATCGCGGGCTCTATCGCACCTCACCCCCATGACGGTACATCGGCGGATTGAATAGATCTCGACGCGCGGATCTGCGAACTCCCCAAACGGATCCAAGTCTACGCCGCTCCGCTCGTATTGCTCCGCTCGTATTGCTTCGTTCTCGCCCGCTCATGCAATGCGCGCCGCTCCTGAAGCTTGGCGAACGGTCCGCGAGCTTGGCAACTCGAGCGCGAAAACCATCGCGCCCAAATTTAAGCCAAATTTCGTGGACGTCATACCATCCACCCGAGGCGGAATTCCTTCCTGGTGAATCCGTCGGGCATGCGACTTTTCCGCCCCTAGCGGTTGACGATAACGGCAACGGCGAAAACGATTTTCCTTGGCTGTGCAGAAAATCCGAAGTAAACGTAGTCCTACAGGGACAAACGTATGCCGGACCTACACGAACACGCCCGTTTCACGCTCGACATCGAAGGCCTTTCCTCGAAGACGTACGTCGTGCGTTTCGAGGGCACCGAGGCCATCTCGGACATGTTCCACTTCGACGTGCTCGTCACGACCGTGGATCACGATATCCGCCTCGCCGATGTCGTCGGGAAAAATGCCACGTTCACGATCCAACCCGCTGAGGGAACACCAAGGTACGTGAGTGGCATCGTCGCTCGTTTTCGGCATGTCGAGGACGGGAAAAACGTCAGCGTCTATCACGCGACCCTTGTGCCCAAAGTTTGGCGTTTGCGTAACCGGAAGGACTCGCGCATCTTTCAGGAGCTTACGGTTCCCGACATTCTGAAGAAGGTCCTCGAAGGCGCAGGTTTGTCAGGTAAAGAATTTCGTTTGGCCTTGTCGACAGAGTATTCGCCGCGTGAATATTGCGTGCAATACCGCGAATCCGATATGGATTTCATCAGTCGTTTGGCCGAAGAAGAAGGCATTTGTTATTTTTTCGAGCATACTGACAGCAGCCACGTTCTCGTGTTTGCCGATGCGAAAGATGCCTCCGTGCCCATAACGTCGCCGGATACCATTGCATTTCGTGCGACGCTCGGAGCCATGGCGCGAAGCGAAAGCATATCGCGTTTTTCGTGTACGGAAGAAGTGCAGCCAGGCAAAGTGACCCTCAGCGATTACAACTTCAAAAAACCTGGTTTGTCGCTCGTGAGTAATAAATCCGGGTCGCTCGATTCGGACCTCGAAGTGTACGATTACCCTGGGGAATACGATCTTCCGGGCGATGGTAGCGCGCTTGCGCAAGTGCGCCTTGAAGAATGGCAAGCGCGTCGAGTGATTGCGGATGGTGAAAGCGGGTGCATTCGATTGACGCCGGGGTATTTGTTTACGTTGTCCGATCGAGCACGGGACGATGAAAACCGCGAGTACTTGATTACGCGCGTGGTGCACAAAGGCTCGCAGCCGCAAATGGGCGAAGCGGCGACGGGCGATACGATGGGGTATTCGAATACGTTTCAATGCATTCCGAGCGACGTGCCGTACCGGCCCGAACGGCGCACTCAAAGGCCCGCGATCAAAGGCGTGCAAACGGCCATTGTCACGGGTCCTGATGGCGAAGAAGTGCACACGGACGAACACGGTCGCGTCAAAGTTCATTTTCATTGGGATCGTGTTGGCGCCATGGACGACAAGAGTTCGTGTTGGGTCCGTGTGAGTCAAATCTGGGCCGGCGCAGGCTGGGGCGCGATGTGGATTCCGCGTATTGGACACGAGGTGGTGGTCGATTTTATCGAAGGCGATCCGGACAGACCGCTCATTGTCGGTCGCGTGTATCATGGGGCAAACGTACCGCCGTATCCATTACCCGCGGAAAAAACGAAAAGCACGATCAAAAGCAATTCGTCGAAGGGTGGGGGAGGCTCGAACGAATTGCGGTTCGAGGACAAAAAGGGGCAGGAAGAGATTTACCTGCATGGGCAAAAGGATTGGACCATTCGAATCCTGCACGATGAAGACGCCGACGTAGGCAACGATGCGACGCTGCACGTTGGTCACGATCAAGAGGAGCGCGTCGATAACGATCGCAGCGCGTCGATTGGTGCCAACGAACATCTGGATGTTGGCGGAGATCGTGACGAACGAATTGACGGTGGCGATACGTTATCCGTCGGGAAAAACCGTTCGGTCACTGTCTCCGGTGCGCACTCGGAAACGGTTGGTGATGCGCAATCCGTCAGTGTCGGGGGCGGGCAATCGATTGCCGTGGGCGAAGCTCAAGCCATCACGGTTGCCGACAACAAGACAGAAAACGTCGGTAAAAATAGCAGCGAAGGAGTGGGCAAGAAAAAGTCCACCAACGTTGGCGACGAATACGAACTGTCTGTCGGTAAAGACATGAAGGTGGAGGTCGGGAAAAACGCCAAGCAAGAGGTGAAGGAAGAGAAAACCCTCATCGTCGGCAAAAAACTCAAAATTCAAGTCGGCGATGCGATGATTCAAATCGAAAAGAATGGCAACATCACCGTGCAAGGCAAAAAGATCATCGTCAAGGGAGACGGCCCGATCCAAGTCGAAGGGAAGAAGATCACAGTCAAGAGTGATGGCGCGGTGAACGTCGAAGCGTCGGGCAAGGTGAAAATCAAAGGTAGCGAAGTGGGGATGAATTGACATGGCACGCGACGTAGACGAGCAGGCGGAAAACGCGGAAACGCAAGAGGAACTAACGGCGTTGCCAAACGGCCCCGACGAACTCATCGATCTGGTCATCGCCGCGCACGAGGCGCGCGAAGCTCGGACGATTGAGACACCAGCGCGTATCGATGGCGTCCTGATTGGTCACCTTGTGGGGCTCGAATCGGAAGGGTTTGCCCTGGTAGATTGGCCCGGTTGTCCGGTGACGGATGGTCAAAAGGCACGCGTGATGACGTCTCTGGCTGAAAACGACGTGGGGCGAGGCGTTGCGCTGTTATTCGAAGGCGGCGCTCCTGACAAACCTGTCGTGATGGGCCTGCTTTTTCAGGGTGAACATGCCGCGGCACCGGGGATTCATGTTTCGCCCGACGAATCGCACGTGGTGATGGATGGCGAACGCGTGATACTTGCTGCAGAAAAGGAAATTGTCCTGCAATGCGGCGAAGCAAGCATCACGTTGACTCGAGCCGGCAAAATCATCATTCGCGGTGCTTATGTGTCGTCACGCTCGACCGGCGTGAATCGTATTCAAGGTGGCGCTGTAGAAATCAACTGATCGAGGCGTTGTCGTGGGTTTGTCGGACTATCTTTGCACGGAACATGCGGACGAAGCGGCCTTCTTGTGGACGCTGCGTGATCGTGCCGTGCATGATTGGGCGTACAACGCGGTTGGTCTCGCTGAACTCGACGAACGCGTCGAGGCGCACGTGGACGGGCTGCGAATTGCGGGTGATGCGGGTTTGTCGGCGAGCTTCGATTTGTTGGGGGATGACGAACCGGGAAGTGCATTCGTTACGATGCTGCTTTCTGTAGAGCGTTCCGATTTACGGTCGATCGCAATGGTGCTCGATCTGGCGGGCGAGCGGCCAACTGCTCGGGAACTCGTATCGGCGTTGGCGTGGGCACCCAAGGACCAAACGGTTGCGGTTTTACCTGGATTGCTTTCGGCGCGTTGTCCGCCGGCATTGCATTGGCTGGGTCTTGGCGCATGCGTTGCGCAACGAATGGATCCGGGGGCAGCGCTAACGTATGCATTGTATTCGGACGACGAACGGCTGTTATGTCGAGCGTTTCGAACTGCGGGGCAACTTGGACGCAAGGATTTGCTGAACGCCATTGAAGATCGGCTCGAAGCTTCCTCCGAGGTTTGTCGCTATTGGGCGGCGTGGTCCGCGACGCTTCTTGGCAGTGCACGTGCGCCGAGCGCATTATGGGCGCTCGCTGCGGCGGGCGGGCCGTATGCGGAACGCGCGAGCGCGATGGCGGCGCGTAGGTCGGCCATTCCGGATGCGTTGTCGAGAATCTACGCGCTCGCGGCGGATGGTCACCTGCGCGAGGCGCTTGCGGGTGCGGGTGCGCTCGGGGAGCCTTCGCTCGCGCATTGGCTGCTCGATGCGATGGCGGAGCCTGCTACGTCGCGTCGTGCGGGTCTTGCATTCACGATGATGACGGGTCTCGACCTCGAAAAGGAGAAGCTCGAGGGCAAAGCGCCGGAGGACGTTGCCCTGGGGCCGAATGACGATCCCGAGGACGAAGATGTTGCGACGGATCCGGATGCGAGTTTGCCGTGGCCGGACGCGCCGGTGTTGCGTGGATGGTGGAATCGGGAGCGAGCTCGATTCGAGCGTGGAACGCGGTACCTGATGGGCAAACCATTGACGCGCGAGAGCTTCGAAGCGGTGTTGCGTGAAGGTCGGCAGCCGGAGCGAGAGGCTGCGGCGGTGGAAATGGTGCTGGGGGGCTATGCGAAGGTGTTGGGTGAGGTGCGAAGAAGGGAGATTGGGTTATGACGGAGTTGTTGGAACGAGTCGCGCTTGTTTTGGAGGAGAAACTCTCGAGTAACAGTAAGTGCACTCGAGATAACGAGTCGGGCGAGCGGAAAGCAAGGATCCATGGACTTGGTGCGGAATGTACTGCTGAAATACTTCTCCAAAATATGAAAGATGCAAACGCGGAAATTCCAACGTTACCGAACCGTCGCTTCCTAGCTAAGGAGACGGCGGAAGCGCTTCATGCACGAAAATCGGCGAAAGCAAAAGCGGAGGGAAAGGAGGAGCCTGCACGCATTCAAGAAGGATACGAGATTGACGATTGTGGAGCGAATAGGTATCCATTCCAGACGCACCACCTTATCCCTAAAGCTTATATCAAGACACAACCTGTAGCCAAATGGCTTACAAAGAACGCGGAAGGATCCAAGCTCGAATTTGATACCACTTATGACACAGACAGTGCAGAAAATGGGTATTGTTTACCGTTCTTCAGCACGAC
>JANORL010000686.1:0-6941 GCA_031415295.1 Polyangiaceae bacterium | reverse complement strand
CATCGACTACGCGATGACGATCAAGAATTACAGAAGCAAGGGCCGCCGTGAATGTGGATCGGATCATCGCTACGAACCTGCGCGGGATCCGTTCATCACCAAGAAAACGATCTACGGTGCGCCGAACTTGGACAAGGCGAGCACGGCGTATGTGGAGCGAAACAACGGGACGATGCGCCATCATATCGGACGCATGCGTCGACTTTGCTACGCGTTCAGCAAGAAGATCGAGAATCACCGTGCGTCCGTTGCGTTGAATTACGCGTGGTACAACCTCGGAACGGTCGTGAAGACCTTGCGCGTCACGCCAGCGATGCAACTCGGATTGACGGACCACGTTTGGACCATTGAAGAGTTTCTTGCGGCGCTTCTAAACTCGGAAGCGTGCGACCCTCCGATCAAGCAGGCCCTCGTGCCTCGTATTCCTGAGACGACGCACCGTGAGCTTCCGAGCGGTGGAGGGTTCCTTCGTGTCGTGGATGGAGGCAAGTCGAGCCCCAAGGCACCTACGCCGATCGCTCCGACGCCAGCGCCGATCGCCGTTGCTGTTGCCGCTCCCGTCGTTGACGCGACTGGTCAACTTGACCTCCTTTCGTGGCAACCGACCGTGAAACAGCCCAAACGTGGGCAACTCTTGTTTCCGGGTTTTGATTGACCGCCTGGTAAAGTTTTGACCAGTGAACGCTTGACTGGCGGTTGATCTCGTGCTTTCCATCCATCGCCGCATCACAAGATGCGACAAAAGCGAAACGGCAAGTCACCACAACCTGCCGTTTCGCAACCGGCTCGCGTGACCGGAGTGCTCTTACCCAAGAACACTTGGCTCCTACCATAAGTAGAAGCACGGTCAAGCAAACCGGGTGGTTTTCTATTGCCCACGGGCAAAGAGAGGCATCCCGATATGTACATCGAAGGTTTGACGAACGCTCATGAGGCCATCCGCGCTTTGGAACAAAGCGTACTGACACGACATATCAACCATAACCGATCGGTCGCTCAGCTTCTGGCCAGCAATCGCATGATGTGCGACGCCATAATCGCACCGACCGTTGTCGTGCACAATATGATGCGCGCAACGGAAGCACTCGAAAGGTTCGTCAAGTAATACCATGAACGCCCGATCCAAATTGCGGCACTTGTCACAAATGGATCGGGCGTTGTCGTTTCAGAGTGCGGTCATTTGAAACGCGAGTGCGGTAAATAGGGCACTACCCAACGAAGGTCGAGAGGGTCAACTTCGAGGGTTACTCAAAAAAAATCAATCAAGAAATCCCTCGCCAGTGCGTGCGAGCTCACGGGCGCGGGATAACTCGGACTCGGGGAATGGTTCGAGCACGACATCGAATCGACCGTGATCGAAGGGCGTTCCAGGCGCAGCTTCAATACGCACGAGTCGTTCACGTTTGCCTTCGCGCAAGAATTCGAGCGCTCGGTGGTGGCAAAACGGGTTGTTCCCCGGGCGGCCGAAAAGCACGTGCGACGTCCAGGAGCAGCCGGCGCGACAGGTATCCGCGTAATAACACGTGCGGCACGGGCCCCAGAGATCGTCAACTGTGCGGTCACGCGTGAATCGTAAGGGTGCCGCGCGTTCCCAGATATCGCGGAGGCGGTGTTCGCGAATGTTGCCGCCTACGTAATCGGCTGTCGGCAACGATGGGCAACCCTTGATGTCGCCATTGGCTTCGATCCCGAGCGTCGAGCGACCTGCCCCACACGAAGAAAGGTGACCGCGTGGCAGTGTGCCGCGAAGCCGAGACTCGTACGGACCGAAATACCCAATGTTATTGCCCGGCCAAACCCGAATTCCTACCTCGTCCGCGCGCTGCTTGATCCGCGCGAGCATCGGCATGACTTCCAGCAATTGGTAAGGCTCGAGCAACAGATCGGGTTCGTCGACGGCGCGGCCCATCGCGACAGTGAGCTGCACCTGCCATGAATGGATACGCGCAGCCACGAGCCGCTCGAAAACGGCAGGAATTTCGCGAAGGCTGATACGGCCAATCTGCGTGTTCGCCGACGCGGGCAAACCCTCGGCCGCAAGGTTTTCGAGCGCCGCCATGGCCGAAGCGAAACTGCCTTTCACGCCACGCAACGCGTCGTGCGTTTCTTCGAGACCGTCGACGGAAACCGAAACGCTTTCGAGTCCAGCTTCCTTGCCCGCCCGCACAACGTCGCGCGAGAGCCCGCGACCGCCTGTGGTCATCGAAGCGCGCATGCCACGCGCGCGGATCGCGCGGACGATCTCGGTCCAATCGTCGCGCAAATATGCCTCGCCGCCGATGACCGTCACTTCTTCGCAACCAAGATCCGCCATCTGCGTGACGAGATCGAGAGCTTCAGCCGTCGTCAGTTCGTCCGGGCGTGAACGGCCCGCACGCGAACCGCAATGACGGCACGCAAGGTCGCAGCGCAGCGTGATCTCCCAGACGGCATAAAGCGGAGTCCAGCGTTGATCGATTGGCCGCGTTTGAGACGCGAGTGGCAGTTTTTTCTTGCTTGAAGGCTCCGCGATGGGGGCGATGGGCAGGTTGCGCGGGCGCGGGCCGAGGGAAGACATTTGCAGGAGCGTACTCGACTTTGGTACGTTCACGCAACGGCTCGTGCGGATTCTTTCGTTGAACAGTGCACGATTGATGCATTACCCGGCGGGCAAAGATACCGTGGACCACCGGTTCGTCCCTTGGCACGACATGGACGTCCAACGTTCGAGGACATCAATCGTACCGTAGTCGAAACTGGTGCTTTGCATCTTGATCATTTGTCTGCGAAGCTAGCGGCGATGGCGTGTGCCATCGTGGAGGTTTTCATGGGCGACAAGTCACCGAAATCGAAGCAAAAGGACGACAAACAGAAGCAAGCGCAGAGCAAAAACGATGCGGCGAAAGCTCAAGCGAAACAACAGCCCAAGGCCCAGGCACCCGCCGCCAAGAAGAAGTGACCCGCGCCGGCGTTTGACCGGGGCGTCTCACCCCCCTGTTTGTCGACCGGTTGAGCGCTTCGCGCTCAACCCTAGTCAGGAAAAATGTCGACAAGCGCTGCGCGCTTTCGACATTTTCCCTCTACCCGTTTGTCGACCGGTTGAGCGCGTCGCGCTCAACCCTAGTCAGGAAAAATGTCGACAAGCGCTGCGCGCTTTCGACATTTTCCCTCTACCCAGTTGACGATGGGGCTGCCGCCCCAAACCCCGCCGGATGAGAGAGCCCCAAACCCCGCCGGATGAGAGAATTGAGGGATTTGCCCTCGCGTCAATAGAATGGCATTCTAGAAAACGCGCCGGTCGAAAATCGTGCGGCGTCGAGGACGCGGGACGAAAGGCACGACGAACGGATGTTCATTCGATGTCATTGAACGCTTGCGGTTGGCCGCTGCATGTTCGTGGAATATCCGCACGTCGTCATCGAGGCTCCAACCAAGCCGAGGATCGCGATCGAGATAATCACTAAATAGATCGAGCCGCACACGGGCCACCAATTCACGATCCACGACGGCTACGTTACATTCGCCCTCGTATTCGAGTCCGCGGTCATTCACGTTGCAACTACCAACCATGAGAAATACATCGTCGACGATGAGCAGTTTGCCGTGGTTGTCGATCCGAATGATGCAACTTTTCCCCCGACAATCCAAACCGAGAACCTGCAACGCATGCAATTCGAAATCCGGACGTACCGCCCGAATGATATCGAAACACACGCGGCTCCATTGCCCCGTGATGGGTTGATTCGCATGCGCTTCGCTCGTGATCGCGATCAGGGATAAATGTGGCTTCTTTTGGAGCGCTGCGGCAATGGCTTCGCTGATGACCACCGAACGAAAGTATTGGTCTTCGACGTAAATCAGTTGTTCCGCGGCGGCAATGGCCCGTAACCAAACGTCGAGGATACCCCGCTCTTCAAATGGCGCCGGCATCGTACGAACCACTTGGACCACGGACGAACCAAGGACATCGTTACACTGCACCGGTGTTGGCACTGGCGTGGCATGCTCGGCATGCAGAACCCCTCGCGAAATGAGGTGGTTCCATCGCTGCCTAAAGTTTGCCTCGAGATGCGCCACACTCGGTCCCTCGATACGCGCCATGAAATCATGCCGAGGAGGGTGATCCGCGACTTCTACCGAATCACGAACGCGCTGCCTGAATGCATGCGGCCGGGAAAATCGGCAACGCGCAGGATCGAATATTCGGTGCAAACGCGTATCCCAATCATTTTGCTTGAGGTTCATTCCACCGCAAAATCCAACACGGCCGTCGCATACCACGGTTTTCTGATGATACGAACCAATCGGCAATCCACCAATGACCCAATTGCTCAGCCCATGTTTTTCTTGAAATATGCGCTGTTGGGTCGGATTTTTCTCGGACAAAACCTCGAATCCGTCATCCCCCAAGCGAGCAGCTGCCAACGTTTCCCGCGGCATGGGCAATAAAGGCGGCGACCAAAGAAGAAGCTGCACCAGGGTCCCTTCCGCTGCCCGCCGTCCCAACATGCGATGAATCGTATACGGCGCGCGCGACGCTGGATCCGATAACGGCTCGGGACGCAATAGCTCCATACGCGGATCGTAAACCCACGTCACAATTCGAATCGATTTTTTAGATTCGGCAATCGTGCGCGCAACCGCCCCCCAACCATCTTCGCCGTCAACGAGCAATTCGAATCGATTGCCCAAGGTCGGAGGAAATCCAACAGCAGTAAACCACTTGTAATCAAGAACTACGTCAAAAAGTTGACGCTTGTCGTTTCCGTGGCACTCGGTTTTTCGCGAAACGATCTGGCCCCCGAGCACGGAAGTGGCGCGCACAGACAACAGCGACGATCCACTAACGCTCATACATTTTTCGTGTGTCGCTGAAATCTGTATAATTCCACGAAAGGTTTGAAGTTCAAAACCTCCGGCGCGCGTTTCGATCAAGATTTCGTGCCGATCACCTGGCGACAAACGAAATCGAAATCGATACCGTCCCGGCCGTCTTTCCCGCCCCACAAGGGTTCCCAGCGGCCCCTCGAGCCGGACAAATGCTCCTTGGACAGCCGCGCCGTGTGGCGTCGTGACGCGTAGTTCGACGATCATACTCGGTTCGCACCACCAAGAACGACATAAAGCCAGACGGACGAACTCGTAAGCCCGTGCGAACATCGTTATGCGGTCACTCCAAAGAAAGGAGTGTCACACATGCAAGGAAAAGAATCGAGAATCCATGGAATGGCTTCATGGGCTGTTGCCTTTGTATTATGAAGAGAAGAGGAGTTTGCGAGGAATGAAGGCGAATGATCAGAGCGCGGGGGCGCGACAACTGGACGTCCCCGGTACGATCCCGCCTGGATCAGGGGCTGTCGCGAAGTCTGGCACGTGGCTCGATGACCTCTTGGCGAGCGATCACCTGCACGTCGCTTTTCAGCCGATCATCAATCTGCACACCGCGGAGATCATCGGTCGTGAGGTACTCGGGCGTATCGGTCCGGGCGCTGTCGAGGCGCATGCGCACGGCGTAAATGGCCCTGCGGCGCTCATCGAGATGGCGCATGCCCAGGGAAAACTCCTCGCGCTTGATCATCGTTTTCGGCAGATCGGCATCCGAACGTTTGCCCATGCGGGCGCAACCGGAACGTTTTTCTTGAACATCGATCCCCGAGTCATCGATGATCCTGCGTTCAGTGCGGGGTTTACTCGGCACGTCCTTGAAGAACACGGCGTTGCTCCCACGCGAATCGTTCTTGAACTGACGGAAAGTGGTGCGGTACTCGACAGCGATCGTCTTGAAGAGATCGTGCGACATTACACGGATCAAGGCTTTCGTATTGCGCTCGATGATGTTGGTGCAGGCTACGCATCGCTCTCCGCGCTGCTCCGTGTCCGTCCGCATTTTTTGAAGATCGACAAGAATTTGGTGCGACACGTAGCGAACGATCCGATGCGTATGAACCTCTTGCGCGCGATCGCTGATTTCGGCGCTCGTTCAGGCATGCAAGTGATCGCTGAAGGTGTCGAAGACGAACAGGATCTTGCGGCGCTCATTGCTTGCAACATCGAGTTTGGTCAGGGGTATTTTTTTGCGCGACCCACACCGGAACTCGGCGGACTGCCCGCGCACGTTCAACAGACCGTGCGACACATCGCACAAACGACAGACCGCACGAAAAACCCAACGCGAACCATTGGTTCTGTCGTGCAACGGCACCCTGCGGTGCAGCAGTTCTCGGCAACCGAAGACGTCGCCAATATCTTGCGTTACAAAATTTCGTATACGGCCCTAGCTGTCGTCGATGCCCATGGACGCGCCGTCGGACTCGTTTCTCGCGAGCGGTTATTTGCGGAAATGGCGCACGTGCATCGTGGTGGACGACGCGTGTTGGAACTCATGGATCCACATCCGCTGCGCCTCGATGCAAACACGAGCATCGAAGTGGCTGTTCGTCTTGCTGGATCGCGTGCCGAAATGCGAGCCCACGATCCGATCATCGTCGAACAAGCCGAACATTATTTGGGGTTGGTGTCGGTTCCGGGCCTTATGCGCGCGCTTGCTGACGGACACCTGGTTTGACCCGGTTGTCGACATTTTCCCTCTACTAGTTGTCGACCGGTTGAGCGCTTCGCGCTCAACCTTAGTCAGGAAAAATGTCGACAACCGCTGCGCGCTTTCGACATTTTCCCTCTACTAGTTGTCGACCGGTTGAGCGCTTTGCGCTCAACCTTAGTCAGGAAAAATGTCGACAACCGCTGCGCGCTTTCGACATTTTCCCTCTACCCAGTTCTCGATGGGGCTGCCGCCCCAAACCCCGCCGGATGAGAGAATTGAGGGGTTAGCGCTTATGGGGCAATGCCCCCGTCACGCTTTTTCCTTCGGGGACGGGGGGTATGGGGGCAGAGCAGTCGGCTCGTCTTTTGGGCTTGCCCCAAAGACTCAAAGAGCCGCCTGCGGAGCCCCCCATCGTGACTGG
>JANORL010000685.1:0-5205 GCA_031415295.1 Polyangiaceae bacterium | reverse complement strand
GGCGTCCGTCGACGAGGAAGAGCAGTTTGTCACATAGGGCGTCGGCTTCGTAGAGATCGTGGGTGGTCAAAAAGAGCGTGCGTTGTTGGGCCAAGTCGCGGAGCAGTTCACCGATGACGCGTTTGTTGTCGGGGTCGAGGTGTGCGGTGGGTTCGTCTAAAAAAACGAGTTCTGGTTCGTGAACGACGGCAGTCATGATGTAAAGGCGCGCAGCTTCGCCCCCGGACAAACGGGTGACGGGTGTACGTTCGCGATGCGTGAGGCGAGCTTGTTCGAGTATTTTGTCGGCGCCTTTTTTCACGCCGAAGATGACGGAAAACAGTTCCGCGTACTCGCGAGTGGTGATGCGTTCGAGGTGTGCTTCTTTTTGCATGACGACGCCAACGCGTCCGCGCGGGTAGGGATGGGCGGATTTGCCGAAGATCCGGTATTTGCCGCTGGTTGGGGTGGACAAACCTTCGAGGATATCGAGCAGTGTGGTTTTACCAGCGCCGTTCGGGCCAAGTACGCCAACGATGCCTGGGCCGTTGATCGAGAACGTGACGTCAGCGAGCGCGATGGTGTCGCCGAAGCGTTTTCCGATGGCTTCAGCGTGGATGATTTCGCGCGTTACCGACATGACCATGGTGAAGAAGAGTAACGGAAAAAGGTTCGATTGAGTGGACGTGTCGAACTGGTACACTTGACATCCCATGTCGACCACCGAGCGGCTTCTTCACGAAACCACGAGTCTTTGCAAGGACTGCAAAGCGGCAATACCGGCCCGCGTCATCGCACTCGACAACGGCGAAGTTTGGATGCGCAAACGCTGTGGCGCGCATGGCGACCAAGAGGTGCGGCTTTCTACGGACGCGGTGTGGTACGAAAGCACGCGTGCGATCATGCCTGTGGAAACGCGTCCCGCTCATGTGAAGCACGAAATCGAACATGGTTGTCCGTTCGATTGCGGGCCTTGTGAAAGTCATGCACAAAAGGTGCGCTTGCCCGTTGTAACGATCACCAGTGCTTGCGACCTCGATTGCCCCATTTGCTACGTACACAACAAGAACGACGACGCATATCATATGAGTCGCGAAGAGTTTTCCCTGATACTCGATCATTTGGTGAATGATCACGGCGGGGATCTCGATATCGTGAATTTGACGGGCGGCGAGCCGCTGATGCACCCGTTTTTGTTCGACCTCATCGAAATGGCCAGAGCGCGAGGGATTCACCGCGTGAGCGTGTGTTCGAATGGTGTGCGTTTGGCGCGCGACGAAAGTTTGGTTCGACGTTTGTCGGAGCTGGGAGCGCGTATTGCGCTTTCGTTCGATACGTTCGACAAACACACCGATCGCGCGATGCAAGGCGCGACGCTCGTGGATTTGAAACGCAAAGTATTGGAGCTTCTCGACAAACACCAAGTCGATACGACGTTGATTCCGGTGATGACGCGGGGGTACAACGATCACGAAGTCGGCGAGATCATCAAAATGGGTCTCGAATTGTCGTGTGTGCGGCATTTGGAAATCCACACGATTACGTACACGGGACAAGGTGGCGTGGCGTTCGACCGGTCGGGCCGTATTTCGATGCTGGAAGTGCTCCAACGTATCGAAGAAACGACCCACGGATTGCTCAAGCAGAGCGATTTCGTTCCATCGCCGAGCGCGCATCCGCTTTGTTATCAAATTGCGTACATGCTTTTGGACGAACAAGGCGGACCGGCCGTTCCTTTCTTGCGTTTCATGGATCGCAAAACGATGTATGAGGTGCTGCAAGATCATTTGTACTTGGAACCCAATACGCGACTCGAGAGAGCATTGCAGGATTCCATCGACATGCTTTGGTCACGCGGTGAGCCCGACGATGAGCGTATTCTCGGAATGCTCAATACGCTCGTGCGGAAAATGTTCCCATCGGACAAGCGGTTGACGCCTGCCGAAGCTTTGCGAATCAGCGAACGATCGGCCAAAGCGGTGTACATTCATTCACATATGGACGAAGAGACGTTCGATGTGGAGCGTATTTACCAATGTTGTGATTCGAATTGTTACGCGAATGGGTCGACGGTGCCCGTTTGTAATTACAACATTCTTTATCGCGAAAAAGAAGCCAAATTCATGGCGAAACCCAAGGAATGGGGAAATCGTGAGGGTCGACGATCCCTGCCGGTTTTCGCGAATGGGACGACACGATGAATCGACTGCTCGAAGGAAAACGTTGCATTGTGACGGGGGGGACCCGGGGACTCGGTTTGGCGATGTCCGTCGCGCTCGCTCGGCATGGTGCGCACGTGGCATTGACGTACAAGAATGACGATGCAAGCGCTGAAGATGCGGCGCAACTGATCCGCGACGTTGGCGAGGTGCCGCTTGTTTTCAAGGGTTCGGTTGCGGATTCGGCGCATGTGCGCAGTACGGTCGACGCGGTGGTCAAGACATGGGGTGGTATCGACGTCTTGATAAATAACGCGGCCATTACGCAGGTCCTGCCCATATCACTTCTCGAGGAAGCTGATTGGGATCTCGTGATGAGCGTCAACGTAAAAGGCGTTTACCTTTTTAGTCGCGCGGTGCTCAAGCACATGATTCGCGCTCGAAAAGGAAGCATTCTCAACATTGGCAACTTTGCGTCGGAACGGATTATCGAAGCGCCGATTCATTATGCGGCGTCGAAATCAGCTTTGCGTGGGTTGACGGATGCATTGGCCCGTGAAGTAGGACGTTATTCGATACGCGTGAATCTCTTGGCACCGGGACTCGCCGAAGTGGGAATGGCGCAAGGGCTCCCGCAGCATCGACAACGTGAATATATGCAACAATGTCCGCTCGGACGTTTGGCACGGCCAGAAGAAATTGCCGAAATGGCGGCGTTTATGGTATCCGATGCGAATTCGTTCATGAGCGGCGCCAAAGTGGTGCTCGACGGAGGGCTCTAGATGGATACGTACGACGACATTTTCCGGCGCGGTTTTGACGAATACCGGACATTCGTGAATCCGCTCGTGGCGCAACGTGCGAAATTGGCGGGCGAACCCATTGAAATCGTGCGTACGGAAGGCGGGCTGCTGTACGACCGCGAAGGCCACGAAATCGAAGACTTTCACGGGACACAAGCGTTTGGCCATCGAAACCCCTATATTGCCGATGCGGTTCGGCAATATTTGGCGTCGGATGCGGCGTCTTGGTATCCATCGCGCGTGAATCCTTTTGCAGGGCGATTTGCGCGAAGGCTTTGCGAACGGTCAGGTTTTTACGACAATGCGTTTTTTGGCTGTACGGGGAGCGATGCCGTCGAAGCGGCATTAAAGCTGTCGCGGGCACTGACGAGAAGGCCGCGAATCTTGGGCCTCGATGGCGCGTACCACGGATGCTCGTTTGGTAGCGTGTCGCTCATGTCCAAAGGGTATTTGCACGATCCCTTTGCGCCGTTCGTCGAAGGAACGGGGCGAATTCCTTTTGGCGATGTGGATGCTTTGGCCAAAGCGTTAGCACCTGGTGATGTCGCGTGCGTCGTGGTGGAACCCATTCAGGGCGAAGGTGGCGTGCGCGAATTGCCGCAGCCGTTTGTCGAAGCATTGTGTGAACTCACAGCCAAACATGGTACGATGCTCATTGCCGACGAAGTGCAAACAGCGATGGGGCGAACGGGACGCGGGTTTTTGGCGACAGCATCGTGGCCACGTCGTCCGGATGCGGTACTTCTTGCCAAACACTTGGGCGGCGGTTTGATGCCCATCTCGGCCATGTTGACGACGAAGGACCTGTTTCTCCGAGCGTACGGCACTCACTTTGCGTCGGGCGAGAGTCACAATACGACGATGGGTTTTAATGCGTTGTCCAGCGTTGCCGGTTTGGCGGCGTTGGATCTGTTGACGGACGAACGTATAGCTCGCGTCAAACGTCTCGGGGACAAACTGCAGCAAGACCTCACGAATGCTCTGTCCGGTTCGTCGTTGTTTCGTGAAGCGCGCGGAGCTGGATTCATGCAAGGTGTTGCGCTCAATCAGCCGGATCATCCATGGTTGTCCTTCGAGCATTTTGGGTTTCAGGACTTGGACCAAAAATCGATCATGTCGCCATTGATGTGTCATCGGCTCTATCGGCGAGGGTTTTTCTGTTTCACGTGTGGGCACGATTGGAGCATTTTCCGGCTGCAACCACGTTTTGACATTCCCGAGGAAAAACTCGAAACGTTCGTGTCTGCTGTTGCTGAAGAATTGGCGTACATCGAGGGGCTCGGATGAATCAGGAAAAACGTCACGTGCTCGTGCTTGGTGGAACGGGAGCTGTGGGCAGCGCTGTCGTGCGGGAATTGTCACAGGCGGGAATTTCGCTGACGTTTACGTATAACGCGTCGGAGACTCGGGCTGACGAAATCGTGGCGGAATTCCAGTCGCGTAAAATGCATCTAGATTTGCGCGATTCATTGGCATTGCCCAAACTCGCGGCAATGCTCGAAGCGGAAAACGCGCTGCCCAGCGTCGTGATTCATTGCGCGACCGTGGTGCGACAAGCACGCGTGGATGAAGCGACGGATGACGATTGGGAAACGACGATGGATGTGAATGCGCGTTCGGCGTTTCAGGTTTGTCGCGAATTCGGGGGGCGAATGGCCACGCGTGGAGGCGGGGACATCGTGTTTGTCTCGGCGCTCGATCGCACGCAATCATTGCCGATTCCCGCGGTTTTCGGAGCATCGCAGGGCCTTGTCTCGGCGCTGTCCATGGCGGCGGCCAAAGATTTGGGACCGCGTGGCGTTCGAGTCAATACCGTCGCGCTTGGATTACTCGCGTCGGGTATTGGCACGCGCCTCGATGCGAAACTCATCGAGGATTATCTGGCGATGAGTGCGCTGCGACGATTGGGACAGGCTGTGGAAGTGGCCAAAACCATTACGTGGTTGGCGCTGAACAATACGTACTTGAATGGGAAGGTTGTCAGTGTGAATGGCGGTATTTAAGGGGAAGTTAAACAGGGATCAAAGCCGTTTTCGCACCTAACCCCCTAACCCCCCTCTCCAACTCCGCATTGCTTCGCAATGCTGCGTGGAGAGGGGGAAAGAGCCTCGTTTTCCTCCGGCTCCCCCTGTTATGAAAGCCGGGCACGTTCTCGCTTACGCTCGAACGGCCCTAGTCAGTGCATTCGTCGGGCTCGCTTCGCGACCCGACTCTTGCACTCTAGCCAGTTTACGATGGGGGGCTACGCCCCCCATACCCCCGAG
>JANORL010000684.1:0-14504 GCA_031415295.1 Polyangiaceae bacterium | reverse complement strand
GCGCTTCGCGCTCAACCGGTCAACAAACCAGAGTCAGCCTTGCGCCGGCGTGACGTCGTGCGGTTCTGCGCCTTTTTTCTTCGCAGCGCGGTGAGCGCGAATGGCGGCGATGAAGGGGGGAAGGACGGAAACGAAGATGATGAGAATGACGACTTTTTCGATTTGTTTCGCGCCCAGGACTTTGCCCAGGTAATACCCGAGGAAGGTCATCGACGCGACCCAGCCAATGCCACCGAATATGTTGTACGAAATAAATCGTTTGTAACTCATTCGTCCGACGCCAGCGACGACAGGGGCGAAGGTGCGCGCGAACGGCATGAAACGGGCAAGCACAACGGTTTTACCGCCGTGTTTTTCATAAAATTTTTGCGTAGCGACGAGATAGTCTTTCCGGAAAAACAGGCTTTGTTCCCGGTTGAAGATTTTCGGCCCCGCTTTGTATCCAATAGAATATCCGACCGTATCGCCAATGATGGCCATTACGGACAAGACGACATTTATCAGCAGGAGATTCGTGAATGTGGATACACCGAACGGATTGATTTGTTCGGCATTCACCAGCACGCCCGTGGTGACCAAAAGCGAATCACCGGGGAGAAAAAAGCCAATGAGCAAGCCCGTTTCGGCGAAGATGATGGCCATCAGCACTGGATAGCCGCCCCACGTCAAAAGGGCTTCGATTTTACCTCCTGGAAGAACGTCGCGGAGGCGGAAAAATAGCTCGCGTAAGGTGTCCACGACGCACCGATTAGCGCACCTCGAAGCTGTTGTCGAAGTTTCTGCTCGGATTCCTCGGCGCATTGGATCTGCGGGAGTGGACGGTGTGTGATTCAAGCACCGTGCTGTGGGTGAATCGAGGGCTGCGGGATGACTGTCGGGAGGGATGTGACGAGTTTAGGCACGGCTGCTCCGTTGCACGTCAGGGACAGAACGACGTGAGCGATTGCCGGCCGGGCGTGCGATTCCGTGCCGGTCTATGTGCGTGTCCGACCTTGACGATGCGTCCGCAAAACACGCATCTCGGGGTTCGCGGGGGGCTGGACACGGGCAAACGCCGTGGAAATGGCTGTTCCTCGACGTTGTGGTCGAGACGGCAAGCTGCTTGCAATCGCTGTATCGGGCGTGGTCAGGTCAGACGAGGCGCGCTCGTTTGGGCTGGATTTCCACGCTGGTACGTGGAGGAGGATTGTCATGCTCAAGTTTTTCGCGGCCTGCGCATTCATGGGAGCATTCGTGGTGGGTTCTGTCGCTATGGCGGAAGTCAATAGCCAGCAACGGCAGTTGTCGTGGGATCAATTGATTCAAGCGTGTCAGAATCCGACGGCGTTCCAATCGCAACGTCAACCGAATTCGATTCGATTGACGTGCGAAGATACCCAATTCGTTTGGGAATCTGATCGTGCTGAGAACATGGAAATCGACAATCGTCGAAGCCTGGTTGCGTCGCTTTCTTCGGACAAGTTTTACGTGATTCGTCACGAGAGCACGGTCCCCATGAATGCTCTTCAGACGCCGTGCCCGCGTCTGAAGGAAGTGAAAGTCACGTACACCAAGAGTTTTGCATTGACGTGCCAGGAGTTGACCAGCTTCAAGGGCGC
Source organism: Polyangiaceae bacterium (assembly GCA_031415295.1). GTDB lineage: Bacteria > Myxococcota_A > Polyangia > Polyangiales > Polyangiaceae > Polyangium. The sequence goes on along the minus strand of JANORL010000684.1, from coordinate 12,906 downwards.
GATGAACGATTTCTGCAAATCTCGTGTCGATCAAGACATGGTGGCAAACAAGGCCCTGGCCTCGCGCGTGGACACGGGAAACATTTACAATATGTGCGCCGCTCCGGAACTCATCAAGAGCAGCAAGGGCCAAGTTAGCGACAAGGCGCAGCCGCCCGCACAGCTCAACGACAAAAAGGGACGCTGAAATAGCGTATCTCGGGGTGGTCGAAGTCTCGACATAGGCCACCCCTCCCCCCCACCATCCCCTTGAGCATCCTGACAAACCACTTCCAAGGAGACCGCTCATGGCGATTCGTGAATGCATGTCCTCGGGTGTTTTCATCACATTGTTCGCATGTACGGGTTGCAATGAACCTATTGCTTCCACGACCAGTAATACCGTCGAGGACCCCTGTGCAACCTCGGGAGGAAATGATTGCCCGACGGACGGAGGAACGGATTCGAATGAATCCACGCGTGCAGACGCTACAACACCAAAAACGTATTACATACCGGTGGGCGAACGTTCGGCCGAGGCGCAAAAAAAGCCCTGGTCTTCGTGGTGGTATCCGCATTGGCAGGATACTCTCTTCCAGGGAAAAAACAATGATTTGTCGACGCTCGAAAAATACGACGCGTTCGCTGCCCACGTGAATCGACGCACCACGGCGACTGAATACGAACGCGCGTCGCTTTATGATCCGCGTGCGGTATCCTGGTCGGGTTTGTGCGACGCATGGGCCATTGCGTCCATTATGGAGCCAGAACCGGTCAAACCCCTGCGTAAAGGAGATATCCTATTTCGCGTCGGAGACCTCAAAGCACTGGTCCTCAAGACCTATGAAAAAATCCCGCCGTTGACGGCCATCGGTCAACGTTTCAACGGAGAATGGAACGACGTCTACGCAGATGTTTCTCCTAACCAACTGCATCACGTCATCGAAACCGAACTCATTGGTAAACGACGGGCATTCATCATCGACGAAGACCCAGGACCCGAAGTATGGAACGAACCGGCGTGGAAAGTGACGACACGGATTGAACGCGTGGAGAACGAACCCACACTCGCGCGCGTGCATACGTGGCTGTTTCTCGCGAGTCCCCATGTGGACGATCGCGATTTCGTCGGCACTCTGGACGATTCCCGCGAATATACGTACGACCTCGAAGGCGTATGGGATGGCGATCGATTTCAGGTCAAATCGGGGCGATGGACCGACCGTTCACAGTGGGATCATCCTGATTACGCCATCATCCTGCCGGAGCGTATTCAGCGCGGGAGTTTCAACCCACAAATAGATCCGGCGATCGTCGATCTCATTGTCGATCGCTAAAAGCCCGGGCGTATATCTACGCTTGCCAGCATCGGCATCTTCGGCGATGATTGCCACCATGTACGACGTCAAGATCGTTGGTGGAACCATTTGCGACGGCACAGGCAAAGAACGTTTCGTCGGTGATGTCGGGATTCGCGATGGCAAGATCGTCGACGTCGGCACCTGCCCAGAAAGTGCAAGTCAAACGATCGACGCGCGTGGGGCCATCGTCGCGCCTGGTTTTACAGACATTCACACGCATTACGATGGTCAGATTTCATGGGATACGCAACTCGAACCATCCGTCGTTCATGGCGTCACGACATGCGTGATGGGCAATTGCGGCGTCGGGTTTGCTCCCGTACGGCCGTTGGACCATGAAAAACTCATCGCGCTCATGGAAGGCGTCGAGGACATTCCCGGTTCGGCCCTTTCCGAAGGTATTACGTGGGGTTGGGAAAGTTTTGCCGAATACATGGACGTGCTCGCCAAAACGCCACGGACCATTGATTACATCTGCCAAGTTCCGCATGATGCGTTGCGCGTGTACGTGATGGGGGACCGCGCCATTGCTGAAGAAACGGCGACCGATGACGATATTGCGGGAATGTGCGCGCTTTTGCGGGATGGACTCGTTGCCGGCGCAGCGGGGTTTTCCACAGGTCGCAGCGACAACCATCGCAGTGCTACGGGCAAACCCACACCCGCTTCCGAAGCTCGCGGTGAAGAACTCGCCGGAATCGTTCGCGCATTCGATGGCTTGTCGCACGGCGTAATCCAGGCCGTCAGCGATTTCGACATGATGAAAGGGCCGGATCGCTTTTCTCACGAATTCGACCTGCTCGAGCGAATGGCCGCCACTGCAAAGAAACCCTTGAGCGTATCGACCATGCAACGTGACCACGCTTCACGTCAATGGGAATTTATTTTCGAACGTGCCGAGCGAGCCGTGAAAGCGGGCCTCGATGTGCACTGCCAAGTCGCTCCTCGCGCCATTGGCGTCATGCTTGGGTTGACCGCGACATTTAATCCATTCATGGGCTTTCCGACGTACAAATCCATTTCGCAACTTCCCCTGGCCGAACGTGCGGTGAGAATGCGCGATCCATCCATTCGTTCCGCCATTTTGGCTGAAAAGAGCGACAAGGTCGCCGGCGACGGTAGCCCGTTGCCACCGCTTGCCGATTTTTTCTTGTCAAACCTCGATCTCATTGCCATGCGCCTGTTTCGCCTGGGTGAGTCGCCCAATTATGCGCCCAATGTCCAAACGAGCCTTGCGGGCGAAGCCATTCGCAGCAATCAATCGGTGCTCGCCGTGATGTACGACGCGTTGCTCGAGCAAGATGGCAAATCGCTTTTGTACTTCCCACTCTTCAACTATACCGAAATGAATCTCGACGTCGTGAAACGCATGCTCACGCACCCGTTGGCCTTGCCTGGATTGGGCGATGCTGGAGCGCATGTCGGAACCATTTGCGACGCGAGTTTTCCGACGTTTTTGCTGGCGTATTGGGGACGAGATCATCACGACAGCGGCATTTCCATTGAACGAGCGATCAAAATGCAAGCCCACGATACCGCCCGGTTTTTGGGACTGCGCGACCGTGGCGCCATTGCAGCGGGTCAAAAAGCAGACATCAACATCATTGAACTCGACAAACTACGTCTTATGCATCCGGTCATGAAGCGTGATCTTCCGGCTGGTGGCCTGCGCCTCATGCAAGCCGCAGAAGGATACGTCGCAACGCTCGTGAATGGGACGATGGTGGCCGAACATGGACGTCTTACCGGAAAAACACCGGGGAAACTTGTGCGTTTCGGTCGCTCGTAAATTCAGCCCCGCTGTTTACGGCGGCGAATCACGACAATGGCCATAACCGCCGCAGCGACAAGCGTATTGGCATTCTGATCGTCATTGGCGACCATTCGACAGCCACAGCCCTTGGCACCACCTTGGGGCACAGTAACACTTTTACCATGGGCATCGGACTTCTGCGCATCGGACGTCGTTGCTGCGATCCCGGACAGAGGCGCCCAATCTCCGGAAACGATGAAACTTGCCCAATAAAATGGATGTTGCCGCCCTGGTTGCGCCAGCAGCGACAATTGCGCTGCCCGCATACCGTCGCCTCGGCCGAGACCTTTTTGGAACATATTCTGGTAAAACTTCGTCATGAGGTCCCGTGTCGCTTCATCGTCGACTTGCCATAAGCTCATCACTTGCGTTTCTGCACCGGCGAGCACGAGTGCCCGGCGTAATCCACGTACGCCTTCGCGTGCCACGCGACTTCCTACGCCCGTTTCGCAAGCACTGAGTACGACGAGTTCCGTGCCGGAAAGATCGAGCGCCGACGCTTCATACGCGGTCAAAATGCCATCATCCATTTGTCCTTTGCGAACATTGGCGCCAGCCAGCGCCAAGCCCGAGAGAAACATGGGATTGACCATTTCGACTTTGGGTCCATCGTCTTCGAACGGAACTGTTTTTATGGTCGGCAGAGATTTCGGAGGCACTTCGAGTTCGATTCCGCGACTTCCTTTCGCGGCTTTTCCGGTATCGTCCAGGAAAAACCCATGGGTCGCTACATGCAAAATTTTGGGCCCGCTGACTTGCTTCAATGCGGTTTCCGTCGCAATACGTTGCAGCTTCACGAGCGGCTCCGGTACGATGCGTCGAATGGCTTCCGCCTCTTCCGCTGTCCCCGGCAAAGGCGAAAACTTCACGCGAGCCAAAATGGGCAATGAGCCGCGCGGGGCATCAGGAAGCGGCGTTTGGTCACCTTCACCGGGAGCGTTGTAATCGGGATTGGCGATGAGCGTCGGCGTGGAGCTTTTGAGTTCATGTTCTCCATAACGCAACAAATCTCGGCCACTCGACAGGTACGTCACGCTGAATTTTTCCGCAAGAAAACGCTTATCTTGACCCAAAAGCGCACCAAACGGTATGAGCGATAGATCGCCGTCGGGCGAAATCAAAAGATGCTTTACATTGGGAAGGTGTGGCAGGAGGCGAATAAAAATGATATCGTGCAGAAGACTCAATTCACGAAATACGTTTTTGTCGTCTGGATTTTGCAAGCCTTTGCGAATTTTGGCCACTTTATCGTCGATAACGTGTGCTTCGACAGGAAGCTGAATATGCAGTACCTCGCCGTTGTGCCGCAACACGTACGCCATGAATCGCGGGACCGTAGCGCGTTCAGATGCTGCGCTGTAAAAATGCGCATTGAAGTGACGATATTGCACGAATTCGACGAGCGCTGCATCTTCCGGGATTCGTTCCGCAACGGATTCGATGGTCACAGTTTTCGTGGAACGACGGTGGGGCGAGCTTTCTTTGCTGATTTTCTCATCGATAGCGTCGGCTTCGCGTGACAATTGGTCGACTTCTGCCTGGAATTGCGCAATCGTTTGTCCCCGTGGTCCACGTGTGTAACGACTCGCGAGTTCTCCACGAACGCGCACGAGTTCATCGAAACGTTTTTTGTTTTCGGGCGTCATTCGTTCGCGGACGGCGCGCGTGCTTGCCGCCGATGCTTCGAGAGCTTGCGCCTTGTTGCGCAGAATGGTCCGCAGCACGAAACGCGTCACGTTCTTGTTGCTCAGCCCCATGCCCATTTGAAAGGAAACCACACGATCGATGCTGCGTTCCAATTGCGACGCATAGGCCAATTTGTCTTCTTCAGTGCCACTCGCCAGCGCATTGGCCAACCAATTCTCCTCGATGGTTTGCCCTTTTTCGCGTAGTTCCAGCGCGCGATCGACTTTACCCGTACGCGTGAGCATTACCCCCCAATCGCTATACACCGATGCCAAGTCGGGATGTTTGGGCCCAAGCGCCGCAAGGAGAATCTTTTCGCTACGTCCGTAATAATCTTCCGCTTTGTCGAATTGTTGCGAGCCGGTCAAAAAGATCGCAATGAGATGGTAAAGTTTTCCCACGTCGGGGTGCTTATCGCCGTACAATCGTTCGGCAATGGGAACAGCACGGTTGTACGCATCGGCGGCTTTGTCGTAGCGCCCCAGGCCACGATACAACGATCCGATGTTGCTCAAGTCGAGAAACAGCAACCGTTCTGCATTCTTTTTCTCATGAATGGTAATCGCTTTGAGCAGCAACTTTTCCGCGTCGGAAAGTCTTCCGCTTTTCATGTAAACGGTAGCGAGTTTGGCGAGAAGCGATCCGTATTCGGATTCTCGGGCAGCTCCTGCTTTTGCTTCAAAAGACATGGCCCGTTCAATCGCTGCTTCCGCTCGTTTCGTGTCACCTTTTCTCGAATACACGCTGGCCAAATTCGACAAGGTCGTCGCCAATACGGATTCACTTCCTTTGGCCTTTTCAAGAATTTCCACGGCCCGTTTTAACAAAGGTTCCGCAGCCGCGACATTGCCTTTGGCAAGATGCATCGCTCCGAAGTCAGCCATTGCCGCAGCGGTGCGTGGATGTTCCTTGCCGAATTTCGTCTCGCGTTCGGCCACGAGTTTCTCCGCAAGCTCGAATGCCGCATCGTATTTGCCGTCCGCGTAGAGGCGTTCAATTTCCTTGTCCTTCGCGTCGTCGTCGGAATCGGCGACAACGACTTTCGTCGGTGTGTCGGCATGAGTGAGCAACGGAAAGGTCGTGATGAGAGCGAGAACAAACGTAGCCCAAAAGCGGCGATGACGAAGCATGGAGCGGGAGTGTACAACCATCGACCGTATTTGCGAAGAAAGAACACGGCGTCAAAACAAAATCGTCCCAGCTCTTGCGTCCGAGCCTGCGATTGCGGTATGCTCTTCAAAACCAATTACGCCGCTGGGAATCGAATGCCCGAAGCTCAATCGCCGATCAACTCTTCCTCGAGCCATTCCGAGGGCCAAACAGCCGAACCCAGACGGGGTTTTGCTTTTTGGGTTCGCGTCGGCGTGTTTGTTATTGTCGTCCTTGGCTGCGGTTGGTACTCGCGATTTTTTCAATCGTTGTGGACAACGGTTTTTCCTCTCGACTGCGCTGCCGGAAGCAGTGCACTCTTCGCCGTCGACTATGATGAATTTCCGGCGCGAATAGGGGAGCAGGAAAATCTCTGCGTCGGCGTTGGCGACGGCGCGTGCCAGAGAAACGCCGGCGATGAAATGATTCACGGAGAATGCCGCAGCAAACGCATGCACGGTCATTGGTCCGTAGCGGATAAGAAAACGCGCCGCGACAAGTGGTCGGGCATGTATTGCGATGGTTTGCCTTGTGGAGATTTCCGAGTTCGTGTCGACTCGGATCATGAAGACGCGTTCCGTGTCGACAAATTGCACCTCGACGGACCGACGACGATCTGGGAACTTCGAGACAAACAAATCATCGAATACTCCGGTCGATACGAACGAGGCCTACGAAGTGGACAATGGATCCGTCGTCTCGAGCCCAGTCACACCATGCTTTCCGCATTCATTTACGATCGCCATGGATTCATCATGATCACAACGTTCTATTGCACGAATGGCAATCGCAAAGAGATTCGTGGCCAAGGCACGTTTCTGTTTGATGCCCAGGGAAACACCATTGCTTCGAGTCTACCAAACTCAGGACATGCAGGAAGCGCTGACTCGGTGCCCGATGCCGGCACCATCGATCCTTCCCTTTGTCCCCTGCCTTGAGCAATGACCTTCTGGTCGCAAGCATGATGTTGCTTCCCGCTTGACGACGCTTGAAATCGCATGTTTCATGCACGAGACATGACGCTTTCTGCAGGCGTATCCATCGACGCACCATCCATGGGAGACATTCCCTACCGCTTGCTCGTGCTCCCGTTTCCGCCGAACCATTTTACGGTTCGGTCGTTTCGAGGTCGCGAGGAGCTTTCGGGGCTTTATCGTTTCGACGTGATCGTGACGTGCCCCGAGATTGGCGAAGGCGCCGTCGAAACACTGGCTCTTGGTCAACGCGCCATTTTGTTGCTGCATGTCGGCAAAGCGCCGCGAGTTTTTCAGGGCATCATTTCATCGGTCAAGCACGAAGGGGTCCGTTCTTCACACGGCGTTTCGCAATATCGTTTGCGCCTCGTTCCTCGTTTGTGGCTTCTCAAGCAAAAAAGAAGATCGCGCCTTTTTCAAGAAATGGGCATCGCTGACGTCATCAAAGCGGTGCTTGCTGAATCGCGCATCGAAAGCCATTTTCAGTTGAGCCACACGTACCCACTCCGCGAATACATCACGCAATACGAAGAAACGGACTACCGCTTCATTCGGCGCCTCATTGGTGAATCCGGACTCATTTTTCGTTATGCCCAAGGTTCCGCACTCGTGGCAGAAGCCATTGCAGCGGCGCTCGACTTGGCTCCCGGCGTCGTTGGTGCAGCAGCTTTGATGACGCTCGCCAAAGCCTTCACCGGTGAAAAGCTCGTCTTCGCGGACGACGCTTCGGCATATCGCCCGATTGACGACGGAAGCCTCGTGGGTGCAGCTGCCGAAGCATTGGATTTACCCACGAGCGTATCGGGCAACATTGGAGGCGTTTCTGTTGGTGCGGATATCGTGAGCCCGACGCTTTATTACCTTTCGACACATGGCGGATCAGTCGCCAATTATGACAAGGTGACTCGATTCGAGCCTGAACGACGCGTGCGCACGAATACTGCGACGTACCGCGAATATGATCCCACGCGCCCGATGGCCATGATCACGACGACCGCTCGTGACGACGGGGAATCACCCATTCTCACCGCGAAGGTGTCCGTGTCCGCCAATGCTGGATTGCAAGCGAATGCATTCGTCGACATCGCAGCGCTCGCCAAAGAAACACTGGGCGGACTGCTCGAATCCCCGGATCTCGAATATTACGAGCATCATGCGCCGTTTCTGTTTCCGAAATGGAAATACGCCGAACGCGAGCCGTCCGTCATACTCCAGCAACGGCGAAACGATGCATCGACGGCCATTGGCGAAAGTTTCGCCCCAGCGCTGGCGTGCGGGTTTCGTTTTCAGCTCGAAGATCATCCCGCGCACCATAATAACTGCGCTTATGCCGTGACGAGCGTCGTGCATGAAGGGTGGACGACGCCGCCAAACAATCAACGGGAAACGTACCGCAATCGTTTTTCTTGCGTGCCGGCGCATATTGTCGCGTGTTTGCCTCGGCCCGAGCGACGCAGCATCATGGTGGCACTCACCGCTACCGTCGTTGGTCCGGGACAAGAAGAAATTCATACGGACGCACTCTGCCAAATCAAAGTGCAATTTCATTGGGATCGCCAGGGGAAAAATGACGACAGAAGTTCCTGCTGGATTCGGACCTTGCAATCTTGGGGTGGAGCGGGATTCGGCACGCAATTCATTCCGCGTATCGGTATGGAAGTGGTGGTGACGTTCGAGGGTGGTGACCCAGACAAACCCATGGTACTCGGATGCCTTTACAATGGAACGCATCCGCCTTCGTTTCGACTTCCGGACGACAAGACCCGCAGCGGGATTCGTACGCAATCATCGCCGGGCGGAAATGGTTACAATGAATTGTCGTTCGAGGATCGAAAAGGTGAAGAGCAGGTGTATCTGCGCGCCGAGCGCGATCTGGATGAAGAAGTTTTACGCGACCATACGCTCGAAGTAAAACGAGACGAAGCGATCCTCATTGGAGGAAATCGGCGCGACGAAATCGTGGGGGATGCGCAATTGCGCATCCGAGGGAACTTCGAAGAGGAAGTGATCGGAAATCATGCGACCACTGTCGCAGGCAATCGCATTTCGGCTACGCGTGGTGATGAAGACCTGCGCGTTTCCGGCGGATTGTCAACACGGATTGATGGCCGAGAAAAACGCGAAGTAGCACAGAACGCAGATCTCGTCTATGGCGACGATTTAACCATCAGAGTTCGCGGGTGCGAAACGATTGTCATCGGCAAGGAAGACGCAGAACGGTCCTACTTGGTGCACACGTTCGGCGTATCGAAATTGTCGAGCACTGGGGCGCTGGAAATCGCTTCAGACAAAGAAATCGTTCTACGCTGCGGAAAAAGCACGCTACGTCTGACAGCAAACGGTATCGAACTCGATACGCCGTCGTTATCGGTGAAAGGCGGAACGAGCAAGTTGTCGGTTTCGGACGATGGACTCAAGCTCAAATCAGATAACGCACGAGCTGAAATCTCCGGCGGTACCGTGCTGTTGAAAAGCGGCCAAGGCGGGTCGATTGCTATGGGCTCGGAAGTCAAAGTCGACGGCTCGCAAATTTTGCTCAATTCGCCGGCAAATGCCAAGGATCTTCCTCCGCCCGAGCCGCCGCGAAAAACAAACATCGAACTCGTCGATCAAAATGGCAAACCTTTGGCTCACCAGCGATATTTGATTGTTCTGGACGATGGTTCGGAGCAAAGCGGAATTCTGGATGCCGATGGCAAAACCGACGTCGACGTGAACGCATCGGGCAAAATCGTTTTTCCGGACCTCGATCAGACGCAGGAGGCATGACCGTGCGTGGCGATTATCGACCCTACATCGTGCGTCAAGGCGATCACTTGGCGCGGTTGGCATATGTGCACGGGTTCGACGCAACCGAGGTTTGGAATCACGAACGTAATGCAGAATTGCGTGAAATGGGTCGCAAACCAGAGCTATTGGCCCCGGGCGACATTCTCTATTTACCGGTCAAACCCAAGGAAGGCCTTGAATTCTCCGCAGGTACGTCGAATCGATACAAAGCGCGCGTACCCACGGTCAACGTGTCGCTCGCGTTCAAAGACGCCGATCGAGTTCTTGCGGACGAACCTTACGAAGTGCACGGGCTAGGTACCGACGGTTTGGCCGGACAGACCGAGGAACGCAAAACCGATGCGGATGGCAAGGTCGCACTCGAGTTGCCAGTAACGACACGCGAAGTGACGATTGTGTTTCCGCGGCAAAACGTAGCATATGAAGTTCGCGTCGGGGATATGGATCCCGTTGCAGAAATGAGCGGGATTCAGAAGCGGCTTGAAAACTTGGGCTATATGCCGCGTGATCGTGAAAGTGCGTACGAAGGGGCCTACCTGCATGCGGCGATTGCGGAATTCCAAAAGCGGCATGGTTTGTCGCCGACGGGTAGTCTCGACGAGACGACAAGCAATTTATTGAAAGACGAACATGGTTTGTGACGGGCGACAGGTGGTGGGAGGTTTCTAATGGGAGTCATCCACAAGGATGTCGTTCAATACACGTGGACGGCGCTGGACCAGTTGATAACACAAGCATGGCCAAAACATCTGGTCGAAGGCGCAAGAGGCGAAGATAGGTACGTCACGCCGTATCGCATTTTGCCTTCGTCATTGCCTGATGGCAAAAAATGGAAGGCGGGTGATTGGGTACCCATACCGCTCGACAAAAGCAACGAACGCTGGGCGGTGAATCTGTTTTTCGTGGATGGTTGTGAATGGATCGAGATTCCGGCAGCCGTCACGGGATACAAAACGATTGGCGATCTTTGTGCCAAACTCTACGCGCATAACCCCAATCGTTTTCCGGCCGTTTATTACGATTGGTCGAAGAAAACCGCCAAGGCGAAATTCGACGCCGCGCAATTGCTTTTTGATTATTGGAAAAACAGTGCTTACCGGCATGCGGCGATTCAATCGGGCTTTAGCTACGGCGATCCGCGGTACCCGGAACAACGCACAGAGCAAGGTGGACAAAAGTTACGTTGGGTTCTCGCCAAAAAACCCGTACCGGTGAAAGCACCTGTCGCGCCAGGAAGTCAGACGGTGCAGATGGAGGATCCGCAGCTCGATGCGCTTTCAGCCGATATCGGTGAAATGCGTCGAAAAGCGGGACGGATCACGGAGCTATTGCGGATTTCGGAAACGATCATGCGTGGGCGGCTCACGCTGGCACAACGATTCACTGCGCTGCATACGCTCGTGGACGTTTGTGCGAATGCGCATCAGGAGGCGAATCCGGACGCTATCGCGGTGGCAAAAACAACGCGAGCGCTCGAGAAAAAGGTCCTCGATTCGCTGCGCAACAAGCCGATTGCTGAAATGCTCGGACAAAGCAATGCATCGCCCGAACTTGCGCTCGCGTTGCGGAAATCATTCGGGTATTCGAACGATATTGCGGCCGAAATTCGGAAACTCGGCCTGGAATTGGTCGAAAAGCTCACGACGGACGCGGATTTTGCGGGGCGTTGTGGAACGTGGGCGAAACTCGCACTGCAAAAAGGTTTGGTGGGAACGCCTTCGTTCCACGTGCAGTACGACAAACTCGTTGTGGCGCTGGTCGAAGTGCTGGCGGCATTGCAAGAAGTGCATACGCCGGACGATTTTGCAGACAAACTGCTGACGATTATCGAGCGAGTGCCTACGGCTCCGATTACTGACGACAAGGCGATCGAAAAGATTGGTGAGCGCACGGCGCTCGATGTAATCATGGCGCTCGTTGGGCCAACGATACCGGTGATCACGACGAGCATTGGTAATACGCCAGGTCCGCCGAGCCTTTACATTGCGGTGGTGCAACTGCGAGCGACAAAAAGTATTGCGGATGCGGTGAGCGCGGGTAGTGGCGCGCCGGCAGCATGCACGAAATTGCGTGACGAGCTGATTCGGCAATTGCGTATTGCATTGGGGAAAAACACGGATCTTGCCGACGAACTCGAAGCGGCGATCAAAAAGAACGATCAAGAAGCGCTGCTCGGGATGCGCAGCAAGGTGCTCGACGAAATCGCTGAGCCTCGCCAGTCGTCGGGACTCTGGAAAGGCGGAATCGTCCTATTGCAGGTGGTTGCGTTTGCAATGGCCCTTGCAGCCGCTCAAGGAAAAGAACGTGTTGAATTTGCTGATGTTTTGGGACTTGTAGGCTCTGGCGTGACGATCATCGTACCCATGATAGATCTCGGTTACGTGGCATTAGAGAAAACAGCACCCGCGGCCCTCGCCAAGCTGAGCATGGGTTTGGGTGCATTTTCGGCATTTCTTGGGCTCATTCTGGGTTTAATGCAATTTGCCGACGGAAGCACGAATCACGACGAACTCGCTATGTTCGTTGGGGCAACGTCGATGCTCGGGAATTTTTGCTTGATGGTGAGCAGTTGTGCTTGGTATGGCACAACCATTCCGGGACTCAACGTGGCTGGTCTCGTGCTTCTCGCCACGAGTGCGACGGTATCCCTCGCTGCGATTGCCATTGACCAAACCACTCCCAAAACAAGAAAAATGGCCAAAGCGATTTTGGCAAATATCAAATCGCATGCAATGTATGAATTGCTGCGAGGTGAACCCGAGTTTAGCAAACTCATGACGACGCTCGAAACCAAAATAGACGACGTCTTTCTGCCTCAGCCTCAACATAATATGTTCGTCGTGGATCGATTGCTGGCCGTCGGATTTAGTCAAATGGAAATAGGCGTCATCGTCGAAGATACGGGCGCACCACTGCATGCGTATTAGGATGACAACAGTGTCGCAATAGGAGTTTGCGGCGACTTGTTCAGCGCCCTCAAAACAAAATCGGAGGGGGTTTGGGATATTCGATACCCCGGGATGGCTTTAATAAATCCTTGTGCCGATCAAACCACGGACGGCGGTCTTTATCTAATAAAGCTATACGGGTGAAGGCGTATGCGAGGAGCATGACTCCAAAAAGGAGGAGGCTATCGCTCGAAAACTTTTTGTCC
>JANORL010000683.1:0-4479 GCA_031415295.1 Polyangiaceae bacterium | reverse complement strand
CGGCGAGGGCCGCCGCATGCGGACGTTGCAAGTCTTCGCGATGCGGAACGGGAGTTTTTCCGCGAACAGACGTGGTCGAAACAGATTGCGTGGCGCCTCAACCGCGTCCATCAACTTGGCAATGCGAAAAGCGCTCAGGATCGTGAATCTCGGCAACAGGAGATCGAGCGGTTGTTGCCCGTGGCGCCCTCAGCGCAATGGGTGGCGCCGGCAGTCGATGCGATTCGCGACGTGGGTGTGCGCAGCGTGATTGAGGCGTTGCGCGTGCCGCGGACCGAGCACCGCGTGCGTCGTCGGAGCGTATTGACGGATGCGATGCCGCCGAAGGTATGGACGGATCGATCGAAGCTTTTGACGCGTCAGCACAGGATGCATAAGGATATCTCGGCGTTTCCGCGGGAACAGTTTTATGAAAAGGAAGCGCTCATTGACGCCAATACGCTCGATGGACGTGATGCAACGGTTGGATGGACGTTTCTGTCGGACCAGCCGGCGCGGCGCATTTGGGTGGATGTTGTTGGGCACGAGGAACGCGGCGCCAATCCTGAGGAGGTTGAGGCGATGCGTCAGGTATTGGAGGCGTGGCGTGTATGGGCAGCGGTGAATCCTCGAAAGGACGGCAAGCGTTGGGAAGTGGCGGGTTTGTCGTTCTACAACAAGCAGGAAATCGCAATTCGCGATATGCTGCGCAAGTTGTCGAGTCAAGGCGGCGAGACGCGGTTCGAATTACCCAATACGCGCGTTGTGTGTGCGACGGTGGACCGTTTTCAAGGACGCGAAGCGGATCTGGTGCTGCTTAGTTTCCGCAATACGAAGCGTCCGGGGCATGCCGACAGCCCGAATCGTCTCAATGTGGCCATTACGCGGGCGAGGTTTCAGCTTGTGTTGTTCGGGAACAAGGGCTACTTCGAGCGGTGTTCGTCAGACGAACTGTCTGCGCTTGCGCAGTCCACACCAAGCGCCAAACCTATTTCGAGGAATCGATGAAGACGACATTACGGGCCCCTGCTGAGCTTTTTGCGATGAGCGTGTTTGCCGAAGTGGCGGTGTGGGAGAAACGTCTCGAGCTGCAACGGCTTGTTCGATTAGGTGAGGCGCATGGTAAAGTAGACGTGCCCCTTGTCGCGGCAGCCTTGCCCGGGCTTACCGATTCGGCGTGTCGTAATGTGCTCCGGACCATCGAGCATATGCGACTTATCGACGCGAATGGATCGATTACCGCATTTGGCAAGAGATGCAGCACAACGGGAGAGGCACCAGCGTGGGAACTAGGCGTTTTCAATTTTCTCGTCGCGAAGCATATTTGTTTCGGCGCCTGGCCCATTGCATTTCGTAGAGAGAAACCTGACGGCCAGGATCGCGATTTTGCCAGTCTCGAGGAGGTACCTGCTTGGTTTTCCCCGACTCCACAGCAAAGTTGGACATCGGGCTTCGAGGACAAACAGCGGTTTACGCTTTCGCGTTTTCACACGGAACCTGGCCAGAACGCGTATTGCCGTCTGAACCCTTTGCCGCCCGCAGAGTTGCTTTGGGAAATCGACCTTATCACCGGGAAAAACCTGCTGCATCTCGAAGGGGATATCCAGGTCGAGAAGAAATCTGTCTCCTTCAAGACGCATGAACTTACCGTGCCTGAAGACGAGGCGCGCGCATATTTCGGCACGTGGGAGCGCCGTTGGAGCCCGGCAGCAGGTAGGGTGCTGCTCACGTATGATGGAGCGGCAAACAAGGACGGTCGCGATGACTTTCAGCGGACGCTGCCCTATTCGAAAGTAATGGCTGGTCCGCGCGGTACCTTTGATTCAGTGAAAGTCGAAGAGATACCCGTGGGTCCTTCCGGTGCGGCAGAAGCAACGGAATGGGCGATGGAGTTGGCCCTGGCTCGCATTCGAGTTGCCGATGCTTACGTGGCAAGAAAATCGTGGGCGAAAGAATGGGACGGCGTGGTTGCTGGAACGCCGCTTGAAAATGGTGCGGGGGCGGCGCCCGAAGTATCCATGGTTCTTGATCGGCGACCTCCACTTATTACCCCGCGGCTCCGGTGGTTGCTTGCTGCTGGCACTGACTTGGCGATGGGATAACGAAAATGCCTACTGGTCCGATTGAACCTTTACCTCGAATTCGCCAAGTGGACCGTTCCGACGTCGCGTATGCGCTGTGGGAGCAGCATCCGAAACCGAATACCGTGGAGCTTCCTTGGCCCAAAGCAGCTTCTTTTAGCGCCGCTTCTGTTGCGACGTTGATGGCGAATGCCAAGACGGTGGTGGTCGCCGATTCGCGCGGAACGCTCTTTGAGCACGTGCTGGCGGCGTGGCGTCCCGGAATGCGCGTCTATGCGTATGGGGCATTGGCCACGGAGGAGAATCGGACGCTTGTGCAATCGATGAAGAAAGCAACCGACAAGGTGCTCGTGCGCTTGGGATACGAATTACCCGCAGATTGGATCATCGTGGACAGCGGACGCGCGGGCGTGTTGCTCGTCGGTTCTCCCGGAGACGAACCTCGTTGGGCCATTCCACTTGCGTCCGCACAAGCCCGGTCCCTTTTTGAAGCGTTTCGCGTTCTGTTTTGGTTTCATGCGCGTCGTGAATGGCTGCCGGACGCCGCCGGCACGTTCGCGTTCAGTCCGCCGCTCCCGGCGCCTTACCGCGATCCAGGCCCCGACGTGCCGCTTCCTGAAGGTCGACTCGTGATCAATGGGCAGCTGCCCGATTTAGTTACGGATGCCGAATTCCGCATTGTGCATGATGGTGCGAACGTGGGCCGAACTGCCACGTTGATCATGCCACCTGAGCGAAGCGCATTCGCTCGCGTTCGGGAACTTGTTAGTAAGAATGTGCGGCTTGTCTGGACAGACGCGGGCCTACCACGCACAACGATTACGCGGCAACGGTTGGTGATGGACATGATTGCGGCACCCGTTGCGATTCAAATCGAATGGGAGGTCGGAACGGCTGTTGACATGTATCATCGCATCAACAAGGCGTGCGAAGCACCGAAATGGGGGTTCCACGCGCAGCGACGATTGCGAGACATTGCGGGGCCGGTGCTTCTCGAAGGTGCTACGTCGGAAGCGCCGGTCAAGAATGACGAACGGATCACCCTACCCGACGTGCGGGCGCCGCTGGCAACGTTCGAATCGGCCGCCCCCCAAAGCTTTCCTGATCCGTCGCCATTGGCGAAAAACGTCATTTATTCTTGGCGCACGGTGCCCGAGGTGGTGCCTGCTGGGGCTGGGAAGGCGCAAATCGTGAAGCAATGGACGGCACTCGATGAATGGGCAAGTCGTTCGGTGGACATCCTTCGGCAGCGGTTGTTGACGATGGAGGGGGAGGAGCGCAGTTTTCTCGATCGGCTGAAGGGATTCTTGTCGGGGCAAAACAAGGTACAGCAGGAGCGTGGACGCATTCGAAGTACGCTTTCGGAGATCGCCGAGCAGCCTTTGAGCCAGCGATCGGATGCCGCCGATGTCGTGCGAATTCTTGGAGAAGAAGCGGGGAAGATCCGCGGGTTGTTACAGCACGCGCATGGGGAACGGCAAAAGGCCGAGGATGGCGCGGAAGAGCGTGAACAACGGGATGCGTGGCAGGCGCGTGTGAAGAAGGCTGGAGAGGATCTCGCGGAGAAACGCAGAGTGCTCGCGGACCTAGAGAATAAGGTGCCCAGCGCTGAAGCTTCGTTCAAAGAGGCCGACACCGCGCACCAGAACAAGATCACGAATCTGCGGAACGCAAGGCTCGCGCCGCTCAATGAAGAACGCGAGCGAGCGATGTCCGAACTCGCCAAAGTCAAGACAAACCTCGACGCCCTGGACGGCAAAGCGTCTAAGGAAGAGAGAAAGCCGTTCACGGCCGAAATCACGCGACTCGAACAGCAGTTAGCGACGACCAAGCGCGAAATCCAAGCCCTCGACAAGTGGATTCCACCCGCTGTCGAAGTCGAAGAGACATCGAGTCGTGTCGAACGAGCGCGGGAGGCACGAAATGCGTTACGTAAAACGCGTTCGTCACTCGCCAGCGAAATCGAGCCCCTCGAACGCTTGGCCAGCGAGCCGTTCGTGCCCCGCCAAACACCACGCCTGCCGGCCGTAACGTTGCCGGATATCGCGACGGCTCCAACGGTGCCCACGGAGGCTCTGCCGGAACTTGGCGAGTTGTTTGAGCATCAAGGCGAGCGTTTTCTTGCGGTTCGCACTTGGGAACAGGTGACGCGTGCAACCCGCGTCGCGTCGAGGTTACGTGCAAACTTAGTAGCTTTTCCGGATTCGATTAAGTAGTCTGCCCACCCGCAAAGGAGATACCCATGCCGAAACTTCCTGGAGGTCCGTTGGCCACGCGGCCACTGCACTTCATCTTTATCGCCGATTGCTCCGGATCAATGGCCGGAGACAAGATTCAGTCTCTAAATCAAGCCATTCGTGAGGCGATCCCGCACATGCGCGAGGTAGCCAAGGGATATCCGAACGCGGAAGTGCTTGTG
>JANORL010000682.1:0-4848 GCA_031415295.1 Polyangiaceae bacterium | reverse complement strand
GACATCGCGGAAATTCAAGCCTGACGCATGAACCTCGATTTCGATCTCGCCTGCTTCGGGCGCTCGTCGCCCAACCGCTTCGAGATACAGGTTTGACAATTCTCCTTTCTTGGAAATGGCCAGCGCATGCGTTCCTCCATCGGGTATGCGCAGTCCGCGCGAAGATATCGCCTTTACCAGTCTTGCCACGAAGCGTTTTCCATTGCGCCAAACCACTTCCGGCTCATCGTCGGACGACGCGAGTTCGTTCCACCATGATTCATCGCTGAAATCATCGACATCCACGAGTTTGCAACCAAGCTGCGGATGCTCGTTTCGCACCACACGCCCGAATCCCCACAACGGGGCTTGCGCCATCGAGACGGGTTCCCCGGCGGGTTCCCCCACCGCGCGATGCGTCACGAAAAACAAGCGCGTGGACAACTCCGTGCGCACGACCGATTGCACGAATTGCAGCGCCCTGGTGGTGACCTCTTCCGCACGTTGCGCCATTGATTCGTGCGCGATTTCGTCACCCACACAAACGATTCCCGCAATGGACGCATCCGATGCAACCATTGCGGAGATCCGTTGCGAAGCCTCTGCGTAAGGCATTCGTTGACATGGTAGGGTTTTGGAAGCAAAACGCACTTCGATTTGTTCTGTCGCCGTGGACGAATCTCCCACGAGTAACCAGGTCCCCGAAGGCCATGACAAACTTTCGGCAAGCGACGACGGCTGCCATTCCACGCGATACAATGGCTCCGTCGGCGTATCCGCGCTCCATATTCGGCGCAACGTTTCCGCTGTCGCCCGTTTCGCACGAAAATTCGATACCGACGCAAAGACGCGGCCCGCTTCATCCATCCACGTAATCGATGCCGTCACGCTTTCGGCATTCGCTGCCCCGTCGAGCCATAACGCATGCACCCACGCGCGCTCCGGTGCCGCGCCATAGAACGTCACCTCGCCAAATTCCAGAGGCAGATACGTCGTCTCGTCACCCCCTGGCCCGGCTGCAATGAGGCTTTGCAATCCAGCGTCGAGCAGCGCAGGGTGCGCCCCGTACTTGGATATATCTTGCATTGCCGTATCGGACAGACTCACGTACGAAAGGGCTTCGGTGCCAATTCGACGTACCTCATGAAGGCACTGAAAATTGGGACCATAATCCAATCCGTTACGCACAAACGTTGCATAAATGTCAGTCACATCGAGCGTCGTATGCTCACGTGCTCGCAACGCGGCCAAGTCGATGTTTGGCGAGACAGAGCCATTCGCAGATCGAACGGTGCCTTGCGCATGCAAAACCCATGAGGGCTGTATCGATCGACGTTGCGGTTGGCTATGGATACGAATCTCGATTCCGTCGTCCGTTTTTTCAAGCAAAACTTGCACACGACGACGTTCATTTTCGCCAATTCGCAATGGTGCCTGAATCGTGAATCCCAGCACTTGGCAAGCTTCCGTCCCGAAATGTTTTGCCCCGGCAGCTCGAGCCATTTCCAAGAGCGCCACGCCAGGAACGACCACTTCACCAAACACACGATGGTCGTTTATCCAGGACAAACTTTTCGCATCCAGTGTCGATTCGAAAACAGCATCCACTCCAGCGACCGATAGTGCATTACCCAAAAGAGGGTGCCCCGTGGGAACACCCGTTGACATCGTTTGCGTGGCTGCTTCAATCCAATACCGCTTACGCTGCCACGGATACGTCGGCAATTCGACGACTTGGCCGCCTGCTGGATACAGCGGCCTCCAATCAACAGCCACGCCCAGCGTATGCAACGTGCCTAAAGCCATCAGCGCATTCTTACGTTCGTCCTTGTCGCGCCGAAGGGTTGGAAGCACTTTGCCTTCGATGTCTTTTGATGTAAGCGTTTGTTCCATCGACACGGCGAGCACCGGGTGTGGTCCGACTTCGACGAACAAGCAATGGGCGTTTATTGCGCTCGAGGTGATGGCCTCGGCAAACCGCACGGTTTGTCGAATGTTTTGACCCCAGTACGTTGCGTCCATCGGTTTGTCTGCAATGGGTTTGCCCGTCACCGTGCTGATCATGGGAAGGGTGCCGAGTTTGCCCACGAAATCACCCAATGCGTCCCTGAATTCGCTGAGCAGCGGTTCCATTTGCGGACTGTGGAATGCGTAGTTCACACGCAGTGGGCGCGATTGTACGCCAGTTTTCGCAAGTTTGTCCACGATTGAATCGATGGCTTCGATATCGCCCGAGAGCACGACGGACCTCGAGTCATTGATCGCGGCAATGCCCACGTGATCCTCGAATCCCGCAATCGCTGTTGTCGCCGCTTCCTCATCGAGCGACACGGACACCATTTTGCCGCGACCGGTCGCCTTTTGCATCACGCGTGATCGCACGGACACGAGCCGCGCAGCTTGCGCGAGATCCAGCATTCCCGACACATGCGCAGCCGCGACTTCGCCCACGCTATGCCCAATCACGGCAGATGGAACTATCCCCCACGATATCAACAGCGCAGAAAGAGCAACCTCAATCGCAAACAACGCCGGTTGCGCAACGATTGTTTCGTGGATCCGCGACGTTTCTTCCGGTTTGTCCAGCTCTTCGATGATCGAGAACCCTGCTTCTTTGCGAATCGCTTCGTCGCACGCGGACAATGCGTCGCGGAACGCGGGTTCTTCTCGGTTCAACTGCCGCCCCATGCCCACCCATTGTGAACCTTGGCCAGGAAAAACAAATACCACCTTCGGCTGTGTCTGCGCGGCTTTACCCGTTACGATGCCCAGAGCTTGGTCACCATTCAAAAACGCGCCGAGTGTCGCCGCGATCTCGTCGCTCGTCGACCCAACCACGCCGAGCCGATGCTCAAAATGGTTCCGCCGCACACTCACCGTATACGCCACATGATGCAATGGCTCGTCATGGTGCGTGAACCATTCTGCATAGGACCGCGCCAATGCCAAAAGCGCTTCCGGTGTTTTCGCGGATAACGGCAGCAGATAACTCGACGCTTCTCGGAATGGTTTTTCTTCGCGACGCGGAGCTTCTTCAAGAATGACGTGAGCGTTCGTTCCGCTGATACCAAAGGAACTCACACCCGCGAGCCTCGGCCGTACATCTCGTGGCCATTGTACGGTTTCTGCGACAACGCGTACAGGCAATTCCAACCACGGAATGTTCGGACTTGGCGTGTCGAAATGAAGATTCCTCGGAATGCGACCTTGCTGCATCGCAAGGACGACTTTCATGATGCCCGCCGCACCCGCCGCCGATTGCGTGTGACCGAAATTCGACTTTACCGACCCAATGAGCACGGGTCGCTCTTCACGCTCATGCGATAACGCTGCTCCGAGCGCCTGCACTTCGATTGGATCGCCGAGCTTCGTCCCGGTACCATGGCACTCGACGTAATCAATGTCCGCAGGTGCCACTCCTGCTTCGGCGAGCGCCCGGCGAATCACTGCCTGCTGTGACGGCCCATTTGGTGCGGTCAAACCATTGCTGCGGCCATCCTGATTCACCGCCGATCCTCGAATCAACGCCAAGATTTGATGCCCATTACGCTGCGCATCGCTGAGTTTTTCGAGCACCAGCATCCCGCAACCTTCGCTCCACGCGACGCCATCGGCCGCTGCGGAAAAACTCTTGCTACGACCGTCGGCAGAAAGGCCCCGCAATCGGCTGAACTCGACAAAAACGTCCGGCGTAAGCATCAAGGCTACGCCACCGGCGAGGGCCATTGAGCATTCACCTTGGCGCAATGCTTGGCAAGCCAAATGCACAGTAACCAGCGAAGACGAACACGCTGTATCGACGGTCAAACTCGGTCCCTTTACACCGAGTTGGTATGAAATTCTTCCCGAGGCAACGCTGCCTGCGACCCCCGTTCCCACGTGACCATCGAGCGCCTTCAGGTCACCACCATGCAACGAGACATAATCGTGATACATGAGGCCAACGAATACGCCCGTGTCCATTCCCATGAGCTGTTCAGACGCAATCCCGGCGCGCTCAAGCGCCTCCCACGACGTTTCCAAAAGCAATCGTTGTTGTGGATCCATCGCCACTGCTTCACGTGGCGAAATGCCAAAGAACGTTGGATCGAATAGGTCAATGTTGGAAAGGAATCCACCCTGTCGCGTCGTCATTTTACCCAATGCGTCCGGATCTGGATCATACAGCGCATCGACATCCCATCGATCGCAAGGCATTTCCGTAATGCCATCGAGCCCTCCATCGAGCAGTCGCCAAAAACTTTCGGGATCCGTAATACCACCAGGATACCTACAACCCATGCCGATGATCGCAATGGGTTCGTCCGTGGCTGCGGCGACAGATGGTTTGACTGCCGGCGATTGCGGCTCGGAAACCGCGAGCACCTCGTCGAGCAAATAACGACTCAGTGCATCGATCGTGGGATAATCGAAAACCAACGTTGCTGAAAGCGTTCTTCCAATACGCTTGGCAAGGACATTACGCAATTCGACAGCCATGAGCGAATCAAGGCCCACTTCTTGCAGCGGTCGACTCAGGGGCACGTCTCCCGACGCCCCTAATACGCGACCCACGTCTGTGGCAATGGCCGACCGAACTTCGTCCCACCGACGATCTACAGGTAATTCTGCTAACTCGGCTGCCCACGCGCCTTGCGGGACACGAGCAACGCGACGCGCTTTCCCACGCACGAGAGCACGCCACAACGGTGGCACTTCATCGCCCAACGATTGCTCCAATCTCGGCATGTCCAGCGGCACAGCGGCCAGTGTTGCGTCCGGGGCTACCAATGAACGCTCGAACAAATGAAGGCCTTCTTCAGGGGAAAGCCAATGGAATCCATGTTTCGAAAGTCGAGTGCGCTCGGCAGCATTCATAGTTGCCGCCAT
>JANORL010000681.1:0-13827 GCA_031415295.1 Polyangiaceae bacterium | reverse complement strand
TGTAACCGCCCCTCGAAATCCGTAGAAATCGGACACGAGTTCGATGTGCGGTTTCGGAGCGGGAGCGGTGCCTGTGCACCACTTAACTTGATGTCCGGTCGTTGATGATGTCCACCACCGCCAACCAAAACAAGAAAATCGATCAACGAAATATTTTCATCGATCTACTTCATGGTGGTTTTTGTTTCGCGATGCGGCCGCAATTGGCGATGAGGAATGGCGGGGAGTTTATCGGAAATCACGCCGGGCTTGTTCGAGCGATCCGAGGATCGTCGCACGAATGGTCGCCGTGTCGTGGTTGTCGAGTCTGACGTTGGAGGGGCGCGCCGACACATAGACGGGTTTGGCAGGGAGCGCTAGGACCTGAAAACGACTTCCATCGAATGCAATCAGATCCTTGGCGATCAGGCCATTGCGTGCGTCAATGTAATCATCGCCGACCATCTCGAGAATCGAGCAAATGCGGTCGTAGTGATAGAAACTCAACCCGCTTCGGTCAGCCGCCAGCACGAGGAAAAGATACAAGCGCTGTTCGTCAGCCAAGAGCGAGCACAAGAAACCATCACGCAAAAAGCGATGCGGTAGGAATGCAAAGCTCTGACCGTCAATGCGCCGAATTCGCTCGGGCACGAGTGGAGGCTTGACACTTTTCGAATCCATGTCGTTCCTTTGTTTCCATTTGTAATCGCCACTCGAATTCCGTGGAATTCGAATGGCGGTTTCGGGCTCGGATTAGCGTGTACGCTTGGCGAGGTTCGAGGAAGTTCTGAGCGACGTCTTTTGCCGCCACGAGTCTGCGTCGATATCGAAGACGTGGCAGTGCTGTGCAAAGCGGTCGACCAGGGCGCCGACACAGGCAGCACCGGGAAACACGGTGTTCCACTGCTTGAAGGCGAGGTTTGTCGTCACAACAGTCGACTTCTTTTCGTGCCGCCTGCTAATGATGTTGTAAAGCAAATCCGCCGATCGCGCATCGTTCGGCAAGTAACCGATTTCGTCGAGCACAAGTAGGTCCGGGTTCGTATAACGACGCAATCGTCGTTCGACGGCCGGCAGCGATTCTTGCATCAGCAAGTCCGCCAGCGCCGCAGCGAGCGTTGTGAAGCGGACTGTGTACCCTTGTTCGAGCGCCCGCAATGCGAGGTTTTGTGCGAGCATGGTTTTACCGACCCCACTTGGACCGCGAAATAGCACATTCTCCCCCTCGGCAAGAAAACCGAGCTGCAAGAGATGTTCGTATTTGTCGCGGTCGATGCTCCGGGCGTGATTCCAATCGAATTGGTCGAGCGACGTGACCGTACCAAGCGTTGCATCGGCCATGCGGCGAGCGAGATTGCGGACTTCGCGTTCCCGTATTTCGAGTGCAATGAGCTGCTCGGCAAATTCGGTCCCAGACAAGCGGCTTTTCGTCGCATGCGCCAAAAGAGCCGAAAGGGCATCGGCCGGTGCACGTATGCCAATGTCGCGAAATCGACCAATCACATCGTCAGTCATCGTAACCTCCAAGGTCGTGCGGGACGACGTCCCGATCGAGTACGTGCGCACCGATATCGAGTGGCATGGGAATGGGTCGATTGAGGTCTTTCCGCAATTGCTCGCATAACACAGCGAGCGCCCCAGGATCGTGGACGCCGTGAGCAATAGCCTCGTCGACAGCCGCACGAAGTACGTCGGCACCATAGGCATCGAGCAAGCGAATCGTGCGGCTGGTCATGCTGCCGAGATTCCGACCCACTTCGATCCAGCGCTCGAAGAGACGATCGATACCAGGAATTTCGGCATGCAATCGGTCACGACCTTTCGGAATGCGGGCAGCACGCTTTTGTTCGAGGAGCGCAGCGCGATGAGCCGGGTCCTCTTGCCATTGCCGACGTCCCCAAACGCGGACGTGAGACGCCACTTCAACGCCGGCCTCGAGAAGCCGCACATGCATATCATTGGCAACGAGGGTAAGACTCGCCCGGGCAAACTTCGATGGCACGGAATAACCATTGCCATCGAATCGGACGAAGGCCGTTTTATCGGCAACGATCGGCTGGACCAAGTCCGTCGATGGAAGCGCATCAGGTACCGCGAGAAATCGAATGCGCTCTTCCTCGAATACATCAGACACAGAGCGCTCGGACCATTGCGGATGAGGTCTAGCCATTGCAATCGTTTCGATGAATTCGAGGAGCTGCGCATTGCCTTGCGCGACCGAATGGATCGTACGAGCCGCAAAGAATCGCTCGCGTAGATATCGGATGGCTCGTTCGACGCGGCCTTTCTCGTGAGGTTTGCGCACTCCGCATACGCGAGGTTCGACACGCATCGCACCGGCGAGTTCGAGCAATGCCGCATGAAATCGCACGGCATCGCCGTGACGCTCTATGACAACGACTTTCGGATTGTCGAAAAGCCATTGTCTGCACGAGCCGCCGAAAAAGCTTGCAGCTCGCACGAGCGATCGCCGCAGTGAATGGACGGACAAATCGAGCACGAGTTCGGCCCACATCGCTCGCGAATAGGCCAACACGCAAACGAATACCCACAGAGGTCGTTTGCCGCCGGGCACATCGAGATATCCGACATGTCCCCAATCGATCTGTGCTTGTTCGGCCACCAATGGATGCAAGCGCAAAAACGCTTCGCTCTTGGGACGGGGGCGTATACGCTTCACATATTTGCGCAATACGCGAATGCTGCCCGTAAAACCTCGCGCAACGAGCATGTCGTAAAGACGAGTGGCCACGAGGCGCGGATATCGCTCGAGCGTTTCGTCAATGTATGCCGCGAAATGACAGAGCGATTCGGGCAATTGGTTTGGCGTTGACGTCGGACGCGGGCCGACTCGACCAATGACACGCTCGATGACGTCCGGATGCGTGACGAGTTGAGCCGCAATCGTACCGCGTTTCCAATGCTCGCCAAAAAACAGGCGACGAATGTGCGCCTCGGTTTCAAGTGACACGGTCATCGAATCACCTCGCCCGCTGCAATACGTTGCAAGGCGCGAAAATCGCCCAGTCCGCTCATTCGATTACGCTTTGGGATGCGGTCCGTCACGGCAATGCCCACCTCGTAATGCAGTGAGCGCCGGCCGAATCCGAGTGCGTCGCAAAGGCCCAGCGCGGACGAATTCGACTCGTCGTCCACACACAATACAACGCTCAAGGGACGTTGGTACCACAGCGACAAACCTTCGAGCAGCGTCGACGCTGCGCGTGGATGCGTCAATGTTGCTGGGCTCAGAATCGCGCGTAGTGTCTCGTGCCGGCCGCACGTCATCAGAACTCGGGTCTGGTTGCGGTCCGGAGCAATCGTTAACGTGATCGTGTCCATTCGTGAATTCGTGGACGTCCGAGTCAAGCACGGTCACCGCGACCGCTGTCGCTCCGACGTCAACGCACACGGTGGAGGGTTGGGCCAAGTTTTGGGAAGCCAGATCCGTCACAAAAAGTTTGGCACGGCGTTTTCGAGCGCGAAAGGCACGCATGTAGTCGCGATGATCCAGTCGTCCTTCACGGCTCTTTGCGTGACGTGTTCGGGCTCTGCGACAAACCTCCCGACGAACAGGCACGCGGCAAGCGTCACTGCAGTACTGTTGGCCTCGATCGCAGCGGTGGTGGATCGCAAACACGACCTTACATCGCCCACACCGCTCGACTCTTCCTTCGTTTTGTTGCACCATGCGCTCCTGCGAGCGCACGAAAATTTGACTCCTCGGAAAACGGGTGCGAAGGTGCCGCTTGTCGGCGCTCGCAACCCGACCCGAAGGCTCAGGTGTTCAGACCTGGGCCTTCACTGTTTTGTCCGCTCGCATCGACAGCCTCACACCGTGCGCGTGGTTTGCCCAAGTTCCTGGGTCCCACCTGGCGCCGAACCGCTGCGCATCGAACCAGCGCTGGCTTTCTACGGATTTGATGGGCCATCGACAGTGACGCGCTGATCTCGAAAAGAGGTGCAACTACAGGCGTATTTCGGAGCTGGGATCCATAAAGAACTTCGTCGAGGTACCACGCCAAACCCCAAAAAGGCGTCACGCCACATTTGCGTAGTGCGGCCAGCGTAATCCAGATGCGACGGTGCACCGACAGTCCCGGCGAAGGTGGCTTTACGGTCCAAATGAGACGAAAATAGCGAAACACTTGGGAAAGCCGCGGCGCATTTGGCGGCCAGCCCCAAATAGCCGCACCAAGCAAAAAACCTGGCCAGAAAAGTGCCGAAAAGACGAGCAGCAGACTCACAACAACAACAGCGAGTCCAAGGTTTATGGCTTTCCGGAACGTGGAGAATTCGTGTTGTACAGGTTCGCCGGGGAGGAATTCGGCAACGGGGAGCTCAAGCAGCGGAGGAATAGGAGGCTTCAGCGTCGAGTTCACAGTGAAAAGCATGCCTGGCGGGACGTTTGTTTGCAACACGAAAATCGGAGTCGCCAGGGGTCGACGCGTAAAACGGTTGAGCAAACGTGATGAAAAAGTTTGGCACGGTATGCGCTTAACGCGCGCGGATGCATTCTGACAATGGCGCCCAGCTCATTAAAAGACGTCTGTAATCGTTTTGGCGTTGAAGATGTTTTTGGTCCAACGCTCGAGTGTGCCGACGTCCGTGCAACTTTGAATGTGGTGCAAATGGGCGGCATCCACTTCGAAACCGACGTGACTCAGTAATTGAAGGAGTATGTCGCGTTTGCCCTTGAGTTCGCCCTTGAGTTCGCCCTCGACGAACCCCGAACTCCACTTGTAGTCGAGCAGTACCCTCAATTGCTCGATTTCGTCGGTGACTTTTCGGCAGGCATCGAATTCTTCTTCCGTGAACGACGCCTGGTTGGCGATTTCGAGCGCTTCGCGGTACGGACCCGAGGGCAAACCTTCGGGCACGTCCGTCAAGTCACGACCATGCACGAAGAGCCACGCCCATGTCTCGGCGCCCGTCTTCGGTGGGTCCTTCGATAACTTGGGCAATTCCAAAAATGCGTATTGCACGTGAAGCAGTCCATGGTTGTGCGAATGCCGTTCTCGCATGTTCCACCGACTGAGCATTGGCACGGGCGTCAACCCTTTCGCCTTGAGTTCAGCGTCGGGCCACAGCACAAAGTCACAAATCGAAATGGCCACGACGTCCGTGAGTTCGGTGTACGGATCTGCCGCCTTCAGTTGGCCCACATACGCTTTACAACCATTGTACACGACGCGTTTGTCGAAGCCGGGTACGTGCACGAGCTGCATCTCGACGATAAACGTCGCGCCTGATCGATCTTTGCAGCGAACATCCAGGATCGACAGCTTGAAACCAGGCACGAGCGGAAGCTGTTCGCTCGGCAAATACTCGATCGAATCGATGGTTTGGTCACCAGACCGTTCGAGGAGGTCGTTCAGCAAGCCACACAAGATGTGCGGATGCGAGGCAAAAATGCGCCGAAAGACGAAGTCGTTCTTCAGGTCGGCGAATCGCATCCGCCTTCTTTACATGTTCTCGCTACGTGGACAAGGGAGCATCGCGCAGGTGGCTGGCACCTTGGCTGGCATCGTGGCTGGGCGCTGCGCTTCTCACCTGCACCGCAGTCTAGAACCAATCGTGCGCAACGGTCACGGACAACCTTGCGCAATCCAACGAGCTTCCACTGCCGCGGGAGCACTCACGGCATAAATGTATTGAGAGAAATGGTCTCTCGTGCGAATGTTCCACAATTCTCGATAAACAAAATAATTGATATCGCGCCATTCCCAACGGTAGTGAAGGACTTTGATATGTGGAGCGGACAGAGAGCGCTTATCTTACCGCCTTACCCGCTCTCCAACTCCGCATTGCATTCGCAATGCTATGTGGAGAGGTGGAACCATAATGCGTTTTTCGTGGCAGGGTTTGCTAGGCCAAACGTTTTGCCTTTGAAACCTTGCCGAAACGTCACGCGCGGTAGGAACCAAGCGCGCGGAACCGACGATACCGATGCTCGACGAGATCATCCGGGGACAAACCATCGAGCGCGGTGAGTGCAGGCCAAAGTGCAGCATCGAGGAGCGTTGCCGCTTTGTCGTGATCTTGGTGCGCACCGCCCGTTGGTTCATCGACGATCGTATCGACAACACCAAGGTGCAGCAATTCAGGCGCCGTGATCTTGAGCTGTCGTGCAGCTTCTTCGGACCTCGATGCGTCGTTCCACAGAATGGCGGCACAACCTTCAGGCGAGATGACGGAGTAACAACCAAACTCGAGCACCAGCACATTGTTCGCGACGCCAAGTGCCAATGCACCGCCCGAACCACCTTCGCCAATGATCGTCGCAATGATCGGAACGCGAGCTCGCGCCATTGCTGCAAGTGACGCTCCAATCGCTTCGCTTTGGCCACGTTCTTCCGCACCAATGCCCGGATATGCACCCGGCGTGTCGATAAACGTGAGCACGGGCAAACCAAACTTGTCGGCGAGTTCGTAAAGACGAATGGCTTTTCGATACCCCTCGGGGTTGGGCATGCCGAAGTTGCGCTTGAGGTTCTCTTTTGTGCCGCGACCCTTTTGATGTCCAACGATGACGACGCTTCGCCCATGGTACGAAGCGAGGCCTGCGACGATGGCGCAGTCATCGGCGAAACGTCGATCACCTTTGAGTTCGATCCAGCCCGTGAAGAGACGCTTGATGTAGTCGAGCGTGTAGGGGCGACTGGCGTGTCGTGAGAGTTGAACTTTTTGGATGGGCGACAGGTCGGCGAAAATTTCACGTGCCAGGCGCGAAGTTTTTTCTTCGAGTCGCAATAGTTCAGGTTCGAAACGTTGGTCAGCGGCAGCGAGTGAACGCAGCGCTTTGACCTTCTCGACCAATTCGACGATTGGTTTTTCGAACGGCAGAACGAACATGATTCAGGTGGCTGTGGCTTGCTGCCGCGAAAAATACGCAGGGTTTGTCATTCCACAACCGTCGCTTCGGACACGATGTTGGCACCGACTTGCACCGCAGGCATTGCACGGATGACGTTGAAGAGGCGCAGGGGTTTTTCTTTGCCTTTGACTTTGGCGGGGGGAAGTTCTTCGGTTTCGAAGCGTCCGGAGAGGCGTTCGTGCGTCATTTCGCTGACGACGATTTGGCCTGGGAGCGCGACGGAACAAAGACGCGCCGACGTATTCGCGACGTCTCCGATGACCGTGTAGGAGAGCGCTTTGGAGCTTCCGATGTAGCCGGCGACGAGAGGACCGGTGTGGATGCCGATGCCGATCGCGAGAGGAGCTTGGTCTCGTTCGAGGCGCATTCGGTTGAAGTCGCCGAGCACGCTGCTCATTTCGAGGGCGCAATAGACACTGCGAATCGCATCGTCCCTGTGCACGACGGGTGCGCCCCAGAGCGCCATGATGCCGTCGCCCATGAACTTGTCGAGCGTGCCTTCGTACTTGAAGATCGTGTCGACCATCAGTTCGAAGTAGCCGTTCATCATTTCGACGAGCTCTTCCGGCTGCGTGTTTTCGCTCATCGCCGTGAAGCCGCGAATGTCGCTGTTGAACACGGTGCATTCGTCGACGCGTTCTCCGCCGAGACGAACCTCGAGCTGACCACTCATGACGCGTTCGGCGATGTTTGGAGAGAGCAACCGAGAGAAACGTTCGCGTGCGATGGTCTCGTGTTTGACTTGTTCGCCGAGGATGTTGATCTCGATGAACATGGACGCTTGGTGGGCGATGGCGACGACGAGTTCGAGGTCTTTGGGCTGGAACTGCGCGAGCGTTTCTGAATCGAGCCAGAGCACGCCGAGGACATCTTGGGTGCTGTTAGGAGCCACGAGCGGCACGACGATGGCGGAACTGATCCGGTTCAGGATCATGCTCTTGCCCTTGGAGGCGGCGAAATCCATCGCGGCATCGTGGGTGAGCACGGCGGCGCGTTCTTTGACGACGTGATCAAGGATCGTGGACGAGACGCTGATGGGCGAAACGGTTCCATCGCGCCGCTGCATGGCACGTGGCATGAACTCGCCCGTGGCATCGCGAAGAAAGATGACGCCACGGTCGGCGCGGATGAACTTGAAGATGTTGGTGAGGAGTTTGTCGAGGAGCTTGCTGGTGTCGCGCTCGGATGAGATTTCGCGGGTCAGCTCATGGGACAAACGCAGACGTTCGTAGTCTGCACCAAGCTGGTTCATGTCCGTCTTGATGCGTTCGAACGGAATGAACCCCTTCTCGACTGCGGCGATTTGCGTGCCGATCTGACGCGCTTGGTCGTTCAGATCGACGCGACTTCCTTGGGGCAGAAACGAATGCACGCCACCGACGAACGTGCGCAGGTCGGGGCGACTGCCCATAACAGTCGAGTTCGGCTGCATCGCACCCGGAGCCGGATGCGTCGGCGGAACGACACTCGGATGCTGTGGTCCGCCTAGTGCCACTGGTGCACCAGGTGCAGGCGGGCCAAACCCTTGCGGAGCGGGACGCGGCGGGCCTTGTGGCGCCAAACCTGGACGAGGCGCACCAGCCATTTGCGGAAATGCTGGTGACGACGCTGCCAGTGGCGATTGGCCATGAGGTGCGCCGGCTGATGGACCCCAACCCGGACCAAGCCCTTGAGCCGGAGGCGCCATAGGTTGTGGCGCGGCCGCCGGCTGGGGTGGAGGTGTTCCCACGCCCGCAGCGGTGCCGTCATCAAATCTCCCACGGGTAGACCCGAGAGAGATTTCGTCGCCATGTTTCAGCGGTGCCTCGCCGCGTACCCGTTCGTTATTGATGAACGTCCCGTTCAGGCTACCCAGATCGCGAAGGACAAACTGCGTTCCTCGAAGTTCGATGATGCAGTGTTCTTTGGAAACGATCTTATCGAGCAGTTGAATCGAGTTGTTGGGGTGACGCCCCAACGAATTTACGGGCCGCAGCTCGATGGCCTGCTGCCCTTCGGCGGTCTGCAGGATCAGTCGAGCCATCGGAATCTCTACGCTCTCCGGGCGTCGGTGAACCGTAAGTCGTGCCCGGCACCGCGACGTTGAAGGTTTTGAGTTTCGAGCATGTCGATGGCCGGCATGGTCGGTCCACATCGGTGCCGAATCAGCACGGGCGGAGTCTATGCCGTCTCGCCAGATTAATCGAGAGGTTAGACGCATCGAGTGCCATGAGTCCGTCGAGCGCACCGAAACACTTCCGCCAACGCCCTGAAACACCGCATTTGCACCGATCCATGCCCCGAGGTCCCCAGGATCGCTCTTCCTTCGGCGCGTGCACCAGAGTAGGCGAAGACCATGGCCGATCTTCTTCTTGCCATCGATCAAGGAACCACCGGCACGACATCCCTCGTGCTCGACACGGCAGGCGTTACGCGCGGACGAGCGACACGCGAGTTCCCCCAACATTTCCCACGTCCCGGCTTGGTCGAACACGAGCCCGAAGAGATCTGGCAAAGCGTTGTCGACTCCGTGTCCGATGCACTCGCCGCCGCTTCGATCAACGGTCGGGACATCGCCGCGATTGGCATCACGAACCAACGCGAAACGACGGTCGTCTGGGATCGCGCTTCGGACAAACCCATCCACCGAGCCATCGTTTGGCAAGACAGACGAACCACGGATACCTGCGCAAAATTGCGCGCTGATGGCCACGAGCCACTCGTCGAAAAAACGACAGGCCTCGTGCTCGATCCGTACTTCAGCGGAACGAAAGTCGCTTGGCTGCTCGATCATGTCGACGGCGCACGCGCTCGAGCCAACGCTGGTGAACTCGCCTTCGGCACGATCGATAGCTACCTCGTGTGGCGCTTGTCAGGTGGCGCGAAGCATGGCGAGCCGGTGCATGCAACGGACGTGACAAACGCTTCGCGCACGCTGCTCATGAGCCTCGATACGCTCGACTGGGACGAATCGATGCTCGGCTTGTTCAACGTTCCGCGCAGCGTTCTTCCAAAGATCGTCGATTCGGCAACCCATATCGCCAGGACAAACGGTTTTCCGCACCTTCCGGATGGCACACCCATCACAGGCATCGCTGGCGATCAACAAGCAGCGCTGTTTGGCCAAGCGTGTTTCGGCATCGGAGATGCGAAATGCACCTACGGCACCGGAGCGTTTGTCTTGGTCAATACCGGCAACCGCGCCATCATGAGTCGTTTCGGGTTGCTCACGACCGTGGGGTGGAAAATTGGAAACGATGTCGTGTTTGCACTCGAAGGGAGCTCGTTCATCGCGGGCGCCGCAGTGCAGTGGCTTCGTGATGGACTCGGGATCATCAAAAACGCGGCCGACATCGAAGCACTCGCTCGTACGGTGGCGGCGAGTGACGGCGTGACGTTTGTCCCGGCACTTTCCGGTCTCGGTGCTCCGTATTGGGACGCCGATGCCCGTGGCGTTGTTTGTGGCATCACGCGAGGTACGACGGGCGCACACTTGGCCCGCGCGACGCTCGAAGGCATCGCGTTTCAAGTGACGGATCTGCTTCGCGCGATGGGCGAGGACCTGGGCAAACCCTTGGCACGTATGCGAGTCGACGGCGGTGCAGCGAAAAACGATCTGCTCATGCAGTACCAAGCAGACTTTGCCGCCATGACCATCGAACGCCCCATCGAACTCGAGTCGACAGCTCGAGGCGCGGCAATGCTCGCCGGCGTGGGTGCGGGACTTTTTGCGAGCGTGCAAGAAGCCGCTGGCATGTCCAGGGTCGAGCGAACGTTCGAGGTTGGGATGAGTGCGCGCGAACGAGACGGACACCTTGCCCGATGGAGCGATGCTGTCGGTCGAACTCGTTCGGTAAGTGCTTGAAGAATGACAGTCGGACGAACCCACGTTGGGGGAAAGGTTCGTCATGTAGCGCCATTGACGAGCATTTCGGCTCCAAACCTGCTACCTGCGAGATCCCGAGTTTCCCGAAATCGAATACAAGCGCGTGGGGTGTCTGGGACGCTCCTTAGGAGCCGCGACAAAAAGCACGATCAGCGAACGTGGGCATGCTTCCGGCGCGGGGAACAGGCACTATGCTGAGAAGAGTTCAGCCCCAAAAAGCAGCACAAAAGCGTAAAATTCTATGACGACGGAGAACTCTCGTTCCCAACCTCAATTGGTTCCCCTTCAGAGACCCGGTCGACTGCCGCAGCGTCGGGTCATGTCGCTGGATGAGGAGGACATGCCCAAGCCTGAAAATCCCGCCGCCGCCGGTCCCTATCGCGACATTCCAGTCGATTGGGAAGCGCTCGAGGATGCTTTCGAGAACAACGCGCCCGAAGTGCATTCGTACCTTCACTTGGCAGCAGGTGATGTGTTGCGCGTCGTCGATGGCGTTGCCGATCCGCAGATGCATGCACGCATCGCCTCTGATCCCACGTATTTGCGCATCGATCCGGTGAGTTCGCGCGAGCAGTACCGATGGATGGAACGGTTCATCCCGATGGTCGAAAATCCTGAGCTAACGGAAAAACTGACGCAGGCGATCGATGGCAAAGGCGCCTTCCGCCGCTTCAAAGATGTCCTGATGACGTACGGTCCAGAACGCGAACGATGGTTCTCGTTCCGCAGCGAACGTCTGCGCATCTTCAT
This sequence comes from Polyangiaceae bacterium, assembly GCA_031415295.1. Classification (GTDB taxonomy): domain Bacteria; phylum Myxococcota_A; class Polyangia; order Polyangiales; family Polyangiaceae; genus Polyangium. The sequence continues at coordinate 2,356 of JANORL010000681.1, read as the reverse complement.
GGAGGCGTGGCTCAACGCGCATGCGCTCAATCCCATCGCGCGACCTGTGTGGATTCCCGAGGTCCCACCGAAGAGCGAAGGCCCGACGTCATCGCCTCCTTCATCCCCTTCCGTAGCCCTCGATGCACCGCGCGAACTACGGGAAGATGCCGCTCCGCCACGAGACATTCGACGTGGCAAGAGTGTCGAGACGCTGCGTAAAAACTTGCGCGACATCGCCGATGCTCTTGGACCACGCGACCTCGACACGCTCACTGCGTTTGCCGAATTTCTCAAAGCACGTCGCGCAGCTCGATCGTTTTCACATCATTACGAGCAAACGTTGCCGCAAGCCGATGAAGAGTCCGCACCGGCATCGCAAGAGATCGTCGGCGAAGTGCGCAGTGCTTCGTCGTGAGTTTGTCCAGACAATACAAAGTCAACGCGCGCGTACGAGCGTGACCACAACGCGCGATCGTGCCGTTTGGTAATACGTCGCGATCGCTTCGCCAAGCCTTTGCGCCATGACCCAGCGACCAAGATCGAGTGCGACTTTGTCGTAGGGTTGTCCGGAAAAAGGAGTCGCTCCGGGCGTTGCCAACAGCGCCCGAAGCTCAGGCTCGCTCGGTTGGAGCATCGGAGCGACCATACGATCGAGGTACAGACTTGCGCGTGCTTGTCGACGAAGCATCGCGTCGATCTCGTCCGATCCGATCCCTTCAGCTTTCGCTGCCGCGATGAGTTTGTCTCGGCCACGTACCCGTTGTTCGAGCACCGCGCGAGCACTCTCGGCACGTGAAGCAATATCGCCTGCAGTCGGTGCAGGAAGCACCGGAAGATTGGACAAGAGCGTTTCGGCAATACGTCGTTCGAGCGCTGCGCGAATGTGTCGATCCGTGTACGGCGCGGTTTCGAGGTCGGGATCAGCAAGCGCGGCAATGCGCGCTTCGAACGCCAATTCACGCTCGAAAATGAAGTGCGGTTTCTCGACGCCGCCCGTTTCTGGTGCGTGCCAACGGACGGCCACGCGATCGAGCAACACCACGCGCGGAGGTGCCTTTTCCGCACGGGCAGAAGCACTTCCGACGGTGCTTCCGACGGCGATCGCTGCGAGCAAGAGCCAGGTTGCTAGGCGCATGGACGTTGCAAATATACTCGGCTCCGCGGACGCGCGATTGCGTTAGCGTATGTTCATGGCCACGAGCGCCACATCCACGCGATCGCGTCTGCCTATCGTCACGCTTTGCGTCGTGCTTGTCGCTGCTGCATCGGTGTTTTTGCCTGCGCGTGCGGATGACGTGCCGTCGACGGGAGTTCATCGCGACGTGCGTATTGGGCTCGTGTTCGATGTTGGCGGGCGAGGGGACAAGAGCTTCAACGACGCGGCGTACGAAGGTTTGTCACGTGCAGCGCGTGAGCTTGGGGTGTCCACGGAAGTTCTCGAACCAAGCGGCGCGGAAGATCGCGAAGCCGCCATGCGCCTCTTTGCCGCACGTAGATTCGATCTCGTGATTGGTGTGGGTTTCATTTTCTCGACGGATGTGAACGTCGTCGCGAAGGCTTTTCCAAAGACACCGTTTGCATGCATCGACTACGCGCCACCATTCGATGGTTCGCCCATGCCGAGCAACGTGCGCGGACTTCGTTTCCGTGAAGAAGAGGGATCGTTTCTGGTGGGGGCTGTCGCCGGGTCGATCACCAAGACGAAGCACGTTGGGTTTGTCGGCGGCATGGACATTCCGCTCATTCGGAAATTCGAGGCAGGATATCGGGCCGGTGTGCACGAGGTTTGTCCAAACTGCGTTGTGCACGCGGGCTACGCAGGAACGACACCCGACGCATTTCGCGACCCCGTCAAAGGTAAGGCGCTTGCAATCAGTCAGATCGCGGCTGGCGCGGACGTCGTCTACCATGCGTCGGGAACGACCGGACACGGCGTTTTCGAAGCCGCGCGGGACATGGGCGTGAAGGCCATCGGTGTCGACGCGGATCAATTCGACGAGATGCCAGGCACCGTGGTGACGAGCATGATCAAACGTGGCGACGTGGCAGTGTTCGATACGATTCGCGCGGTCACGGAAAAACGTTTCACCGGCGGACTAACGTCGTTCGGGTTGGCTGACAATGGCGTCGGCTATGTCGACCAAGGAACTCACGCGACAGCAATTCCGGAAGACGTTAAAAAACGCGTCGCAGCACTCGCGCAACGTGTCGTGAATGGCGAGATCAAAGTGCCGGATCATCTCTCGCCCTAGCCCCTACGCTCTCACGCCTCACCCCCCAGAAATGAAAGCGGATCAGAACGATCTCGGGGGGTATGGGGGGCTAAGCCCCCCATCGTGAACTGGGTAGAGTGCAAGAGTCGGGTCGCGAAGCG
>JANORL010000680.1:0-2162 GCA_031415295.1 Polyangiaceae bacterium | reverse complement strand
TCGTGAAGGTGCGCGGTTGGGTGATATCGGGGCGGCGATCCAAATGTATGCTGAAGGCGAAGGTTGTTCGGTCGTCCGTGCGTTTGTCGGGCACGGAATCGGTCGTCAATTTCACGAAGCGCCGCAAGTTTCGCACGTGGGCAAACGCAACCAAGGGATGCGCTTACGGGCGGGGATGTGCTTTACCATCGAACCCATGATCAACATCGGTGGTCACGAAGTCGAAGTGCTCGACGACAAATGGACAGCGATTACGGCAGATCGGTCATTGTCAGCGCAGTTCGAACACACCATCGTGGTAACGAAGACGAGTTGCGAGGTCTTGACGCGACGCACTCGAAAGCTCGCGAATAGCGAGGTCTTTGGTGACACGGTGTCCCTTTCAGCCATTTCAGCCGCCCCTGCACTCTAGTCCTCAGCAAGAACATCATGCCTCTCGACGACGCAGCCCTCGCGCGAATCGCTCCCTATGTTTCAAGCACGACAAGTGATGTCTTTGCTTTGAGCGGACTGCCCGAAGAAGTCATCGCCGTGCTGTTTGCCTACTACTCGCGCAGCCGTGATGACCTCCGGACAAACCTCGCTCGTCTTCTCGTCGATCAAGAAATCGATGTCGTCCACACTTCCACCGCTCGTCCCGCGTTTGGTCTGGCGACTCAAAAAGCTCGCGCGTTTCATGAAAAATGGGTCGTTGGTTACGGGCATGCGTCCGTCGCTGAACACGCTGTCGTTCACTTGGCGCTCGAGAACGTCAGCATCGTCGCGTCGAAGGTGATCGAAGACTTGAGGCTTGGTTCGTTCACCGAAAAGAGCACGCGATACGTCGTATTTGACCGCAACAGTTTCGTCGATCTTCCGATGTTGGGAGATGAATTTGGTCCCATCTATCGCAACACTTGCGAGAAGTTGTTCTCCGCGTACATCGACATGATGCCCGTCGTCACGCGCGCTCTCGAAGCGAGGCTTCCACGTTCGGGGACCATGACCGATGCCGCGTACGCCGCGGCGATTCGCGCGCAAGCTTGTGACTTGCTCCGCGGGCTCTTGCCGGCAGGTACGCGGACAAACATAGGTTTGTCCGCGAACGCACGTGCTCTGGAAGGTCTTCTTTCCAAGATGTTTTCGCATCCGTTGCTCGAGGTTCGCGAGCTTGCCGATCTTATGCATCGCGCGTCCCTCACGGTCGTGCCGACACTCGTCAAGTACGCCAAGGAAAACACCTACCGGATGACGTTACACAATGCGGTACAAGACAAACTACGTACGGTCTTCGATCCCGGAGCTTGGGATGCATCTGTGACCAACGTGATGGGTCAGCCCGTGCGACTCGTGAATTACGACAAGGACGCTGTCGAACGTATTGCCATCGCGTTGGCGTACGAGGGAAGCGAACCCAGCGTGCACGTGCGGGGTATCGTGGAGGCGCTGAAGTTGGCGACGAAGGCGGAACGGGAAGGGATCTGTCAGGCCGCGCTGACCCGAAGGGGACCTCATGATCCGGCTTGTCGGGCGTTTGAATCGACGAACCTGACGTTCGAATTGTTCCTCGACTACGGTGCTTTTCGCGACTTGCAGCGGCATCGCATGCTTTCACCATCGACACAGCGACTCACATGCCGGCTCGGTTTCGAAACGCCCGCGGAACTCGTCGAATTCGGCCTGGCCGGCGACTACGCGCGCGCCATGCTCGAAGCCGTTGATGGGTGGGAGCAGATCGAGGGGAAGTTCGCGCTTGAAGCACAATACGCGGTGCCCCTTGGTTTTCGCATTCGTACCTTGTGGACCCTCAACTTGCGGGAAGCCATTCACGTCGTCGAGCTTCGTTCGGCCAAACAAGGTCACTCGAGTTATCGGCGCGTTGCACAGGCGATGTACCGAACGATCATCCGCGCGTTCCCTTGGCTCGAGGGGCTCGTTCGCGTCGATCTCGAAGACTATCCGCTCGCGCGCAGTTAGTTACTCTTGTTTGTCGACCGGTTGAGCGCTTCGCGCTCAACCCTCGTCAGGAAAAATGCCGACAAGCGCTCCGCGCTTTCGGCATTTTCCCTCTATCCAGTTGACGATGGGGCTGCCGCCCCAAACCCCGCCGGAATAGAGATTTGAGGGGGAAAAGAACCTCGTTCATCGTGACGACTCCACCCACCAGAGATGAAAGCGGATCA
>JANORL010000679.1:0-6008 GCA_031415295.1 Polyangiaceae bacterium | reverse complement strand
ATAACGAGGTGATCGGCAGATACGTCGCCGCGCTCATTCGCAGCGGTTTTCTGCAGAAACCATGAGCGTTGCACCACGCCAAACGTCGATATGACGCGTGGTCGTCGCTTTAAACAATGCAAATCGCAAAGTAAATCATTGACGAGCCGCACGCACGCGTTGCTCGCACCGTTCCAAATCTGCGCGAGATTGTTCATCCGTGAAGGCGAGAACTTGCTGGCGAAAATCGAGCGGCATACACCAGGGCGTAGCGGTCCAAAGGCGCGAGTCGTCGGCATGTTGGATAGGATTGATGTCGGTCCATATGGTAATCGTGTTATTGTCGGAACCGGCGATGATGCGCTTGCCATCGGGCCTCCAGTCGACGTTGTTATACGGAAGAGCGCCACGAAGGACGAGCGGTGTACCAGCACCATCCCTGTTCCACACACGTACCGTGGCGTCCTGCGACGCGGTCGCCAGGCGATTTCCATCTGGACTCCAATCGACCCAGAACACGCGATGCTCATGACCGCGAAGGATCAATGGGGAACCACTTCCATCTGCGTTCCAAATACGAACGGTCTTGTCGAACGACGTTGTTGCAATACGCTTACCATCCGGGCTATACGTGGCGAACCCGACATTATCCTCGTGACCGCGAAGGATCAACGGTTCACCACTGCCGTCGGCATTCCACACCCGCACGGTCTTGTCGATTGATGTGGTTACGATATGTTTCCCATCGGGGCTGAAAGACGCACACAGGACCTCGTCCTCGTGTCCCCGCAACACCAATGGTTCGTCTTGACCGTCGGCGTTCCATACCCGAAGGGTACGATCCGCCAATCCGGCCACGATACGCGTGCCATCTGGGCTATATTGCACCATATTGACGGCAACCGCAAACGTAGATACCGTTGGCCGCTGCTCAGGAGCATCGACGTCCCACACCCGCACCGTCTTGTCCACCGACCCACTGGCGATATGTTTGCCGTCCGGATGATATGCCACCGAATTGATCGCGTCGCTATGCCCTCGAAACACGAGCGGGACACCATTGCCGTCGGCATTCCATATTCGTACAGTCTTGTCGACCGATGCAGAAACGATGTGTTCACCATCGGGGCTATAAGCCAAGGACGCAATCCAATCGGTGTGTCCTCGAAGCTCGAAAGCATCCCGTTGTGCTTCGGTCCTCCATATTCGCACGGTTTTGTCAAATGACGCGGAGATAATATACCGGTTGTCCGGGCTATACGATGCCGACATGACCTCGCCGGCGTGCGAATAAACCCTCAGGGGCTCGCCCGCAGCGTTTGCGTCCCACTCTCGCACCGTCTTGTCGTAGGAGGTCGTGACGATATGCTTGCCATCCGGGCTCCACGCAACGCCACGGAGTGACTGTGTATGGCCGCGAAAAACGAGTGGTTCGCCTTGACGGTCGACGTTCCACACGCGCGCGGTTTTGTCGTCCGACACAGAAGCGATACGATTGCCATCAGGGCTAAACGCTACTCGGTAAACGTCCGTACCATGCCCGCGGAAAATCCGCGACTTGCCGGATCCATCTGCATTCCACAATCGCACAGTCTTGTCAATAGAACCCGAGGCAATACGTTTGCCATCTGGGCTAAATGCAGCAGAAATGACGACACTTGTATGCCCTTCGAGAACGAGCGGGATTCCGGAACCATCGGCCTGCCAAACACGCACGGTCTTGTCGACCGACGCGGAGACGATACGCTTGCCGTCGGGGCTGAACTCAGCCGACGATACCCGGTCGCCATGTCCTTCAAGTACCAGGGGCTGTCCCGAACCATCGGCGTTCCATACGCGTAGCGTCTTGTCACGGGAAGCGGAAACAATGCGTTTGCCGTCGGGACTCCATGCGGCATAATAGACTTCATCCGTGTGCCCTCGCAGCACGAGGGGTTTGCCCAATCCATCCGCGCGCCAGACACGAACCGAAACATCCTTGCTTGCGGAAACGATATACTGGCCGTCAGGGCTGAACCGCGCTGAATACACCCCATTGTCATGGACGAGGACCGTTGACGCCAAATCAAACGACCGGGCTCGTTTTGCCAGTTCGGACCACCCTTGCGGAACGAATCCAGGCTCGATTTCGCGTAACAATGCAAGAGCGGTCGTCGGGTCTTCATGGAATACTCGTGCCGCAGCCACACGCATTGCATTCCGTGCTCGCGTCGCATTTCGTTCCGCCTCGGCCCTTTGCACCAGCGCCTCCGCCCTTTGGGCTTCGGCTTCCGCCCGCTGCACCTCGGCTTTCCCTTTTTCTATATCCGCTCGTCTCGCTTGCTCTTGTGCACGAAAAGCCAACACGGACACGACCACGGCAATCACGGAAAGCGACAAAACAATCGTTCCTACGATTCTCCGTCGCCATGTTCGCGCTCGCTCTGCCAATCGAACGACCGCTTCGATGTACCGCTCTTCCCGCTTCGCCAGCCCAAGGGATCCTTTTCCGCGCCGCTCGGCTTTGCGCCGTTCGAGCCATTGTCCCGCCTCGATTGCTGCGCGGTCGCGCCACAGAAACCCTTGAGCTTCGCCATTTTTTTCCCACTGCTGTGCGGCATTACGAAGCTGCGCCAAGAATTGCGCGTCTTGTTCGTCGTCGTCGAGCCAGTGGCGGAGTTTTCCCCACCGCGCAATCAGGGATTCATGTGAAAGTTCAACGGTTTTTCCTGCTCGCTCGTCCGATGAGTCCATCGAAAGCAACCGGGCATCGCCCAATCGATGTAACACTTGGTCGACGGCCGCATGATCAGGCGCAAGCGTCAAAAGTTCGGCAATCGGCACGATGGCGCGGCTACGTTCGGGTGTGACGAGCGCCATGAGAATCGTTCGTGCAAGCTGTTGCTCGGGCAACGACAACCCTGCAATCACCGCGTCGGCGTGTGTCGACAATGCACCGGCCACTCCACCAAGCGTTTCGTAAGCGGCGCGCGTCAAAAGGTGCCGTTCGAGATCTCGCGCCTCCCATAATTTCGTCGCGCTGAATTGCAAAATGGGTAACGGCGTCGTTGTCCCTTCCAAACCATTCAGCATTTCTTCGACCAAATTCTCGTCTTCGAATCGATATTGCACGGCCTCGACCGGCTTTGTCAGTGCATCTCGTAAACCATCCCGCGTCATGGGCGGCAAAAATATGAGGCCCCGGGTCACTTCGCCCCAAAACCGTCGGTCTTCGGCAAGCCGATCCAGGAAATCCGCGCGAATCGTCGCAATCACGCGAAGAGGCGACGACGCATCGTCCGCTACGCCTTCGAGACATGCGCAAAACGCCATCCGCTCCGCCGCGTCGATACCTTGGGTGAACAGCTCTTCCAATTGGTCCACCAACAGCACAATTCGATGATCTTTGCCGCGTTTTCTGCATCGAGCGCGCAATTTTGCGCCCAAAAGCCCCGGTTGCGTGCGTAACGTCGACGCAATCGCCTCCGGATCCACATCCTCAACGATATCGGCAGTGTCGTGAAACGAAGCCAACACGTCCGCAAGCGCCTCGATAGGACGCCTTCCGGTGCGAATCATGTAGGATTCCACGTTCCGACCATCCCGTTCGAGTGCCGGAATGATACCCGCACGAACGAACGATGATTTGCCAGCACCGGATGGCCCCGCAATGACGATGAACTGCTGACTTCGCAGTTTGCCCAATGCCGCGGAAATATCGTGATCGCGACCAAAAAACCGGCCCGCGTCGGATTTTTGAAACGCTGAAAGCCCCGCAAAAGGATTCTCGTCGGCGCTATGCGCAGGTAATGCACGATTTGCAGCCCCTACTCGTTCCAACGCTGCAACGAGTTCCTTGGCCGACCCAAACCGCTCTTCTTTGCGCTTCTTCAGGCAACGATCGATGATCTCCGCAAATGGGCCTGTATCTGCCCGCCGTTCCTGCGCGCTCGGCATCGGCAGGTCGAGGTTTTTTACTTGCGCAATACGTTCGTATGAAATGGGATCCAGCGGATGCGTCCCCGTGAGCAATTCGAACAGAATGATGCCCGCTGCCCAAATATCAGTCCGCGCGTCAATCCCTTCGCATAACCATTGTTCAGGGGACATATAAGGCATCGTGCCCGCCAGCGCACTTCGATGCCCAGCGCCACTCGTGGATTCGGACGCCGCAGGAAACGTAGCATCCATCTCGACCATCGCCGGAATCGTGGCAGCAATGGCAGCAGGCGTCACCGCACTTGAAACAGGTTTACCCACCCTCACACTCGGCGGAGGCGTGTTCAAAACCAACGCAGACGCCTTCGAAAGCATTGGAAACGTTTCACTCAACGCACTTGCGTCCATCACCATGTCGAATTGGCGGACAGAAACAGGCGGCGCGACGGATGACGTGGCGGAGTTATCGAATGACGCTTGCTTGGCAATGCCGAAATCCAGCACCTTGACTTGGGCAGCATCCGAAATGAGAATATTTTCCGGCTTCAAATCACGATGGACGATACCCATTTCGTGGGCCCGCTCGAGCGCCCGAACCACCGGCAGGATGATATCGATCGCAATCGCCTGCACCCCCTTGCCAAGCTCGTTCATCGTGTCCCGAAGCGATTGGCCCTGGATGTACTCCAAAACCATATACGGGAAGCCGTCGAATTCGCCGAGGTCGTAAATGACGACGATGTTATCGTGACGACACTGTGCCGTGGTGCGTGCTTCCGCCAGGAAACGTCCAGCCGCCGGTCCGCTGTGCTCAAGGAGAAACTTGATGGCCACGAGCCGACCGAGACGCGTATCGCGCGCCAGGTGCACTTCGCCCATCCCACCCCTCCCGATGGGACGGATGATCTCGTATTGCTGGAGCATCATGCCAGCGGGGAAGTGCATTCCTGAAGCGAATATGTTTTCTGCCGGTGAGGTCATGTCGGATCAAACGTCGTCGTGCACTTCTCGAACCTTGAGCGTAGGTGTGCGCGTGGGATGGTCAGCCTAATTCATTCAACGGCCACAATACACGATCCGTAAAGGTGTGGAAAGAGAAATAGGACCTCACTAGGTGCGGATTTCTTGCGGCCTGTCCAGCCCAACGATTCAGGATGCCAACGCACCTCCCGTGCGGGTTTTTACTCTATTTGCGACAGCACGCTATGCTCACCATGCAAGCATCGTCCCTGGGGTCGTCTCGTCATTATTCCCATCGATGACCTTGCGCAGGACAGTCTTGGCAGACCCTGCGCTTGCTTCGTTCATCCTATCATCAATGCGGAGAAAAAGAGAAATGGTGAGAATGAGCGCGGTCGTGGGCCGTTTGTCTTCGTCGACATTGACAATCCTTTCGGCACAAATGCATTGGCCGGCAAACTCACCACCGAGCCAACATTTTGCCACGTACCAATGGACCGGGTCCAATCTCGATAAAATGGATCAGGGCATCGGGACGCAGTAGTTGTCGAACGTGGCCTTGCCCGTGGATCCGTTGCCTGCGGGAATATGCGTAATCGCAATACGCGTTTCGACATCTCCAACGAGCGTATTCGGTGCTTCGCTTATCTCGGTCCAACATTGCGCATCGGCAGAGTAGCCGAAATGTACATTTCCCGATTCTTCGCGCATGCGGACGAAACGCATCGAATTCGTGTTATAAGGAATTGTGACCAGAGGCATGCTCCCCGAATATGCGGCAAGCTCGTTTGCCAATACGCCGATGCTGAACCGACTCGAAGAGGAAGCGTTGGCAATCGAGAGCCGAACCATTACGCCGCTTGCTGGTTCCGCTTCGACAATTTGCACCCATACGGCGCAATCTTTCAGCGTAAAATCAGGGATGGTCGCAGCCAAGATCGTAACATCGTTCGTGCCCAGCATCAGATGAGCTGCACCATTGACCAATGTGACCTGCCCAGGCACGCCGTTCGGAGACCAATCTGCATCGAATTGCATTTGATTGTCAAATGTCCCAACGACGCTACCGCATTGCGGTACCGCGGGCATGAGTGGTGCGCAACCGCTACCGCCACCGGCGCCACTGCTGCTGCTGCTGCTGTTGCTGCTAC
>JANORL010000678.1:0-3387 GCA_031415295.1 Polyangiaceae bacterium | reverse complement strand
CGACGATCGAACAGCAAGATCTCGAGAAAACGATCGCCGATTTGGTGGTCGAACGGCAGCAGCTCGAAGACCAACTCGCCACGGTGCAAGCCGACGAGCAACGGGAAAGCGTCGAAGCGCTCGATGAACACGAGCGGCTCGAAGAGTTGCGATCTGGCGAAAAAGAAGCGGATGCCGAAGCGTCTCGACTACGCAAACAAGCCGCGGATGCATCGGCCAAAGTGGCTGCAGCGGACGCAACGCTTACGGGTTACGAGCGTCGGTTGTCCGACATGCTCGTACGTCGAGACAAACTAGAGGATGAACTTGGGAAGTTGGTCTACGACGCGGAGAGCCTCGAGACGAAGCGCGCCGAATTGGCGACGGAAGCGGCAAGCGCGTCGGAAATCAAACAATCGTCGACGGCTCTGCGTGCGCAACTAGAAACCGAAGCGAAAACGCTACGAGAACTAGCGGTTTCTAGCGACAAGAAGGTCGAAACCGCGAAGAACGAGCTGAACCAAAAGCGTAATCGGTTGCGAGCGCTCGAAGAGGTTCACGCGCGACTCGAGGGCGTCGGTGCGGGTACGAAGAGCCTTCTAAAAACGAAGGATCCGTCGTTTGCGGGTCTCGTCGCGGATCGAATCGAAGCGCCGTCGGACATGCTCACGGCGTTTGCCGCGCTGCTCGGTGAACGCCTCCAAGCGATTGTCGTAACGAACACGGAACACGCTGCCACGCTGCTCGCTGACCTTGCTGCGAAAAAACAAGGGCGAGCGATGCTCGTGGCGGCAAGGCCTGCGTACGTAGCGAGTACGTCGGGACAACCGATTGAAGACGAAGACGTCGTCGGGCCCTTGTTCGACGTGCTTCGTTATGCCGCAGAAGACGAACCTCTCGTGCGGTCTCTCGTGGGCAACGCCATCGTGGTGCGTACGTCGGCAGCAGCTATTCGGCTCGCAACGACAGCATCGGAAACGACGTTCGTATCCATCGATGGGACGGTCGTGCGTCCTGATGGAACGGTCAGTGGTGGCGCTGGTGATGCCGTTGCTGCGGGATTGCTGGAACAGAAGCGCGAAATGCGTGAACTGCACGATGTCGTGGCCAAGCTGAGCGATCAGGTCACGACGATTCTCGACGCGCAGCAGGCGGAGCGACAACGGCTTTCGGACATCACCGCGGCAGTCGATCGTGCTCGTGGCGATGCACATGCGAGCGATATCGCGGCGGTCACTGCAGACAAGGATCTGCGCCGCATCGACGAACAGATGATCGCTGCGCAAAAGCGGCGCTCGACCGTGGACCGGGATCTCGCTGAGATCATCGGCAACCTCGAGAATACCGGCAGCGAACAGGTCGAAGCCCAAGACAAACTCGACGAAGGCAAGCGGACCCAAAAAGAGGTCGCCGGCATGCTGGAGAGTGCAGAGTATCTCTCGGCCGAATGGCGTGAACGCGTCTTGGTTCAACAGTCGGTGGTCACCGAGCGTAAGGTGCGTCTCGCGCGTGTTCGTGAACGCGTTACGAGCGTTGGAAGCACGGTCGAGCGACTCGCGCGTTCCGTGGACGAACTGTCCGGGCGTATCAAACGGCTCGACAACGAACGAACGGAATGCGCAAAAGGCGCGGGCGAAGCTGCTGCCTCGATGATCCTTTCGCGTGAAGGACTCGATGGCGCTGTCGGGCGAGCTCAAAAAGCACATGCTTCTCTTGAAGAAGCACGTCGCAAGCTCGACGAAGCACGGCAGATCCTGGCTGGCAAAGACGCCGAACTAAAGGACCTACGCCAAGCCCTTTCGGATGCAACGGACAAACTTCGGCACCACGAGATGGCGTTGGCTCGACTGGACATCGAGGAAAAACATTTGCTCGATGGCGTGCGAGAAAAGTTCCGCGGTTTGGAACTCCATACGATTGTCGGGGACTACCACAAGCGTGCGCCGATCCACGCGCAACACAAGACGCGCATGCAGGAACTGAGCGAGCTGCTCGATCGCATGGGCCCGGTAAACCTCGATGCGATGCGCGAGTACAAGGAAGCTGAAGAGCGGCACACGTATTACGCGAAGCAGAAAGACGATCTCGATAACGCGCTCGCTGACCTGGAAAAGGCGATTGCCCAGATGAACCGCGAGTCGAAGCGGTTGTTCAAGACGACGTTCGACGGCATCAATTCGCGTTTCAAAGTGCTGTTTCCACGCATGTTCCGGGGTGGTGCGGCCGAGCTTCGTTTGACGAATCCCGAGGACATGCTCGAGACGGGTATCGAGATTTTGGCGCAACCACCTGGCAAGAAGCTTGGAAACATCGAGTTGATGAGCGGTGGTGAAAAAGCGCTTACGGCGGTGAGCCTGATCTTTGCGATCTTCCAGTTCAAGCCGTCGCCGTTCTGCATTCTCGACGAAGTCGACGCGCCGCTCGATGAAGCCAACGTGGCTCGATACAACGAAGCGATCCGTTCGATGACGTCGCAATCGCAATTCATCCTGATCACGCACATCAAGCGGACGATGCAGTCGGTGGATGTGTTGTACGGGGTGACGATGCAGGAGCCTGGCGTGTCGAAACTCGTGAGCGTGCGCGTCAACGAGAACGCGAAATCGAAAGAGAATGCCGCGCCAACGGCTGCCGTCGCGTGAGTTTCAAACGTTCACGACGACAAACCTACTCACGTACCGGCGCGGACATGCATGACATCGCCGTCTTTGACGATGTATTCCTTGCCTTCGACGCGGATCTTGCCTTGCGTTTTTAGCGCTGCTTCGGAGCCCGCGACCATCAAGTCTTCCGGACGATAGACCTCGGCGCGGATGAATCCTCGTTCGAGATCGCTGTGAATTTTACCTGCCGCACGTCGCGCATTTGCACCACGACGAACCGGCCACGCACGGCACTCGTCCGTACCAGCTGTGAGAAAGCTGATGTAGTCCATCAAGCGATACGCTTCGCGGACAAACACATTTCGTGCTGGTTCCCCAAGGCCCAAGCCTTCGAGAAAATCCGCTTGTTCTTCAGCGGGTAAGGCGGCGATTTCCGCTTCGATAGAGCCGCACAAGGACATGCGTACGAAGGAGTTGCCGCGCACGGTTTCACGGAGGTTTGCCTTGCTCGTATCGTTCCACGCTTCTTCGGAGAGGTTGTAGAGCGTGATGAGCGGTTGCATCGAAAGAAGCTGAATCCCTGGTCCAATGGCGCGAATTTCTTCTTCGCTGAGGTCCAACGTGCGCAGCGGTTCGGACTTCTCGAGGTGTTCGATCATCTTCGCGTTCACCTCGACTTCGAGCCCTTTTTTCGATTCTTTCTTGAAGCGATCGCGACGTTTTTCGAGTGTGCCCAAGTCGAGAAGCAACAACTCTTCGTCGAACGATCGTTCGTCGCGAGAGGGATCTGGAGGCGTGGACAACG
>JANORL010000677.1:0-6667 GCA_031415295.1 Polyangiaceae bacterium | reverse complement strand
TTCGGTGCTATTGTCGCTCGGTGCCTCATGATAACTCCGGCCGCGCGTTTTACGTCTGTCGCCGAGCTTGCCGGAGCGCTCGAACCTTATGCGCGAGAAATGACGGCGCCAAACACTCCAATCGCCACCGCTCCATCATCCATGCAAAACCCAATGCATCCCCCAGCGGGAAATCCATATCCCTTGGGTGGCACGCATGTCATGAACCAAGGGGCGATGCCCCAGCAAAGTTATCACCAGCAAAGTTATCCCCAACAAACCTACGCCCCACAAAGTTATCCGCAGCAGACCTACCCCCAACAATCTTACCCCCAACAAACGAATCCCCAAATGGCTTCGGCCATTCCGAGCACGATTCAATCGACCGTCGGTGCCTACACGACGCAGCCGACATTCGGTCCAACGTCGACGGTTCAGCCCGCACAGACCTCGAATGGAGGCCTGATTCTCGCCATTTCGCTCCCGATCTTGCTCGTTGCCGGAGGCATTGCTGCAGCCGCCGTGTTTCTTTTGAATCGCGGCGAGGGCACGACGCAAACTGCCTCGACGGGCGTGAAACACGAAGACACGCAGCATGGCAACGGCACGTCACGCATGGCCGATGCGAATACGGGGGGAACGACGGGCACCACTGGATCTACGGCGGAGGCTGCAATGGGCACGCCCGCCAAAACGGGAACATCATCCACGAAGACGACGAATACGTCAAATGCGTCAAATGCGTCAAATGCGTCAAATACCGCTGCGCCCGCAGCCACGGGAACGGATCTTCCCGCGGGCTCCGCATGTGCCAAAAGTGATCAATGCAAAAGCGGTTTTTGTGTGGACCGCGTTTGTTGCGATTCCGCATGCAGCGACAAATGTATGTCGTGTACGGTCGGGAAAAAGGGCTCGGGCGGCAAAGACGGATCATGCGGGTGGATTTCGGGAGGGCGGGATCCGGACCGTGAATGCGGCGGCGGAACCAAACGCTGCGATGGGTTTGGCGGATGCGTAACGCTCACACCCGAGCAAATTCAATCGCTCGGCGGCAAATAGAAAGGAGTTGCTCATGCCGAAGCTTGTTGTCCATGGTGCGTCCCTCCGTTGCAGAGAAGGCCTTTCATCTGCGACACTCACGGTGCTGCCTTCGGTGCACGGAGAATCGAATCGTCAGCCGACAGGCACGGTCATGGATTTTCAGCCGTTCGTGAACATTCCCCCTTTCGGTTTGTGCAAAACGCAAACGAATCCGCAAGTAGCGGCAGCTACGGTCGCAGCCCAAGGCGTATTGACGCCCCAGCCGTGCATTCCGATGATTCCGAGCCCATGGTTACCAGGGGCAACGGTCGTGATGATCGACCATAAAAAAGCATTGACGGATAATTCGACCTGCCAGTGCGTATGGGCAGGCACGATTGAAGTCGTGAATCCCAATTCGCAGATCGACGTCGAGTAACGGGTATTAAATCGTCAATTGTCGACGGAGGCATCCGTCCGGACACCGCCAGGAAGCGGCTCACGGTCGGGGTGACGTAGGATTTCCGATTGAGTGAGTTGGGCGATGACCTCGCCAAACCCATTGTGACGAAGCCAGCGCTCGTTTTCGGGGGTTCGGTCGAGACGTTCACCACCCCACGCTTGAAGTGTTTCGCGCGCAGTGGTGTAAGCAGTTCGAAGCTGCGGAACGCTTTCCACCTCCACTACGTAATTATAAAGCGAGCGTCCTGCAAAACGCGCCGTATCGAGATGAGCACGTTCGGCAGGCCCGACGGGGACGTGATCTTCGGCAAAAAGTCGTAATGCCTCCAGCAAGAGCTCGACGACGGGCGATCCACTCATGGATTGAATCAATGGCAGAAGAGCGCATACGACGCCAAGCACGGCGCCCGCCGCTTCCAGGCCTGGAATGGCGAGCATTGCGCCGGCAACCGTCGCGAGATTGCCGAGGGCCGTCAACATACCCACCATCAATGCTTGCCGGTCGTGGTGGGTGTACCCGTCATAGGCCTGAAGGGCTCCCTGAATGAAGCCAATCACGCCGAGGATCTTGGTCAGCCCCTTTCCGAAGCTCTCGGCAAAGTTGTCGAGACTTTCGCGAATGCCGAGCTCGTAAAGGTTCGCTGCGCCTTGCCCCACCGCGGTGGCACCCGAGACCGAACTCAGCAGACCCCCGGTGAGAGAGACGGCTCGAGACGCGCGGCCAACCCAATCTCGACGGCTCTCCTCTTCGTTCCAGCTCAGGTAGAACGAATAAATGGCAATGGCTCCAGCCAATGCCGAAGCCGTTCGACCAATCGCTGCCGCATAAACGGCACGCATGCGCGGTGCGCGTTGCAGGGTATTCGTATCTTGCATGGCGAGGCGAAGCGCTTGCTGTTGGCTTTCATTGAGCCGAATGAGCATGAGCTTTCGTCGCCATCCTTCGGAAACCCCTGCAAACGTGCTGGGCTGATTCGCCATGACCACTTGCAGGACGTGCGATTTCATAATCGCACCCATGAGGCTCAAGGGACCTGGCGTATCGCCTACAGCGGCTTGCACCAAGGCGCCCCAATTCTTCACGAATACCGTGATGACGCTTTGCGCTTCAGGGGCAGGCTCTTCATCTTGGATTGCCGTCGTTACGCCGCGCCACAATGCGCGCGCCTCGGATACCTCGGTAAGACCAAACTCCTCGATGATTTGCGCCCATTGGGCACTCACTGCCCCGATATATCGGGCATCCAACCCTATCTCTTGCCAATGAAGGAAAACCCGCGTCGTCCAATCTCGCAATCGTGGTCTTTGCATGGCCGCCGCAAGATCGCGGGCCGTGTGTCGATGCGCCTCGATCCAGCCGGGTCGGTGGGCATTCGGTCCCGGCGTGACCAGGAATTGATTCGCCACGCGACGCAGCTCCACGATGCGCCGATGCGCACTCGCAGCCGTCGGATTATGCGAGGCGCCTCCGGAATTCTGCACGACACGCTCGAGGTATTCAATCACGAAATCGAGCCGCGCCACTTGCATGACCGCATGGCCTTGCAAATTGGAAATGATGTCGCGAAATCTTCCAAGTCGAGCGGCCAGGTGTTCAACGGTGCGGAGTTCGGCTTCGAATGCGGCGATCCATGTGGCCCGCGGAGCAAATGTCGAGCCGCAACCATGCGCCACGCTGACGTTGTTACCCATGGGACTACCCACGAGGGGAAAACGAATCACCGCCCCGCGAGCAACGGGTACGCTGCCCGGATCCGTCTCGAAACGCCGCTGATCGCTCGACGAACGGCCATGAAGCGCGCCCGAGCGAAAATCAGCATTCACCGCATATGAAAAAAGCTGATAAGCCGAGGCATGGGGTTCCTCGTGGGGCCAAGGGTGACTGTTGATTTGACGAATCACCTCGGCGAGCGTGAGATCACGGCCCGTATCATTCTCGAACGAGCCCCAAGCAAAACGCGATTCATCAGACGGAATGCGCAACGCAAACGCTTCCCCTCGTCCTATGCGCGCCCGCGTCTCCGGCTCATTGCTTTGCGTGGCTCCGGGCCAATGCGCATCGGCGTATTCCACCAGCTCGCGTTGACTCGTCCCATAACGTGAGGCAAACCCGGATAGGTCTCCGTCGACGTCCGAAAAGTATCGAGTAGACACATGTGCGCCGACATTCGTCTGGCTCGCATCGCGAATGGTCATCGTCGCCTCACGATCCGTGTCGCTCGCGTAATCGCGTACGCGTTTCGTCATTCATTTCGCCGGTTGCGGCAAGTCCCTCGCGGCTCTGGAAATTCCGAATGCCGCTCGCGATTTCCTCGGCGCTCGGTCGGCCCCCGACAAACCCAAGGCTCTCCAAACGCTGGCGCACACCCGATTCATGCTCGAGGGGATCGAGGTGCCCCATCATGACATTCATCACCGCTCGACGCCCCGGCACGACAAGCCGCACCGACCGCACCGTCACGGGTACTCGAATGCGCACATTACCATCACCATCCGAGGTACCCGCAATGGGTTGTCCCGGCACGCCTTCGATACGATAAGCTTCCTGCGCCAACGCTTGGCCCGCGTCACCGACGAGCCGTACGGTCGCTTCGGCCATCGGTACATCCACGACAAACGAATTGGCGGATCGGAGCCGTAATGTTTCGGGCGGCGGAGGTTCGTCCGGTAGATGCAAAATATCACCCGGAAGGAGCATTTCTGGGTTTTCTCTGCGCTCTCGCAGTTCGCGGTTGTCCGGGGCATTCCATACCGCAGAAGCATCGAATCCGCGGCGAAACGCAAGTTCAGTAAGGTATTCGCCAGGTCGGACGACGTGAGGTCGCGTCGATTGCACCGCTTGACCACCTTCTCCCACGGCATCTGGAAACCGAATTTCTCCTTGCCCCCCAGCGTCAATCGCCAGTTCCGCTCGACCTTCCTCGTCGAGAACCCCCACACGCTCGGTTCCATCGGGCAAGCGAATGACGAATCGTTGGTGCGGCAATGCATTGCCGTCGCGATCCTTTAGCTGGATCTTCGTCGGTTGCGACGACCGCGAAGGAGCATCGTCGCTCGAAGAATCATTACCCCCGAGTTTTACCTTCGCGCCTTTGATGGTCGCGTCGCTCGTGAGCTCGATCGATGCGGTTTGTCCAGCAATGGTCACTTGTTGCGCTTGTACCTTCGCTTTGTCCCTCGCGATGACCTTTGCTTCGCCTCCGCCCAAGGTGACCCGTGCATCTCCACCAAAAAGCCCGATCTCGTCGCCGTGAATTTCGATGCGGTCGGGTAACATGAACATCGACGACGTGCCGCATTTCAAGACGATGCCTCGTTCCGATTCGAGCTCCAAAAAACCGCTCGACACAAGGCGCGTCTCGCCAAACGTATGCAACGCCGTCGCGCCAGGATGCTCCGCGCTTGCCACCACCATCGTCACATGCGCACCGGCGCGTAATGTGTACGAACTGCCAACATTGATCGATACTTCGCTACCCACATTGTCCACGGCGCGGCTCGCAATGGTCCGAATCGAATCATGTCCTACTTCTTCGATACGGTCTTTCGTGACGCGAAGGTTGTCCGAAGCCCCGATGATGGCTTCGCGATCGGCCCCCACGCGTTCACGTGAAGACAAACTCACGACATCATTCGAATCACCCGTGACCATGCCAATACGATTGCCACCAACCATCGTATATTGGTTGACGCCGACCTGAGTCGTTTGATGCTGTTCGACGCGACGAACCTCGTTGTTCCTGACGAGAATGTCCAGATCCTTTTGCGCTCGAAGATGTACCCGTTCGTAATTCTTCCGATCCTCGAAGCTCAGTTCGTTGTACCCACCGCCGCCGCGGGTCGAGTTGGTCCGAATGCCGCTCTTCGTTTTCTCCGCGGGCAAATCAAAAGGCACGGGATGTTCGGCATTGTAAACCGACCCGAGCACGACGGGCCGATCCATGTCTCCGGCCAAAAAACCGACGAGCACCTCCATTCCGACGCGCGGAATGAATTGAAATCCGTATCCCGTGCCCGCCCAAGGAGCGACGACGCGAATCCAACACGACGCATGCTCGTCGCGAGCGCTCCCGCGGCTCCAATGAAAATGCACTTTCACGCGGCCGTACGAATCCGTATGAATTTCGGCACCAGTAGGTCCGACGACCGTGGCTGTTTCCATCACTTGCTGCAGGCGACGCCGAGGCCTTTTCGGTCGAAATGGAACGCGTGCCGGAACGCAAACGAACGTATTTTTGTAGATATCGCGCGCGCCTTCGCCCAGACCCGCTCGCGACGACGTTGGATTGCGCCCTTGATGCTCGACCTCGACCACGACGTACTCGCCGTCGTCTTCTTCGATGGGACAACCTACGAGCGTAAATCGTCGGCCGGGCAAAAGATGAGCATCGCGACTTTCACCCACGCCAAGGAGCGCGCGACGCCGGTATTGTTCGAGGTGCGTCCGGGCCAAGGCCGCATCCACGCGCCCACCTTCGAGCTCGCCATGATGATCATAACGCTCGATTTCATCGGGGCGCGGCACCTCCGCTGGTTCGCGGATTTCTCGACGCGCCAATGCACCTTCCGCGGCCGATAAGACCTCACGCGCGGCGCCTCCCAGCGCTTGCGAAGCCGACGAGCGAATTCGTTCGAGCGCCACTTTGCGCATTCTTCGCGCTGCTTCTCGTAACGCGCGACGCGGATCCTCCACGGCCTCTCTCGCCTCCGTCACCACGCGTCGTCCTTCATTAGCCAGGCGTTCACCTTGCGCGACAAATCCTGCGACATCGCCCATTCCCGGCACTGAATCCGCCAATTCCGAATTTCGGTCCGCCGTCGGATCGGAGGCATTCTCTTCGCGTTCGGCCGTCACCGAAACGTCGAACGATGGACGCGTGAAATCGAAATCGCGCAGCATGACCCGCGTCGGCTCGATTCGATGCGTGACGCGAAAACGACGCACATCCGCGGCTTGCTCCTGCATCCCCGACGAGTCGCGAAACGTGAGTTTTTCCGGACCATCCACGGTCGGCGAAGCCGAGGGAGCATCGGCGATGACCATGATTTCCACTTCATCATCGCCTGCGGGTTGCTGGAACCAGTAGAACAAGCCTTCCTCACGAAGCAATCGCTCGACGAAACGTCGATCGCTTTCGCGGTACTGCACGCAATAGGTTCGCGGCCTGTAGGTCGACGCGAGTCGCCATGCGCAGCGCACGCCGCC
>JANORL010000676.1:0-3619 GCA_031415295.1 Polyangiaceae bacterium | reverse complement strand
TCTGCATCAAGGTCGGGCTGGCCTTATTAGCCCCGATCCTGCTATGGGCTTCCAACTTCATGACAATCGAGGAACGAATCTTGATCCGTAAGCGATTGTCTCTTGTTCGCACGTTTTTTCTCAAGGAGCGTTCATGAACGACGAACTCGCGTTTTTGCCATATGGTCGTCAATCGATTGACGAAGACGATATTGCCGCCGTCGTAGACGTGCTTCGTGGCGATTGGCTCACGCAAGGACCCACAATCGAAAAATTCGAGGCGGATTTGGCGACCATCGTGGGGGCTCGTTTTGCCGTGTCGTTCTCGAATGGAACGGCAGCATTACATGCAGCTTGTGCGGCGCTTGGACTTGGGCCCGGCGATGAGGTCGTGACGACGCCCATTACATTTTCAGCATCGGCCAATTGTGCTCGGTACGTCGGAGCGAAACCCGTACTCGTCGATGTGGAACCCGAGTACGCCACGATTTGCCCGGACAAACTCGTTGCGGCGTTGAGTCCGCGCACACGCGCGATCATTCCCGTGCACTACGCAGGCCTCCCGGCCAGGATGGATCGCCTTCACGAGATTGCTTCGGCGCGAGGCATTCCGATCATCGAAGACGCGGCGCATGCCCTAGGAGCACGAATTCCTGGTGGACGCGTCGGGGATGGCCGTTTCTCAGCGATGACCATGTTTTCGTTCCACCCGGTCAAACACATCACGACCGGCGAGGGAGGAGCGATCACGACCAACGACGAGGCGCTCTACGACGCGCTGAAACTGTTCAGAAGCCACGGGATCACGCGGGATCCCCAGAGGCTGTCGCGCGTGAGTCCAGGGCCTTGGTACCAAGAGCAAGTGCTGCTCGGATACAACTATCGTTTGACTGACATGCAGGCGGCTCTCGGGCGATCGCAGCTTCGCAAGCTCGATGGGTTCGTCGTCAAACGTCGAGAACTTGCAAAGCATTACGATCAAAAACTCGCGGGTTTGTCGGGCATTCGTCCCCTTGGCACACGCGAAGGGTACGAACATGCTTATCACCTGTACGTCGTGCTTATTGATTTTGCTTCTTTCCAACGCGATCGCGCGCACGTCATGACCGCTCTGCGCGACAAACGGATTGGTACGCAGGTACACTACGTCCCGATCCATCACCATCCAGACTTCGCGTACCTGGGATACTCGCCTAGTGACTTCGTCGAGGCGGAAAAAATCTACGCTTCTGCGCTCAGTTTGCCAATGTATCCGGCCATGACGAACGCCGACGTCGATCGTGTCGTTTCCACACTATGCGAGGTTCTTGGTGCCTGATTGTCGCGTCGTCGCAATTGTTCAAGCACGCATGGGCTCGAGTCGATTGCCCGGAAAGGTGCTCGCCCGTGCAGCGGGAAAGACCTTGCTTGAACATCTGGTCGAGCGGCTTCGACATGCACGAACGTTGTCGGACATCGTCATCGCCACGACGACCCAAACCTCGGATGACCCCATCGAAGCCGAAGCAACGCGGCTCGGTGTCTCTTGCTTTCGAGGCGATGAAGACGACGTGCTCGCCCGGTTCGAAGGTGCGGCATCTTCAAGCCACGCTGATGTCATCGTACGCGTGACGGCAGATTGTCCGCTGCTCGATCCACACGAAGTGGACACCGTCGTGACGGCTTTGCTCAACGCGTTGCCACGGCCCGATTATGCAGCAAACTCTGCGCCGTACGTGCGCAAGATCCCGCTCGGTTTGTCCGTCGAAGTCATGACGCGCGATGCTCTCGCTCGAGCCTTCCGCGAGGGACGAGACAAACACCATCGAGAACATGTGACGCCGTACCTCTACGAATTGCCGGGACGATTCACGACGCTCGTGATCCATCCGCCCCGAGATCTCTCGCATCTGCGACTCACGGTGGACACTGCCGAAGATTTTTCCGTCGTCTCGACCGTACTCGAAGCCATCGCCCACGAGTCCGATCGTTATTCGTTGGCCGCCACGTTGCGGTTTCTCGAAGCGAACCCCGAGGTAGCGCTGCGAAACGTTGCCATTCGGCAACGAGCATTCGACGAGAGTGTTCTCGACGGGCGCGTGGATGGTTTGTCGCTGCTCGTCAGGGTGGACGCCTACGCTGAGGTCGGTGCTGGGCATGCGATGCGCGCATTCGCAATCGCCGAAGCTTGGGTGTTGGCAGGAGGTCGTGCGGTTTGTCTTGGCAACCTACCTGCGTCGCTCGCGGAGCGGTTTGTCGGTGCGGGCATCGAGGTTTGTCCGTTCCCACCATGGGTTCGTCCTGGTTCGGATAAAGATGCAAACATCTTGCAAAAGGCTGCGGAAACACATCAAGTCAACGTGATCCTGCTCGATGGCTACCTGTTTCACGATACGTACCTTGCTTCGCTTCGGAAGGACCGTCGGATCGTTGCCTACATCGATGACTTTATGCAGCTCGATTTGTTGGTCGACGTGATTGTCGATCCAAACGTTGGTGCGTCTTCGGCTTCTCGAGGTGCTGGCATCACGTTGCTTGCCGGAGGAATGTTTACGCCTCTTCGGGCGGAAATTGCGCGTGCCTCCGTGCCCGAGCGCTCGTTCGAGACGCCGCAGCGATCGTTGTTGTTGACGTTTGGAGCGAGTGATCCAGCGCGTCTTTCGGTTCGAGCGTTGCGTGCGGCTCTTGCTGTCGCGCAGCGCGTCCCACTACGCATCACCGTGCTTGCAGGACCGATGCACCCCGATGTTGCGACGCTGGAAGCCCTTGTCTCATCGGATGCAGCCGTGCTCGTGCACGACGCTCGCGAAGTGGCTGCGCTGTTCGCCTCGGTGGACCTGGCATTTGCTGCTGCGGGAAGCACGACCTTCGAGCTTGCGGCACTTGGTGTGCCCATGTTGCTCGTGCAGGTTGCCGACAATCAACAAGCGGTCATCGATCCGATGACTGCAGCGGGTGCCGCCGCTCGTATCGATCTCGAAACGATCATGCTAGATACCCAGCTCGAAGAAATCCTCGAGGCGTTTGTCACAACAGACTCGGCCACCCTGCGAGCGATGAGTGCAGTTGCGCGTCGTTTGGTGGATCGTCGGGGTGCAGCGCGAATCGTTCGTACGCTTGGTGCGCTCTCGGTGCAGAGGTCGCAAACAATCAAGGAGTTGTCATGAAGGAAGGTCGTTCGAGCTTTTTTGTTGGGCAAAGGCGCGTTGGATTTGGCGCGCCGTGCTTCATCATCGCCGAAGCCGGGTCCAACCATGACGGCAAGCTCGAACAGGCCTATCGCCTCATTGATCTTGCGGCCGAAGCAGGCGCCGACGCCGTCAAGTTTCAAATCTTCAAGGCCAGTGCGTTGTACCCACCGTCAGCCGGCAAAAGCGACTACTTGGGGGACGAGCGCGACATCTTCGACATCATTCAGGCGATGGAAATGCCACCCCACTGGCTTCCGCTTTTGTCCCAGCGTGCACGAGACCGCGGGATTGCCTTCATGGCCAGCGCCTTTGACGAAGCGTCGGTCGACTTGCTCGATCCGTATGTCGATGCGTTCAAGGAGCGCGGCTACGAGGTGCTCTTCATGTTTGAGCCGGTCGATGAGTACGTCGTCTCCTCGCTGCGCGAGTTTGACGGCAAGCAGCTCCATGCCGTGAACTCCGAACAAGTC
>JANORL010000675.1:0-4930 GCA_031415295.1 Polyangiaceae bacterium | reverse complement strand
CGCAACCGCCCCAACTGCGCCCACGTTGGGAAAGGACGAGCCATGAGCGACTTCATCACGATCTCCTCCAGTGCACTTCCAGATAACACCCGTGTTGCCGCTTTTCGCGCCACGGAGACCATCTCGCGTCCGTACGAAGTCGAAGTGTTTTTGCTCGTTCCAAGTGAAGAACTCGAACTGGCCGATGGTATCGGGTCCAAGGCGCGGTTGGTCCTCGATCGCTCCGACGACAAACTTCCACCTTTCTATTTCAGCGGTATTTTTGCATCGCTTGAATTGTTGCACGAGTTCGATGGTCGAGTGCTCGTTCGCGGCATCATCGTTCCGCGTATCTGGCAACTAGGTTTGTCCTACCACAGTCGCATCTTTACGAAAATGAGCTTGCCCGAGATCATCGACGCGGTACTTGGCGACAACGCGCTTTCTGGGGACGATTATGAACTGCGATTAGGCAGCTACGCCAAAGAAGAGCATGTTTGTCAATATCGCGAGAGCGATCTCGAGTTCTTGTCGCGGTGGATGGAGCGCGAGGGCATCTACTTCTTCTTCGAGCATTCGGACGAGGGGGAAAAACTCATCATTTGCGACGACAAATCATATGACAAGGACCCTGTTGGAACGCCCGTTCGATACCATCCGCAAGCCGGTGGCGACATGTCTGCAGGTGCGTCTTTCCGATCGTTTCGTTGTCGATACGCGACGCTTCCGGCCTCGGTCAAACTCAAGGATTACGATTACGCCAAGCCCAACCTCGACATATCTGGCATGGCGCCCGTGAGCGACGCTGGAACGGCGGAAGTAAGCATTTATGGCGACCGATTCTTTTCTCCCGCTGACGGCAAACGGCTCGCACAACTACGCGCAGAAACGTTCAAGGCCCGCGAGGTCGTGTACCAAGCGCTTGGAACGCGTTTGCATGTGCGACCTGGCTACGTCTTCGAGCTGGAAGATCATCCGCGCGTTCCGTTTAATGCGGAGTACGTGGCGATCGAAGTGACGCACACGGGAAACCAAGCGACGGGTGGTGCAGGGTTTCGCGAGTTCATCTCTTTGGAACATGACGACGTGTATCTCGTCGAAGTGTCAGCCATACCGGCAAAGACGCAATTTCGAGCGGAACGTTCGACATCTTGGCCGCGCATCTACGGCTATGAAAATGGCATCGTTGATGGCAACGCGGACAGTGAGTACGCGCAGATCGACGATCACGGACGATATTCGGTGAAGTTCAAGTTCGACGAAAGTGCTCTCAAGAACGGCAAAGCGTCGACGTTTGTCCGCATGATGCAACCACACGGTGGTGGCGTGGAAGGGTTTCACTTCCCGCTACGCAAAGGAACCGAGGTTGTATTTAGTTTTTTGGGGGGCGATCCCGATCGTCCCGTCATTTCGGGCGTGGTTCCTAATACATTGACACCGAGTCCCGTAACGAGTGGCAACCACACGAAGAACGTCATTCAGACAGGTGGTCGTAATCGTTTGGAGCTCGAGGATCTTGCTGGACAGCAGCGAGTGACGATGTCGACGCCTCATGAAAACAGCTACGTTCGTATGGGGGCCGCGAACAATGGTCACCACATGATTATTCAGACGGACCGCAATACGTTGCTCAATGCGGGAGAAGATTACGATCTGCATGTGGGGCAGATCAAGGGGAGCGGCAATTGGGATACCATCGTCAAGAACAACATGACGACACACGTGCAAGAGGGTGGTTATGGGCTTGGTGTAAAGCTCACGCCGTGGCTTCCGGGTGATGGGAAGTATTCGTTGAAAGTGTTGAGTGACATTTTCACGCAAACGACGACGGGAAATTATGCCTTGCACGTGGATGCGGGAAAATCATCGACCATCGTGCATTTGGACACCTCGACCGAGGTCGAAGCCGGTTCGTACACCGTTGATGTCACAGGAGGGCCAACGACGATACGGAATACCAACAATACGACGACGATGGATTCGCATGGCCAAGTGACACTCGAAAGCAAGACGGCCGCAATGTCCCTCAAAGCGAAGACGGCGATCGTGATGGAAGCAACGGATGGACCGATCACTATTTCCGCGCCGAAAGGCGACATTACCATTTCGACACCGGACAAAACTGTGACCGTCAATTGCACGACGTTTACGGACGTGTCGCAAACGAAAAAGAGCAACTGGGGCGAGGTCAGTGATTTGGCGAAGGGGAAGTGGACGGTATACAAGTTAGGGGACTGGTTCGAGGCTGGTTTGTCGGCGAAAGCGGAGCTCAGTGCGAGCCTTTCATTTGCCGTGAAATTCTCGGCATCGCTCGAGCTTGGCAAGACGCTGGACATCAAGACGTTGTTTGCAAAAAAAGAGATCACGATGACCAAGATGATCGAGTCGCCGTATATCGACGTGAAAGCCGCAGCGATCATGATCACTTGTCCACTCATTCAGGCGACGAGCGCATTGAAGGTCATTTGATTCGCGACGGCTCTGAAGGACGAACCAATGCGTACGCTCAAACCTACCCCAATCACGTTGCTTCACGGGCCGTTCGAACGGGAAGGGAAAGTCCACATCGTCATTGCGGCTGGGGTTATGATCGATTTCGCCCGCGGGGCGGTGGAGCAAGAGCAAACATTTTGGCAAATCTTTCCGAAGGCGCCCGGTTCGACGGGGATCGTGGACGAGATGCGACCCAAAGTGCGAGGCGAATGGCTTGTCCTCGGAAGTGGGTATGCGCCGAACAAGAAACCGGTGAAGGCGGTGGCTGTGCGAGCGCAGGTGGGCAATGCAAAGAAAGAATTGTGGGCTGTAGGAAATCGGACGTGGAAAGGGGGCGTTCCGAGTGATCCGACGCCGTTCCTCGAGATGCCCATTTCATGGGAAAACGCGTTTGGCGGAGAGGGTTTTACCCAAAACCCCCTAGGGAAAGGTTTTAAATCTACGAAATCGGAATCAGGGGAAGTGCACCATTTACCTAATGTCGAGTTTGCAGGCAAACTATTGACATCCCCTCGGGAGCGTCCGCGGCCGGCATGTTTTGCGGCGCTGGACCCGTCATGGCAGGAAAGGGTCTCGAAAGCGGGCACATACGACAAGCGTTGGCTTGACACAAAGTATCCGGAATTCCCTGACGATTTCGACCCCACGCACTTCAACATGGCTCCTGAAGATCAATGGATCGAAGGGATGAATTTCGAGCAGGGGATACGTTTTTCTTTTGAAAACATGCACCCTGACAAACAACGTGTCGAAGGTTCGTTGCCCCCCGTTCGAATGCGGGTATTCGTAACGCGAAACGACGACGATGGGCGAATGCATGATATTGCCCTGCGTTGCGATACGCTCTGGTTTTTGCCACACGTCGAAAAAGCGATTATGTTGTTTCGTGGGACGATTGAAGTCGAAGACGAAATGCTCGAAGAAGTCGCCGACATGCTCGTCGCGCTCGAATGGGCAGATCGTCCGAAACCGATGTCCCATTACGCGAAAGTTCGTGCGGACCGATTGGATAAAAAATTAGGGCCGCTGCATTCCTTACGTGATTCGGATCTCATGCCGGAAGACATGCCAAGTTCGTCTTCTGCCATCGAGAACGAACTCGAAGCGTTGCTTGCGAAAGAGGGTCTCATTCGCAAGAACATGGAGCGTAACGTTGAAAAGAAACTTGTGAAGATTCGCGAAGACTTAGCGAGTCATGGAATTGACCCCGACAAACACGTGCCCGTGTTACCTCCCGACCCTCCAGCACCGACGAAGGGTGAGATGGCGGCTTATGCGGTGGCGCTGGAAAAACAGGTAGAAGAGTTGACGGCGCTCGGGGAAAAACAAGCCGCCAATATGATGCAAGAGATCGAGCAAGTTTGTCGCGCCGAAGGGCTGGATTTCGAGGTGGTCAAGCGTAATGCGCGAAAACAATCGGGCGGGCCGCCCAAATTCAGCGTCAAGGCCGAACTCGAACGTATCCGCGATATGGCCACGTTGAGTGCGAATTCAGGTGTTCCACTCCCCGAAGTCGAGGCAAAACTTTCCGATCCGCGGCTCGTCGAAAAATTGGAAAGTACTGAACGTGCGATACGGGATATGTATCGTCGTGGCGCGCATTTGATGTCGCCGGTGGACCCGCGCGATCCGGAAGAAGGGGCTCGATTGCGGGCGGAAGTTCTCGAAGCGCTCGCAACGCACAAAGACCTTCGTGGTTGGGATCTCACCGCTGTCGACCTGGCGGGAATCGACTTTGGCGGTGCCAATTTGGAAGGGGCATTTTTCGAAGGGGCAATTTTGGAAAATTGTGCTTTTCGCGGCACGAATGTAAAAGAAGTCGTATTCACGCGAGCTCGTCTCGCCAACGCGAATTTTACGCGCGCGTCCATGGTTGGGACAAATCTTGGTGAGGCCGATTTGGAGCATGCGTGTTTTCATGGTGCGGACTTGACGGCGGCAATTCTCCATAAGTCGAAGTTTTTGTCTGCGGACTTGAACGGCGCGCGACTCGATAAGGCAGATTTCTCGGAAGCGTTATTCACCGGCGCGAATTTAACGGGGATCAAGGCGAAGGAGACGTTGTTCTCCAAAGTCGACCTTTCGGGACTGGATCTTCGACGAGCCGAATTCGAGCAATGCACATTTCTCGAATCGAACGTCGAACGTGCGAACTTTTCTGGTGCGAAATTGAAAGCGACTGCGTTTATTGACGTGGCAGGAGCCGATTGTTGCTTCGAAGGAGCTGTCATGACAAACCTGCGTGTTGCACGAATCGAGCGTGGGACGAGCTTCGCGCGAGGGAGGTTTGGAGGGGCCGATCTTTCGACGGCGAATTTGCGCGGAACGGATTTGACCGGTGCATCATTTCGCGACGCCATTTTGAATGGAGCTGACTTTTCGTTGTGTAAGCTTGTTGGCGCAGATTTTGAAGGCGCACGCGCGGTGGAGAGTCGATTCATCAAGGCTGATCTTACGG
>JANORL010000674.1:0-51624 GCA_031415295.1 Polyangiaceae bacterium | reverse complement strand
GGGTCCGGGGTGAAACCCCGGCAATGGACGGAGTGGTGCGTCATGGACGTGTACGTGCGAGAAAAACGATTGCGAATTAGCCCGGCATCGTCGATTGGCAAGGGCGGCGAAGCTGACGTATTCGACGTGGGTGGCGGTATTGCTCTCAAATTGTGGAAAAGCTCCGATCATCCCGACGTTAAAGGTTTGCCGGAGGAAGAACGCGCGGCGGCGGAACGATTGTTGCTCGTTCAAGATAAAATGCGTGCGTTTCCGCAGAGTTTGCCGGAGCGGGTCATTTCTCCGATCGAACTCGCGATGGACAAGAAAAACGCGACGATTCTTGGATACACGATGCGTCTCGTGTCGGGCGCTGAATCGTTGTTGAGTCTGTCTGAGCCTACTCGGCGACGGACGTTGGGTGGAAATGCCGCGGCAAAGGTGCTCGTCGACCTATGGAGAACGGTGGCCGCAATTCACTCGTCGAGCGTCGTATTGGGCGACTTTAACGACTTGAATGTGCTCGTGCGGGAGAACGAAGCGTTTGTCGTTGATGCAGATAGTTTTCAATTTGGAACATTTTCGTGCCCCGTGTTTACGGAACGATTTATCGATCCCTTGATTTGTGACTCGGCGGCAAATAGGCCCGTTCCTGTGCGTGCATTCTCTGCGGAATCGGATTGGTATGCGTTTGCCGTGATGGTGATGACCTCACTTTTGTGCGTGGGTCCTTATGGAGGCGTCTATCGTCCAAAAGAACCATCGAAACGAATGCAAGAGTGCGTCCGTCCGTTGCGCCGAGTGACCGTGTTTCATCCTGATGTGCGGTATCCCAAGCCAGCGCTTCCGTACCATATCTTGCCTGATGATTTGCTTCATGCTTTGTCGATGATTTTCGAGCGTGATGCGCGGATACCATTCCCCTTTCGTTTGCTCGAAGGACTACGGTTCACGAATTGTTCCGCGTGTGGCGCCGAGCATGCGCGGGCGCGTTGTCCCGTGTGCGATCATGGCGTCGTTCGCGAATGCGTGGTCGTGCGGGGGCAAGTAAAAGCGACGCGAAAATACTCGACGTCGGGTACCATTCTCGCGGCTGCATGGAATGGCTCGGCGCTCGAATACGTCGTGTTCGATCATTCGACGTATCGGCGCGAAGATGGAACGACGATTTTGCGTGGGCCGCTCGATGGTCGCGCGCGTTTTTGGACGCAAGGAAAAACCACGTTCGTTGGTCGAGGTGGCCGGGTCTTGGCCATTGAAGAAGGACGCGTCGTGGAAGAGATTGGGGTCGATATTCACGAAGGCGAACCGGCATTCGTTGTGAATGAGCGTTACGCGTTTTACGTCCAAGGGGGGCGACTTTGGAGAAGGAGCTTTGGTCGTCCCCATGCGACCTTGGCGGGTTTGGCGAACCAATCTGCGGAACCCTGGGGCGACGTTCTCGCGGGGCAAACGCGGATTTGGGTTGGGCAGAAGATCGGGTTTGGCTATTACCGCGCCGGAAACGTATCGGTCGTTTTTACGTTCGATACTGAAAAGCGAGGCATTTGCGACACGATACGATTACCCTGGCCAAGTGGTCAAATCGTCAAGGCTCGGGCCACGATTGACGCGGACAAGATATGGTTTTTCTTGGCGTTCGTTTCGGCTGGGCGCATCGTGCACCGAGCCGTCGTCATGGGCGCCGATGGTACGGTGCTCGGCACGTCTGACGCCGCGGCAGGCGACGGATCGTGGCTCGGAACGATATCCGGCCAGCGCGCGGTGGGGGGTGTATTGTTTGCCCCGACCGATACCGGCGTTGTGCGCGTCGAAGTCGATTCTGGCTGTATTTCCGAAGTAAAAAAGTTTGTCGATACGGAACCATTCATCCAAGCGGACAGCTTGCTGTTCGTCGGGCGTGAAGGCATTTTTTCCGTAGATCCCAGCGAAATCACGCTGCTCGCGATGGGCTGAAGATATAAAACTCGTCGTTAGGGCGACGAACAAGGAGACTGTCATGAACCATAAAGATCTGCCGATGCCGGTTTTTTATGACCACAAGAACGCGGAGCGTTGGGGATATCATCCCAATGAGACGATACTCGGGACAGCCGCCCATGATTGGCGCAAATCCATGGACATCAAACCTTCGGCAGCGGACAAAACCAACGTACACCTTTTGCTTATCGACGTGCAAAAGGACTTTTGTCATCCGGATGGAGCGCTTTTCGTTGCGGGACGTAGTGGTCGTGCGGCGGTCGAAGATAGTCGTCGAACGGCGGAGTTCATCTATCGAAATCTCGACGTGCTCACGGCCATTACCACGACGATGGATACGCATTTTTCGCATCAGATCTTCTTTCCGTCGTTTTGGGTCGATCGCGAAAGTGGACCGCTCGGGCCGCACCGCGTGATTACGCTGCGAGATATCGACGCGGGTGAAGTCCGACCCAATCCCGCGGTTGCCAAATGGCTTTGCGGTGGAAACTATACGTGGCTCGTCAAGCAAGTGCGCCATTATTGCGATTCGCTCGAAAAGGCGGGCAAATACACGCTGTATTTGTGGCCGGCGCATTGTCTGTTGGGCAGTGATGGTCATCCGCTTGTCGGGGCCATTCATGAAGCACGGCTTTTTCATTCGTACGTGCGCGGTGCGCAAAGTTGGGTCGAGGTAAAAGGTGGCAATCCACTCACGGAAAACTATTCCGTGCTCGCACCGGAAGTGCTCTCTCGCGTCGACGGCCAGCCCCTCGGGCAACGTAATACGCTTTTCTTGAAAACGCTTCTCGCTGCCGACGCGCTCATCATTGCGGGACAAGCGGCAAGCCATTGCGTCAAAAGCTCGATCGACGACATTCTTGCGGAAGTCGCGTCCGTCGATGCGGCGCTGGCGAAAAAGATTTATTTGCTCACCGATTGTATGTCGGCCGTTACCGTGCCCGATGGCAAAGGTGGGTTTGTCGCGGACTTTACGGCGGATGCCGACAAAGCATTGGCCAAGTTTGCGGCGGCAGGCATGAATTTGGTGAAAAGCACGGACACGATCAGCGGTTGGTTGAAGTAAAAAGGAGTACGTCATGACGAACATGAATGGATCGAACGGTAACGACCCCCATGACATTCGACGGCTTTTCGAGGCTGCCGAAGACGAAGGAACACTTTCCCCGGAAGCCCTGGCGCTATTGGCGGCGAGCGATCTCGGGGCGCAAATTCAAGCGGGTCTTGGTGTGGGAGTGGACGACGTATCCGCTTCGGAAGTCGTGCTCGTCACGATCATGCCCGACGATTCAGGATCGATTCGATTTGCTGGCAATGCCGACGCCGTGCGTGAAGGTCACAATGCCGTCATTGAATCGCTTGCTGCATCGAAACAAAAGGATTCGATTCTCGCGCATACAAGGTACCTGAATGGGTTTGTCTTGTATCCCTACCGGCAAGTGGCCATGGCCGAACGTATGACCACCAAGAACTACGATCCGAACCTTGGAACACCGCTTTTCGACCAAACCATCGTCGTTTTGGGAACCGTCATTGCCAAGGCCCAGGAATTTGCACAAAGCGGCGTGCCCGTCCGGAGCGTAACGCTCATCATTACCGACGGCGGCGATTGCGGATCCGTTAAAACCAAAGCGAGCGATGTGCGCGCTATCGTGCGAGACATGTTGGCGAGCGAACAGCATATTGTGGCGGCTATGGGAATCGACGACGGGGCCACTCCATTCCGTGACGTTTTCCGCGAAATGGGAATCGAAGACCGATGGATACTCACCCCGAAAAGCGAATCCGGCGACATTCGTCGAGCGTTCCGAATGTTTTCGCAATCGGCCATCCGTGCCAGTCAACACGCTGGCGCTTTCTCTCGAGCGGCGTCGGGAGGTTTTTTTGGATGACAGCTTGCGTTGTCAATCGTGCACCACAGAAAGAATTTTGTGCAGCACACGGAACTAACTTGCTGCATGTTTTTTCTTTCTTTCGCTGCAGCAGCATGTACGATCGGCATTCGTGAAAACCGTAGCACTTCCTCTACTCTTGGGCCTAACTTCGCTATTTCTTCTCCATTGCGCGGAAGGTTCGACCTTCGAGAGGGATCCGGGCGTGGGAGGGGAAGATGAGGTGACGAGCAGCGGTATTGGATCAGGCTCGAGTTCGTCCGGAAATACCGCCGGTGGTGCTGGCGGTAAGCCCGGGAGTTCGTCCGGCAGTGGCGGGGCCGAAGGTGGATCTGGTGGTGGCTCTGCAAGTTCGAGTTCGTCCGGGGCGAGTTCGTCGAGCAGTTCAGGTGGCGGGAACTGCGATCCGACGAATCCGGGCGGTGTGTGTGCAGGGACGGAGCATTGTTTGCCGAAAGCGGACGGGAAGCCGATATGCCAAGGGCCTGTCGGATCCGGGACGTCCTACTTTCCGTGTACGACCAACGGGCAATGCGCGGCGGCGTATGCGTGTATCAATACGGGTGGTGCTGCGTGTTGCTTGACTTGGTGCACGAATGACTTTGATTGTCCAGGGTTCGAAACCTGCAATTGGCTTGCGCCGAAGGTCTTCGTGGGTTCGACCGAATACGGCGTTTGCAGCGATTTTCTCGGATGCTGAACGGAGCGCTTCATCCACCAAATGCGCCAAAACGGCGCAAGCCTGATCGAAACGCCAAAATCCCCGCAATGGCAATCCCGGCGGCATGCATCCATTGCACGCCGAGAAGCCGAAGGGCTGTTGGTACGTCGACCAATCCCGTGATGACTTCGACGGGGAACCCAAGCGTGTAGCGAAAGGGAAGCACGTATGCAATGTCGCGCGCCCAATCCGGGAATAGTTCCAGCGGTACGACGTATCCTGAAAGCGCCATGAATGTCGTCAACCACAATTCATACACGCCCGTCGAACTCTCCAAATAGAACGCCAGCGATCCAATGAGCGTCATGGCGAAGAAATTGATGCACCAGGCGCCGACGAGGGACAAGAAAAACACGCCGATCAGCAAAGGATTCGTGGTAAAACTGCCTTGATAAATCGCCAGGGCGACGATGGGCACACATAGGCCAGCTCGAAGTGGAATGGCCGCAAGGTTCGAGGCACTGTATACCCATAAAGGATGAATTGGCTTCAACAAGCGCTGGGAAAGCGTACCTTGTTTGATTTCGTAATTGAGTTCCCACACGAGCCAGCAGCCCGTGATTTGTCGCACGATGAGCGCTGCCAAAAAGTATCCGACGAATTGCGTCGGACCAAATCGCCCGAGAGGTTCATTACGCGAAACGGCAGACCACAATGCCAAACTCACGAGCGGCATCGTCGTCGTCAGCATCCAAATGATGAGTTCGGCACGGTATGCGAGCGCCGATGCAAAACCGACGCGAAGAAGCGTAGGATAAGCGCGCAGTGCATTCATGCCGAACGCTCGTGGTGCTCTTTGTTGTGGGCGAAAAGATCCCGCATCACTTCTTCGAGCGGCGGATCTTCAACCGTGAGGTCATGAACGCCAGGCGTAGCCAATAGATGCCCCATCGCCTCGCGCAAGTTCGCTTGCGATAAACCGAGCACGACCCGCCCGGGAGCAAATTCAATGATTGTTCCAATCTTCTCGAGCAGCCCACGATCCGGTGTTTCCGCGAAGGTGAGTACGATACGTTTGTCTTGGCGTACCGTCTTGACCAGTTTCTCAAGGCTTCCGTCGTATTTCAATTTGCCTTCGTCGATGATGATCACCCGCGGGCAAAGCGAAGCGACATCACCCATGTCGTGGGACGTCAAAAGCACCGTCGCCCCTCGTTTTTCGTTGTACGTGCGAATAAAATCCCGAACCACGAGTTGCATGGAAACATCGAGGCCAATGGTGGGTTCGTCGAGGAACAGAATCGAAGGTCGATGCAACAGCGCCGCCGTCAATTCGCATTTCATCCGTTCGCCCAGGGACAATTGACGCGTGGGCTTTTTCGCCAGCGACCCGATTTCGAGCATTGTTTCGAGTTGCCCCAGCGTCTCGTCGAAGGTCGCTTGCGGAATGCCATAAATCGCCCGGTTTTGATCGAACGTATCCGCAGGCGGCAAATCCCATATGAGCTGCTGCTTTTGCCCCATGACCAGCGTAATCGCCCGCAAGAATTCCGGTTCGCGACGTTGTGGTACGTAATTCAAAACTGATACTTCACCGCTCGTGGGATACAACAGGCCGGAAAGTGTCTTGAGCGTTGTGGTTTTTCCGGCACCATTCGGACCAAGAAACCCCACCCGTTCCCCAGGCTCGATCGAAAATGTCAAATCCGATACGGCGACGACGGATTTCGTTTGGCGCCGCAATACCGACTTGAAAGACGCCCAAAGCCCAGCGGGACGCTCGTGGACTTGATAAATCTTCGTGAGAGCGCGAACGGCAATCGCGGTGGTCATAACGTCTGGGCAAGCCGACCCTTGCCGGCAGTAGTGAACATTTGCGACGCTCCCAAGACGCGGCGACGAATGCCACGCCGTGCCGCGCCATGAGACGAACGAAGGTGATATACGCTGAAGACGCTTGTTTGGATACGACTGTTTGTCGAACCGAGTCGTTGAAGACTTACGGATACGTATTTTTGATGATTGTGATGGACACGAACACAACCTCTTCCGTTCCCCTCAGTGAAGCTCCTACAGGACTGCTCGTTTCGAGTGCTCCGGGTGATCGTATCGGCGGACGTTATTCGCTGCTCGGACTACTCGGTGCCGGGGGGATGGGCACGGTCTACCGCGCCCGCGATGAAGAACTCGATGAACTCATCGCCCTGAAAATGCTTCTGCCAGAGTTTGTCGAAGAAGCTGGCATGCTCGAGCGTTTTCGTCGTGAAGTGAAGCTTGCGCGGCGTGTGACGCATAAAAACGTTGCTCGAGTCTTCGATATCGGAGAGCACGGTTCTTCGAAGTATTTGACGATGGAGTACATTGAGGGGGAGACGCTTGGCGCGACAGTTTCGCGCCAAGGTCCGATGCCGGTGACGCAGGTCGTAGAAATCGCGCTGGCGATTTGTGCGGGTCTTGCTGCTGCGCATGCGGCGGGGGTCGTGCATCGTGATCTAAAGCCTGAAAACGTGATGATGGCCAAAGACGGTCGTGTCGTGATCATGGACTTCGGCATCGCCCGCGCGCGTGTGGAAGACGCGTCCCGAACGCAAGTAGGCGCCGCGATCGGCACACCCGCGTACATGTCACCGGAGCAGGTGCAAGGGCACGCAGACATCGATGCGCGTGCCGACATTTATGCCTTTGGCGCAATGGTTTACGAGTTGTTCACGGGCGTTCAACCGTGGCGTGGCGACTCGATTGTTGCCGTCGCTGCCGCAAGACTCATGCAACCCCCTCCCGATCCATGTTTGAGGCGACCAAGTTTGCCCGTCGCGTGTGGTGAATTCGTCAAGCGATGCATGGCGCGTGATCGTGATCATCGATTCGCTTCGGCCGACGAGGTTTCTGCTGCATTGACCAGTCTCTTGACGGTAGGTGGCCCGTCCGTTTTGGGGGCCGTTTTGCACACGAGTTTGTCGCCGGTTACCGTGACAAACACCGCGACCATCCCGTCCATCGCCGCTCCAACGCCAGCCCCATCCACGGACAAGACCGTCGCATTGCTTCCGTTTCGTAACCATGGCCCCCCGGCAGACGACTACCTCGCAGAAGGTCT
Source organism: Polyangiaceae bacterium (assembly GCA_031415295.1). Lineage (GTDB taxonomy): Bacteria > Myxococcota_A > Polyangia > Polyangiales > Polyangiaceae > Polyangium. The sequence goes on along the minus strand of JANORL010000674.1, from coordinate 44,015 downwards.
CACCGACGATCTCATCGATACGCTCTCGATGACCTCTGGCTTGAAGGTTCGTCCGCGTGGCGTCGTGATGCGTTTCAAAGGAGTCGATCAAGACCCGCGCGACATTGGACGAGAGCTTGGCGTTCAGGTCGTCGTTGAAGGAAGCGTACGTCGTGCGCCTGCCGGTTTACGCATCACTGCGCGTGTCTTGAGTGTTGCCGACGGGTTTCAGCTCTGGGCCAAACGTTTCGATCGTCCTGAAAAAGATCTGTTTGTCGTGAACGACGAAGTGGCCTCTGCGATCGCCGAAGCGCTAACCGTCGACATGACATCGCCTGTGCGTCAGGCACCCACGGATCCCGCAGCCATCGATCTTTATTTGCGAGCTCGCGTCGAGTACCGAAAGTTCTGGTACCCGAGTGTGCTCGTGGCGGTGGGACTTCTCGAACAAGCACTCGTTCTTGCCCCGGATGACTCGACGATCTTGTCCGGCTACGCGAGTGCTCTTGCGAGGTTGGCGTTTTACAGCGGTGACTATGCGGTACGTGCACACGCGGCTGCAGAAAAGGCGCTGGCGGCTGCGCCGCATCTAACGGAGGCGCATGTCGCGATGGGACACGCGCTGATGCAACTCGGCGACATGGTCGGCGCGGTGAAGTCGTTGCGTCAGGCGATCCAACGCTCGCCGTCGAATGCTGAATCGTACTGGGTCTTGGGGATGATCCTCTTGGAATCCGGGCCGCTCGACGATGCTGCTCGTGCGCTCGAGACGGCGATGAGTCTCGACCCGATGCTTCCTTCCGTGGCTCGCATGCTCGCACGTGTGGCGTGTACGCGGCGCGATTGGGATCGTGCGTATCACTTGCTCGACCAGTCGCGGCGCACCGACGGCGAGTTTTCATACTTCATCAATCTGGTTCGTTTCGCGGCGTGGCAACGCGATGAAGCGCGACTCGAACAGGCGTTGGCGGAATTGATTCGAGAAGAAAATGCTGGACCGCTTCAAGAAGCGATTGTCACCTCGGTGCGTCAGCGCCATGACCGTGACAAACCATCAATGCTGCGCAAAGTTGCGCTCGAAGCTGGAGCTGGCTGGCGGCGCAAGGCCTTCTTTCTGCAACTCGATGCCGAGATGGCGGCGTACGCGAACAATCACGAGTACGTGCTGGATTCGTTTCGTCTGTTGTCAGACTCCAAGTTGCAGGACCTCATGTGGTTCGATCACTGTCCAGTGTTCGACGCATACCGTTCGTTGCCGGAGTTTGTCCAAGCGCGCTCCATCGTCGCTGCTCGTGCGCAGCTCATCGTCGACGCCTTCCGCGCGCGCTAACTCAACGTACGGAACAGCGCGAGCACACTCGTGTACAGTTCGATGCGTGATGTTCGTTCGTTTTGGGGACTGATCTCGAAGGCCGAGTGCATTCCGGCGATGGGCAACGCTCCAAAACGTTGTCGCAAGATCCGCACTTCAACATCGGGCGTACCGTAAAAATTTTGACCTCGTCCGGCGCATGTCAGGTAAATGCCGAAGTTTGGCGCGGATCCGAGCATGTTCTGTGCGACAAACCGGGCGGTCGTATCGAGTTCCGCACGTGCCGTGGCCGGGTCGCGAATCGCAAATCCCATGCGCACACCAAGTCGCGCTTCATCGCCAACCATGATTGCGCGCCGGCTCGTATCAATGCCGCGGATCGGACGAATGAAGTAACGCGAGCGTCCATCTTTGCCGACATCCTGCGCGCCCGCGAGCGCTGCAAAAACCACCGGCGGTGGGTCCTGGTCGGGAGCCTTGTCGACGCTACATCGCGACAACATATCGAGCGCTCGTTGATTACCGATACGTAGAACCAAGCCTCCCGAAACCTCTTCGATCGGCTCGAGAGCGGAGATCAGTCGGCACGCACCCGACGTGGCCGTGATGGGTCGAGCCATTCCGCTCAGTGCAAGTCCAACCGCGGGAGCATCAATGATGTCGCCGTCAGCAGTGATCATCGAAGCCGGTTTGCCAACCGTTCCCGCACCGAATACGTGCGTCGAAGGACTCATCGCGGTGATGCCTGCAAGCGTGTCGGGATCGAACGATTCTGCGTGATGAAAGACGATCGCCGTCGTCGCTTTGGGCCCGAAAGCTCGACCAATATTTTCGCCGAGGGCTGTTGCATCGTCGGCGGGTTCACTCACTGCGAACGCGTGGGCTTTGCCGTTGCTCCAAAGCAGACCGGAAGTGGCAGCCGTTCCTTCAATTTCCGCGCGTTCATGTAGAACTCCGGCGGCAGGAACGACGACCGTGGGGACACCCTTCCACGCATGTCGAAGTTGTTCCGCCACATGACGTGCATGTTCGCCGCCGCCTGCAACGAAGACGAGGCCCGCGGCAGCGGATGGAACGGCAGTTCTTGCTTCGCGTAATACGCGCACGAAAGAATCGCTCGATGTGATGCTCGTGCAAAAGCTCCTGGCGGCCATGGTCGGTCCTCCGATTGTACCCGACTCGTCACGTCATGGGGTACATACGCAGTGAGCTCGGGGTTGGTCCGGGTCGAAATTGCTGTTTTCTTGTCCCGTTCGAGATTTCTTTGATACCGGGTCGAACGGTCGAACGATGTGGTCGAACGGACGCGGGGTCGCGGGCCAAATCCCGCAACATGCATCCCTTTCGAGGGTAATCCCGCGGCAAACGTCTGTGGTTCAAGGTTTGCGTCAACCGTTCCAGCACGAAATGTGCGGAGGTAATCTGTGATGAAGAGGCGAGCGGTACGAAGGCGTGTCGGCGTGATCATGGGCGGTTCGTCGTCCGAGCGGGACACGACGTTGTCCGCCGGACACGCGGTCGCCGATGCGCTTAGCGCACGAGGTCATGATGTCGTGCGGCTTGCGGTTGGAGCCGGTTTCGGCTCGGAACTGTGGGCTTCGATTCAACGTGCTCGCATTGACGTAGCCTTCCTCGCTTTGGCTGGACGGTTGGGCGAAGACGGCTGCATCCAAGGCTTGCTCGAGCTCGCTCGGATTCCGTACACGGGCTCGAGCGTCCTCGCGAGCGCTCTGGCGATGGACAAGCTGAAGGCCAAAGAAATGTTTCGCCTTCATAACGTTCCGACGCCCCCATATTACACCGTCTCCGTTGACGACGACCTTTCCGACATTGCTGATATGCACGGTTCTTTTGGCTATCCGGTCATCGTGAAACCGCGCGGCGAAGGGGCCGGACACGGCATCTCCTGCGTCACCAATTTCGACGAGTTGCGTTTGGCACTCGAAACCGCTTTCGATTACGACGACGTCGCGCTTGTCGAGCGATTCGTGACGGGTCTTGAAATCACCGTGGCGATTCTCGACGGCGAAGTCCTTGGTGCCGTGCACATTGCCAAGGGCAGCGATGCCCCATCGTTTGCCCTCTCCCCGCAACGCGAACGTGGCGTCATCAATCTCGCCGAACGCGCTGCTCGGGCTCTTGGATGCCGCGGTGCCGTGTGTGTCGATGTGCTCGTGACCGCCGGCGAAAATGAATATGTACTCGAAGTGAATACGCAGCCGGTTTTGTCGCCCGACGGACTCTTTGCCCGTGCTGCCGCTCAAAAAGGATATGATTTCAGTGCATTGTGCGATTCGATGCTCGATGGTGGACGTCTCTACCAATCCGCGCGTCGTCGTCCCGCCGTCGAACCGCTCCTGCACGGTGCTTATCGCCAGTCGAACGTCGTTGCCCCCGTGGCATTGTTGAAGTCCGCCGGCTGAAGCGCAGTTTCCGCCAGATTACTGCAATCCTCGTTACACGCGGTCGTCGTTATCGGATTGCCGCCTCCTTCCCTATCGCCTTGCGGGCTTCGTGCTAGGTTGCGCGCCGCATGGATCGGCACAAGCTCGAAAGTTTGACGCGGGAAGAACTAGTCGCGCTGGCTGCTGAGCTTGGCATCGTTCGCCCCCGTTCTCTGACGATTCCCGAACTGATGGATGAAATCATCACGCGTACGGCATCGAGCGAACGTGAAAAAGCGCGCTCGCGTGGCTGGTTTGGCCGAGCTCGTAGCTTGCTCGCCAGTGTCATCGAGCGGGGATTGCACCTGCCGGATGTCGCCAAAGCCCTTCGTCACGCGCCATCTTCGAAACCTTGGCCTGTCGCGCCCCCGCCGCTGGCGACGATGACCCTTGCTGAAATTTACGCCGCCCAAGGTCACATCGAAAAAGCACTTCAAGTTCTCGACGAAATCCTCGCGCGGGAACCCGAACATGCCGATGCTCGCTCGTTACGCCAACGCTTCGATCCACAAACCAACACGAAAAAGAAGCTCGAAACGCCGGCCAAACGCGAAGAACCTTTGACGTCAAACGAATCACCCGTCGTCGTCGAAGTCGCCAAATCTTCCCTCACCGAGGACGTCGTGCCGCCTCTCGCAGATGCCGCGCCTGTGGTTGTCGAGACGAACACAAACGTCGTGACCGCTCCCGAGTCGCTCCCGATTGCCCACGAAGTTGCAGCAGAGCCCGTCGTTTTAACCCCAGTCGACGTTGCGTCAGTCGTGGACGCGCCAACGGTTGAAGCTGCGGTACCAAGTGAAACCGACTCGCATGTCGTCGAAGCTGTCGAGCTGCAAATCGAAGCGGTTGCTGCTGAAGAAATTGCGGAACCCGTCGAAACATCCGACGACGAAGAAACGGTTCAAGCAGCATCGTTTGAGAACGAAGGATCTCCTGCTTTCGACTCGTACGATCGTCCGAACATCGAGGATTTGACGCTTCCTGAGCGATACAACGTCGACGAGATCGTCGGCATCGCTGTCGACCCGACCACGGTCTACGTCTACTGGGAGGTTCGTCCGGTTGTATTGGCCCGGGCGCACGCGCGTTTGTCGGAAGGGGCCATGGTCGTGCGTCTCGTATCCGTCACGCCAAGCTGGGATGGCCCCATCACCGAGCAGCGTGATTTGCCGATCGATGCACTTTATGGCGATGCGTACGTGCGTGGACTCCGACCTGGATCGAACGTGCGTATTGGTGTTGGATGGCTCGCCCACGGCAGCTTTGCACCGTTTGCGATTGGCGATGCTGTTGCGACACCACGCAAGGAACCCGCGTTTGCTACCGCATCGAAGGTTGCTCGCTGGATGCCCCCAGGTGCTACAGGCCCTGTTGCTCCAGGACAAACCACCGTCGCCATGGTGACGACCGCTTTGGAACAAGCATCGACAAACGATGGCTCCCGCTCTCGACCCCTACCGACAACCGAACGTGACCTGCTTGGTGAGCGATGGCCGAAGTTCGACTTGGGCCCGCGAGGTCTATCCGCAGCCGAAGCACAGCCTGTCGCACGCAAAACACTCGGCGGATCAAGTGAGCTATCGCCGGGAGGCGCGAGCGACTTGGTGCGTCCGGCCGAACGTTTGGCCTCCTGAGAGGGTGTTCATCAGGCTGCTGCGCGGTGCGAATCGTCGGTCGGACTTACTCTGAGCCGCCTGCAAACAAGTTTTTTTCAAAAAAAGCGTTCCGGTCACGCAACTCGTGCCCCGCCCAAACGATGGAACGGCATGAGCAAATCAATCTGTTCTCGTGCAGGCGTCTTTTCCCCCTTGAGCGCTTGTTTCGCCCTTGCCGCCCTTAGTGTCCCGACGCCAGGTTTCGCGGCGAGCGAGCTTGATGACGAACCCGCGTGGATCATGTCGCTCGGCCCCGTAGATCCGGAACCGCAACATGATTGGTGGGTTGAAGGCGCAGCGACGGGATCTCTTTGGGTATCTGTTCAGGCAACGTTTGTCCAGACGGACGATGGGCATCGTGACTTCGCGGCGATGGCGCTTTTGGGTGTGCCCTTCGAGCGTCTAGGTCGTGCACGCCCGCGTCCTCTGCATGTCGCAGAGCGACCCGCTGCCGCACCTTCACCAGATGTGCCGCTTGCCGTGCTTCCTGAAGTTTCGCCGCCTAAAATCGAAGTCCCACGTGAACAAGCGGTCTCCGAAGCAGCCACCTTCGTAACCCCGAACATGGCGCGTATCGCGATTGCTGCGGCGCTCGAACATGCTGGACTCGATCAGTCGACTTCGCGCGTGGATCGTCTGGCAGCGCGTGCACGAACTTCGGCGCTCTTACCGGAACTGCGCTTGCGGGTCACTCGACAAATCGACGATTCGCAGGGTATTTCACCGACGGAATACGATCCTGACCGCATGACCGCGACAGTGAAAGCGAGCTTGTGGCTCGAGGCTCGGGCGACGTTCAAGCTCGACAAACTCGTTTTTGCTGACGAAGAAGTGGCGCTCGAACGTATGCGCGAAGAACGCGTCGAAGCTGGCAAAAAGCTTCGGGAACGCGTCCTCGGGACCTTGTTTGCTTGGCAGAAGGCGCTGCGCGCGAGACACGATCCTGCAGTCGATCCAGACGTTCAGATGAAGGCTTCGTTCGAGGTCATCGAAACGGAAGTGACGCTCGATGTGTTAACGGGCGGGTGGTTTTCACGATGGAAATTGGCTCGAGCCAACCTCTGAGGTTTGTCGCGGAATTCGTTGGGCATCAAAGAAGATCGCTCGACAGCGTCACCCACTTTTTTCCCACGCCCACATCACCGTCTTTGTCTTTCACGGTGGCTGTGACTTCCAAGGTTTTTCCGAGAACCTGGTCGACCGGTACCATTCCATCGAGCTGAAACCGCAGCCCATACAGTTTGCAGTACCCACCTTCATCCGGGTCGAACGTGAAGATCACCGCGAAGGGATTCACCTTCAAGTCGAGTTCCTTTACGTATCCTTCGAGCGTCGTGATGCTTCCGGATTGCCGCAAGTTTTTCATCCGTAACGCGACCCAAATGTGATGTCCACCTTGCGGTCCCGCTTCGAGTTGCGCGACCTCGTAGTCGTCTACCGACAAATAGTCCGACATGCCTTTGCCGACGAAAATCGTTGGAGGTCCATCGTTGGGTTTGCAGATGTCGGTTTGTCCCTTCGACCATTCGGGCCAGTAGTCTTCAATCAACGCGGGATGTACGTACTCAGGACGGCATACGCCACCCGCGCAGGTTTGTGCCTCACCGCATTGTGGTGCCATCGAGCCAATGCAGGCACTCGATAGGTCGATGCGGAGCAACAGCTGCTGATTCGCCAAAATGTTCGTACGTGCGCGGCTGGTGAGCAACGGCGTCGGGCTCATGCCAAACGCTTCGATCTCCACTTCGACGTCATCGCCTTCGGGCAAGTTGGTGAAGGGAAGTTCGAGCGGCAGTGTGAACGGCGCAGCTCCATCCGAGAACAGGTTCTCGTCTGATTGAGTTTGTCCGTTGACCTTTTTGACGATGTGCAACGCGAGTATGTCTACGCCTACGCGAAGCGTACTCGAGACACCGATGATCACCGTGCCCGTCGTTGGTTTGTCAGGGCCGGGACCGGAACAACCGAGATTCAAAACGACGAACAGGCAAGTGACGACGAGATACCAGAGGCGGAAATGGATACGCATGCGGGACTCCTCGCGGGGCGTTGCGAGGTGGCAGGGCGCATCGAACGTCAGTTGATGCCTTCGATGGCTTTCAAGAATTTTTCGGCAGGGACAAACTCAGTGAAGCGTACGCGCTCTTTCCCTGTCGAATCGAAAATGACCACCGTCGGAAGCCCTACCACGTTGTACTTCTTCTTTACTTGGTCCACCTGCGGATCGTCGTCGTTTGTCGCGTCGAACTTCAAGGGAACGAAGTTCGCGCCTTTTTCGACGACGCGCGGATCCGCGAAGGTGTGCTTCGCGAACTCCTTGCAAGCTCCGCACCAGTCCGCTGTGAAGTCGACCATCAGGGGTCGTTTCTCGCGTTCCGCTTTCTCTTTCGCCTCTTTTTCCGAATGTTCCCACACGAATGCTTTCGGCGCGGCTGGCACGTTCGCGCTCGAGCTGCCTAATGCGACGGGTTGATGATCGATCGGTAACTCGGGCGGCGGCATCTCGACGCTCACCCACAGTACGAACCCACCCGCAGTTGCCGCGAGAACGCCCAGGATTTTGCGGACTTTGACGAACCGTCCTTCGTCGTGCCAGTCGAGGTGAATGGCGCCAAGGATGATGCCGAAGACGATCGCGCCAGCACTGGCAACCATGAACATCGTGTCATGGCGTGCCACTTTGGTCATCGCGGGGATGGCGTAACGCAGGAAGTACAAGGCGCAAACGAACAGCACGGTGCCGAAGAACGACTTCACACCGACCATCCACTTGCCGCCCTTGGGCAAACCGACGGCGAACGCTCCGACGAGGAAAAACGGTAGGCCGAGGCCGAGCGAATACATGAACCCCACGAGGGCACCGAGTGCAACGCTTTGGGTTTTACCGATCCAAAGAATGACACCCGTGAGCACCGGACCCGTGCATGGAGCGGCGATCAAGCTGCTCACGAGGCCCAGGGCAAATGCTCCGCCATAACCAACGCCGCCGACGCCCGAGAGTCGTTGCATCAAGCCTTCGGGCAACGTCAGCTCGAACGCCCCAAACATTGATGCCCCCATCGCGCCCATGACGATGGCGATACCCACGTTGACCCACCACTTTTGCAGCGCAGATCCGAACAAACTTCCTGTCAGCGCAGCACCGACGAGCAGTGTCGTGAAGAGCACCGCGATGCCCATGACAAACGACAACGATAGCAGGACTGCTTGTCGTCGACTTTGCGCCTGCTTCGCTCCGAAGATGCTTACCGTGATGGCGATCATTGGGTAAACGCACGGCGTGGCGCACGTGAGCAGACCACCGATGAACGCTCCAGCGGCGCCCCCGAGCAGACCGTAGTCTTCGCGCAAACGAGTGAACAGATCTCGCGTGTCTTCCGCGGCCAACGCCATGGTCGGCGACAGCAGTAGAAGCAAACAAACGAGCGTGCCGACAAGAATCGGCGTAATGGCTCGACGTGGCTCGAATCGAGCTACGTCTGGTGAGGTTTGTCCTGTCGCACGTGGAGTGTGGTCAAGGGCTTCGAGATCACGGCTGTGGGCGATTCGCACAGCGCGCATCCTATCAAATGGGGGGGCAATGGGCAGCCGGTCTTCGGTAGGGTGCTACGCATAACGAATCGTCGGTCGGACTTACTCAGCGTACGATGTACGCTTCCGTCGCCCTTCCTAGCTTCGTTATGCTCGCGACGCCCGCCGAAGACCCGCTTCGGGACCCTCGTCAGGTCGGATCGATTTCGTCGATGATGTGGCGAGCAGCTTCGATTTCCCCACGTAAAGAGATGGCCATCGCTCGCCGACCCGATGTGCTTCGCTCGATGAAGCTGCGGAGAAATTGCTTGGCGTCGTCACGCCGGCCTGCATGAAGTGCGAGCAATCCCAAGACAAACCGCCCGTATCCTCCACCAGTGGGAGCACCTTCTAGACGTGAGATCAACCGATCCAGGTCGGGAACGGTTTGTCCTGCCGCAATCTGCGCCAACGCTAGATGTCCCTGGTACAACGGTTTGTCCGTCGTCCCCCAACGCGCGGCGCGTGACAACGCAGCAATTGCGTCGGTGTATCGTTTGTCCAAATAAAACAAGCTGCCCAGCGTCCACCAGTGGAACGCTTTGCGATTTGGAGGACCTGCTCGTGCCGCGAGACGCAAATGCGTAGCCGCTCCATCAATGTCGCCCGCTGCTTGTTTGGCGCGGGCCGCATCTTGGTGGGCCACATCAGGCAACACATCGAGCACGAGAGCTTGCTCTGACGCGAGGATCGCTTGGTCGAACCGTTCTTCTTCGTAGTGAGCCAAGTAGAGCTGTCGCAACAGCATCGCTTGTGTTGTCGGATCGAGTTTGGCGCGGGTGCTCAGTCCTTTCCGCGCCCAGATCGCTCGAGAACGCGGCGTTTGCGCAGCCATCGCTCGCTGGAGCATGTCCTCGGGCACGTCGGCTTTAGGGCGCGGAGTCGTTGTTCGTGTTCGACCCACAGGCGCCGTCGCTGACGTCATCGGCGGGTCCGTTGTCGACCGTCGCCCTGCTCTGGGTTGCCTGGCCCCCCCAGGAGCGAAGGAACCCTCGTCATCCTTCGCTTTGCGCACCCCCCGATCCTAGCAGCGCCGCGCGTTTATCGCACGCCCACAATTCGCCATCGCCGCAAGTTGAGCATCGCGTTCGTTGTTGTGTTTGCGTTGCATTCGCGCCAGCGGCGGGGCAATGTCTGCGCCGTTATGCGCCGAAACGTTCGAGGCTTACGTAGGCTGGGCTCATGGAGTGCCGTGATCGGAACCACGGTCGTCGCCCTCGTCGCCCTGGTCGGTTGTGGCCGTCCCGCAACGAAAACCGATTGCGAGGAGATCCTCGACAAGAGCGCAGTGATCGAACTCAAAGCGCAAAACGTCACGGATCCAGCCGAGGTCAAGAAACGAACGGAAGCCGTGCGCGCCGCCCGAGGTGATCAGCTTTTGGCCAAGTGTGTCGGCCGCCGAGTAACGGAAAAAGCCATGGCGTGTGTTCGTGGTGCAACGACCGCCGACCAGGTGGATCGGTGTATCGATTGAACGAACGTGCAACACGAGTCGAAGTCGTGACGACCTTGGCCATCATTGGCGTGTTGTTGGGCATTTTCGCCGTGCGTTCCATTCGACGAACCCTGGCCGAACATCCCTCTGTCGAGGTTTGTCAGGCCATGCTCGACCGGTACGTCGAGCATGTCGTGCATGCGAACGACGCCAAACCGACGGCATCGGACCTTGGAGCGCGCAAGGCGCAAGCCCGAGTGCTCGCGGCTCGAGATCAAGCGTTTGCGCATTGCCCCACGCATCTCACTCGCGAAGAAGCCGACTGCGCGATGCGTTCAGGTAATGCCGACGAATTCGAACGATGCCTACCGTGAAGCAGCCTCGATTTGGGCCGCTCGTGAGAACCATCATTTTTGGCCTCGTCACCACGTGCTGTGTTACGGTTGGCCCTCACCTCTAAGGCGCGTACCGATTGCCGTGAAAGTCATCTCGCCGCTTCTCGGCTTCAACAACAACGTCAAGCACAAGGGACGTGTTTTCCATGTGCAGACGGAAGACTCGGGGATTCGCCATCCGCACGTCATCACGCACTTGTTTGCGGACGGCGGTCGCATCCTGAAGTCGATGAAGACGTCGTATGCAGAGCACCTCAACGAGGCCAATCTGCGCGACATCATTCATCAGCTCATGAATGAGCAACACAAGTCGATGTTCGTCGCTTTGCGCGATGGACAATTCGATCACATTTTCGAAGAGAAAGACGCGGCGGCTCAAGCTGCGCAAGCTGCGGCGCAAGCTGCGGCAGCGCCTCCGCCATCGTCTGGCGTTGTTCCTGCGCCACCTTCGGTCACGCCCGCGCCGCCGACCGTTGCCGTGCCGGTGTTGCCCGGTTCGTCGAAAGGTTCGCCGCCCATTTCTTCAGGGGTTCGTTCCGTCACACCGGAAGTCGTTTCCGCGAAAGGCGACGGAATCGACGTCGACCTTCGAGGCATCGACAAGGCCTACGTCGCTGCCGAACCAACCGTGGGGTTCGCTCCGCAAGACCTTTCGCCGCCTCCTTCCGCTGTCAAAAAAGGTGGCGCGTTGTTTACAGCCGGCGTCTATCGCACGTTGGCTACGGCATCGGCATCGCCTCCAACTGGTGGGCGATATGCACCAGCGCGACAACCTTCCATCTTCGGATCGTCGCGACCAGTGCAGAACGTGTCGATCTTTGGTGAAGATTTGATCAGCGAGAAATCTCTCGACGAAGTCATCCTGAGTTACCTCGCCGAAGATCTCGAAAACGAAGAAGGCGCTTGAGACGCTCTTGAACACGCGTAGCAAGCTGTTCATCACCATCTGCCTCTACGCGCTATCCGTAAGCCTTTCATCCTTGCGATTTCTTCACGTATTCTGACCCTGAAGCTCGTGACCAAGCCCTCTCAAACCGTTACGAAGGGCCTTTGGCTCTACCCGCTTGCTGTTAGCGGTGTCGCGTTCGTCGCGTTTCGGCTCATCGATCTGGCCAATGCGCCGACGAAAGCCGTCACGGATTTTTTCGGCGTCATGTCCGCCGACGATGCGAGCCGCATCATGGGGGGCACCGGTGAAGTCATCGCTGCGATCCTGGGCATCGTCATCACCGTGGCATCCATCATCGTGCAGCTTGCCGCGACGCGATACACGCCGCGCATCACGGAGATGTTCTTTCGAGATCGTACGAATCGCGTTGTCATCGGCGTATTTGTGGTCTCCGCGATCTATTCGATCTGGGTCAACTACGCGATCCGTTCGCTCGAAACTCCCGGTGTTTCATTCGTTCCGCGCTACGGCGTCATCACGGTTCTCGCGTTGCTCACGCTGAACTTGCTGATGATGGCCCCGTACTTCGCCTACGTGTTCGACTTCCTCGAACCCGACAAGATCGTCATGCGTATTCGCGCGGCCGGTGTCGACGACGCTCTGCATCGTTCGCGAAGTGAATCCGAAGAAGCCATCGACAACCGTCGAATGAAGGCACTTTCGGCGCTCGAACAACTCGCCGACATCGCGCTCAACGCTATTCAGCAAAAAGACAAGGGCATCGCGTCGTACACCGTCGACTCGATCAGCGAACTCGTCGTCGCGTACATGCCCCACAAAGGCACGATCGATCAACGGTGGTTTTCGATTCGTGGTCGACTGCTCAACGATCCGGACTTCGTCAGCATGAACGAAGTCGCTCTCGGCCGAATGTCCAACGATCACACCTGGCTCGAATACAAGGCGTTGCGGCAGTTCTTGATGGTGTTTCGCGAAGCGATCACGTTGATGCCCGACATCATCAATCGTATCGCCATTGACACTCGTTACATCGGCAAAGCGGCGCTCGTCGCGAACGACAAAGCAGCACTCGCCGCAGTCATCAAGTTCTTCAACACGTACATGCGCCGGTCGCTCAACGCTCGCGATATTCCGGCTGCGTACAATTGCTTGAACCAATACCGCTACCTCGCGGAAGAAATCCTCCGCCACGGCTGGAGCGACGAAGCCGTACGCGTCGTGAATCACTTCAAGTATTATGCGCAGACCGCTCAGATGATGAAGCTCGCCTTCATCACTGAAACCATCGCCTTCGACCTCTGCACGTTGAACGAACTCGCCTACGATCTAGGGGCTGATGCTCGAGATGCCTTGCTCCGCGTCTTCCTCGAAGTCGACAAAGAAACCGAAGCCGATCAGCAAGAGCAGTCGTTACGTGGCGTCCGTAAAGCACAGGTCAAACTCGCCACGTATTACCTCTACAAAGGCGAAACGGAACTCGCCCAGCTCATTCATCGCGACATGCGTGAGGAACGACGCGATCGTCTTCGCTCGATCAAGCAAGAAATGCTGGGCATCGTCAGCAATGAATTTTGGGAAGTCAACGAGCGTGGTGTCGTGTTCGAGTACATCGAGCCGGATCGACGGGCATGTTTGCACCAGTTCTTCGATTGGTTCCCCGGCCTCGATACGCGCAGTGCCATGTCGCTCATTCCGCCCGAACCTCAACGTCTGAGTCCGACGGGTGAACGCATGACCGCGCCGCCCCAGGCCCCGCCAAACGGGTGATGTTGCTTTGCGTTCGATGGAGATCCAAGTAACTCGAGCTTGTGTGCCGAAACAAACCTAGCTGGCGTTTGGAAAGGACAGCACTCGCTTGCTGTAATGTCGTCGGGGGCAGTTGCCAATTGCGTTGACGGCGTACGGGACTTTCTGGTCCTGCATTACCGCGTGGGCGACCGTGTCGATACCGAGTTTTGGAGGGCCAACAAGACACACGTCCCGTACTTGATCACGTGCCTTCACAGAATGCATTTCGCGATCGAGTAGCCGTCCCCATTGCTAGCGGCGCCTCGCACAGAACCGTGCATTAAAAACTGCAAGACCCCCGATAAACACTTTCTCAGCCATTCTTGGGTTCTTCTGGCGCGATGGGCGCGACGAGCGTGTCTCCGCCTGTAGGCGTCGTCGTATCCTCGACTTCCGGCGTTCCTGCTCGTCTACGCGCAGTGGGTCGCACTTTCTCTGCGAGCTCAGGCCGTCCACTCAATACAAATAGCCCTGCTGCGGCATCGGCGGTACCTGAATACACGACCGACCAACGCGCGATTTGTGCGTCTTTTGCCGATAACGTGATTTGCGCCTCGCGTTTTTCCCGCTCCACATCGTCGAGGGATTCTGTCAATGCCGCATGATACGCGTCGAGATCATCCGCTGCTGCAATGGGGTCGAGTTTCAAACTCTTGTTACGCGTCACTTCCGTGAGGGGGCGCGAGCGCAGCAGCTTGGCAGCATTCTTGGTCGTGTTCAATAGGACCTGCGCGTCTTCCGGCAATGCGCCAGCGAGGCCATAAGCGACGGCGACTTCAGGGCCGTAGTTGCGAACGACGATATCGCGAAGCGACGCGTGGTAATTGCGTAATTCGTGAATACGAGCCTCGCGCTTTGCTCGATGACCAGCATCATCGGCCAACTCGTTCACATGACTCTCGTCGACGGCGATGAGTGCGTCACCATAACGACCGAGGCTATCCTCGATAGCCGTGAGAAACGCTTGTACGGTGAGGTTTTGAGGTGCACCGCTAGGAAAAAGCAATTTTTCGAGGTTTGGAGCAATCTCTGGCCCATGCACATGCAAAGCAGCGCGGACCGTGCGAAGAATGGCAAAACGATCGGCGATCAATTTTGAAATGGTCAAGTCGACACCTCCCGGAAACGCAGTTGATTCCAGCTATCACGACTCAAAAATACGTTTCAAGAAAAATCATCAGCCTTCGCACTTTTCTAGCCGAGAGGCGTGTGAACGTTTGTAGCAAAAAATGCATGTTCCACGATGAGACACGCGTTCCTGGGCCAAAAGAAAGCGAGTCTCATACGCGGCAACAGGTTTCATCGTGCGGGGAAGTCGAGTCTCACCTGGCAGAACGTGAGCCGTCGCAGGCGGATTCGTGGTCCGATGTTGGGAAGAACGTCGCAGGAGCGAGTGCACGCGAGAGGGCACGGAGCAAACGTGATTCGTAGTACGAAAGCCGGGTGTCGCATTTTGCGCATATCGCGTCGGGAGGGAGCGATAGCGAGGCGCAAATGGCGGAGGGAGCGGATGGGGCGTCGAGATGTGATGCGGATCCGGCGATGTACAGAGATAGGGCGAATCGGGGGCTTCATCGCGAAAACTTTGATCGAAGGCAGGTAGATTTTTAAACGAGGTTGTCTGGGTCACGAATTTGCCGCGATGTCACCGATTGCGCGTGGACACACAGAACCCATTTCCCGTACGATCGACACAGGAGGCTTCCATGGTCAGCGCGACGCTTGGGGTTCGAGCGGTTTTGTTGTTGCTCGCGCACGTGTTTGCCCAACCGTTACAAGCGCTCCGACGCCCGCTGATGCGGTTTGCTCCGTTATGGTTGCTGCTAACCTGCGTGTTTGTTCAAGCCGGATGCTCATGCGAACCCGATCGTCAAGTGAAAAGCACCCAAACGTCGATTTGTCGGCCGCAGCATGAGCGGCTTGCCATTTTCCCGCGCGGCACCTCGCCCGTTGCGCTAATGCCCGGAACGCTTCCCGTGACCTATGGCGTCACCGACACCGGCGAGAGTGCATTGAGCATGCCGCTTGTCGTTCCGCCCGGTCGCGCGAGTGTCGAGCCTTCACTCGCGATTTCGTACAGCAGTGCCAGCAGCAATGGCGTCCTTGGTGTGGGCTTCTCTATTTCCGGTGTTTCATCGATTACGCGATGTCCTAAAACGATGGCGATCGACAGCGAAATACGCGCGGTTCAATACGACGCGGACGATGCCAGGTGCCTCGATGGTAAAAGGTTGGTGGTCGTCGGGCAAAATGGCGATTCCATCGAATACCGTACGTTTCCCGATTCGCAGGTCAAGGTTGTCGAATACCTTGCGACGACCGACGAATCGTACTTTGAAGCGTTTTTGCCTTCGGGCTGGTTCGTCGAATACGGCAAGACTGCGGGGAGTCGACCGCTCGCACGTAATGGGAATCCGCGCGCATGGCTCGCGACCTCGACGCGCGACGCTCGCGGTAATGCGATGACCTATGGGTATTGTTTCGCGGAAAGTGACGAAGGTTTTACCGCGGAATACGCGCTCGACGAGATTCGCTACACGGGATTCGACGGCGAGCAAGGGACGCGCGCCGTTTCCTTCGTGTACAGCACGAAGGACGCGGACGACGTGCGCACGGTTTACTCGGGGGGAATGGCTTTCCAAAGCGCTTTGCGGCTCGATGAAGTGCAGACGCGCGTCGGTGATGATCTCGTGCGCCGCTACGAATTCGGTTACGAGCAGAGCGAAACGACGGGCCGCACGAGGCTCGTAACGACGCAAGAATGCGGGGCGGACGGGGCTTGCAAGCCCGAGAATCGATTTCAATACGCAAAAAGCACGAGAGGATTCGAACACGTCGCGACGACGATAGCGGCGCCAACGTCACGACTCGCGAGCTACATGCTCGGGGATTTTAATGGCGACGGTCTCGATGACTTGCTTTCACCGGATACAAGCCCCATTCTCTCGACACCGGAGAATCCGACCACGGAATGGCACGTCACGCGAAACCAAGGCCATGGATTCGCGGCGCCGAAGGTCGCTTTCTCGCAAGAATGGTCGTTCGTGCAGGACCCGCAAGAACCAGCGGATCCTTCACAAATCCAACCTGAATTGGGGACGGCGCTCGATTACAACCAAGACGGGCGCATGGACGTGCTCGTGCACGACGTCTACGGAAGCAGAAACAACCATATCGTGCTGCTTTCGAAAGCAGGCGGCAGCTTCGAAGAATTCGATACCGGTATTCAACGTCCATTTCCACTCGGTCCAGCCCCGAAGCAACTCCGTGGTGCGGGTGGATCGGTGCACCTTGGCGATTTGGATGGTGACGGCGTCGGGGACCTCATTCAATGCGACGATCACGGCAGTTCGCCCGAAGGGGATCCAAGCCAGTCAGCGTGGACGATGCATCTTTGGCGGCCAGGTGGATTCGAGGCGAACAGCGCGTCCATCGAGCCGCTTGCGGGGTTTCGTTGTGGCGTCGAGTTACGCACAGTCGACGTCAATCGGAACGGCAAGATCGACCTTATTCTGCCGGGATTGATCAACATCGGGGGCACTCCGGCGACGCAAACGAAAACGTACAGCGCGCTCGAGCGGAACGACGACGGGACGTGGCGCGCGTGGGATACGAAATTGCCGATTCCAGCGAGTCCTGGGCGAGTCATTTGGGCGGACGTCAATGGAGATGGCTTGCCCGACGCGATTGCATCGGGTGCTTCGGATGGTCGTTTGCGCACGTGGAGGTTGAAGCGTGTCGCTTCAATTCGTGAATGGCCAAAGTCCGTATAAAACAACGATGCAGAGGCGAGATGTGCCGAAAAGTTGACATACCGATCAACGTGGATGACGACGAAACGATGGGAGAATGACGATGAAAACCGGAGTGCGAACGATAATTGCTACGGGGGTTCTTGGGTGTGCAGCGCTTGGATTCGTGCCGCTTGGATGCACGAGTCGTCTCGGTCCAGTGCGAGCTACCCAGAATGGAGGGATTGACCATCCCAATCTTGCAGATATCACGGTTGAACATGCGAAGGATTGCGTGGCCGAATATGGACCGCAGTTGGAGCCGGGGTATCATGTATTAAATTCGAGCGTACTGGTGGATGAAGACGGCGACAAGGTGGACGTTACGATAAACGACATTCCCAACACAGCGCCTGATTTTGGCGCTTGTATGCGCAATGCATTACGCGATATGCCCATTTCGGAGGATCGCGTTCGCGAAGCGGCCAAATATCTGAAGGTTCAGCGCAAGCAGGCGAGCGCAGCGCAACGTTCGCTCGTGAGTTCGCCCGTGGTGGTAGTCGTGGGCGTAACGATTGTCGTCAGCGAATTGTTCCTCGAAGCGGGGGCAATTACGATTCTCTTTGCGGTGACCGTGAAAGTGGTGGAGAAGGCAAAGGACGATGTCCTCGATGTGGCAAAAAGGTGGAGGCCCAAGCCAAACAAGAATCGCTGCCTTGATGCCGCCGCGGGTGGTGAGTACATGTGGGAGGAATTTTGTCGATCGATGACAGTGCCTGGTAATTGCTGGGCCAAGACCCTTGAGAGTGAACAGAATAAAAGGGGCTGGTGCAACGAAAAGTTCGGGAGCTGATGAACGTGTCGATATCTGCAACAACCACATTCAAGGCCAAAAGAACGCATTGGATCGCGGAACGTACTCTCCAGCGGCTTGATGCTATCGGAGGCATCGTCATCATTCGCATGGGTTGTCCGGAATGGCCTCCCGGTGCCGAAGAGTGGAGATGCCCCTATATCATCACAGGACTCGGTGACGATGAAATCCACTTTGCTCACGGCATCGAAACAATGGATACGTTGCTAAATACCTTCAGGTGCATTCGTGCACGCATCGAGCACAGTGGCATTCCCGTACAATGGGAGATGATGGAAGGGGACAACATGGGTTTTTCCAGGTATGTGGAGGATGCCTTTGGTTTTTCGTTCGAGCAACGAATGCAAAGAATGATCTTGTGCGAGGTCGAAAACCTATGCAATGAGCCGCATGATTGCCTCGCCGAGCCTGCGTTGCGCGTTGCAATGCTCGAAGAAAAACACGGGAAGCATAGGCTCGCCGAATCAACGAAACGAATGCTCGCGGAAGCTCGAGACGTGAACAATTCCGCATCCGCGACAAACCCTCCCCCAAGGCCCCGTTGGATTGCTTTCCGTAATCTCTTGCGCGCCGAGCGCAGTGATCGTAGGGTCTTCGTGCGTGTCGGACGTCCCCAAATAGTGCCTACGAGCAAGGTTTGGCGGTGTCCATTTGAAGTGCGTGGTTTGCCCGCGGAGACGACCAGGGATTACGGTTTTGGAGTCGATTCGATTCACGCAATTCAAATGGCCCTGGACGGCATTCGTCGCGTTCTTGTAATGAGCGACATTGATTTGAACTGGGAAGGCGTGAGAGCAGCCGACCCCGGTTTCCCGATGAGCATACCTATTGGGTTTGGGCGCGCGTTCGAACAACGAATGGACAAGATGATCGCAGAAAAGATCGAAGAACGCATCCGCCCTATTCGTGAGCGCAGCGAACGTCGTGACGTCGAGCGCAAAGCGCGAAAGAAGCCACAATCCAAATAAATCGACGCCCAATACGCAAGGATTTTGTCGTCGGTTCCATGGATCTTGCGACTTCGCCACCGTTGCACACCGTCACCGAGATCGACACGCTCGGCCGGCCCGTCACAATTACGGACGACGCGAAGTGCAAAACGACCTACACCTACGGCCCGTTTAATACATTACGCACGGCGACGGATCCAGGTGGCGCGACAACCACGTGGACGCTCGATGCGCTCGGGCGGCCGCGGAAGATCGAGGATCCCGACCGAGGCACGACGACGGTTGTTCATGACGGATTTGGCGAGGTGGTGACGTCGACGGATGCGCTCGGCCGTATCGTGACGTTTGGCATGGATGCCCTTGGACGCCTCGAAACGCGCACGGACAAACTCGGGGCCCAAGTCTCGACGACAACGTGGAAATGGGACACTGCGCCAAACGGGACTGGTCGATTGCATACGGTGACGAGTGCGGATGCGATTCAATCGTTTTCGTACACGGCGAAGGGTCAGCTCGAAGGCATGGTCCAGACGGTCGATAGCGGCTCATTTACGGCACGGCGAACGTACGATGACATTGGTCACGTGAAGTCGATGGACTATCCTCAGTCGCTCGCTGAAGAGCCGTTTGGCATCATGTACGAGCGCGACGAACACGGTTTTGTTGTTGGCGTGCGCGAGAAAAACACGAATGAGTCGTTTTGGACGCTGAAAGAAGTCGACGATGCGGGTCGATTCCAAAAAGAACGATTCGGCAACAACGTCGAAACGACGCGAACTTATGTAGGCGACAAACAAACCCTGAAGGGTATCTCGACGACCCACGGCTCGACGAAGATTCAAGACTTGTCGTACGAATGGACCGAACGGCTCAATTTGAAACGTCGGACGGATGGGCTTCAACCACAAAACAAGACGGAATGGTTTCGGAACGACGAACTTGATCGGGTGACGTGCGCGTACTTTGGAGCTGCCGAGAATGCGAATGCGCCATGCGCGACGTCGTATTCGTACTATGCCAACGGCAATCTATGGGACAAGTCGGACGTGGGGACGTATTCGTATGCCGATCCGAAACATCCTCATGCGGTGACGAACGTGCCTGGCGTTTCTTATGGTTACGACGCCGTTGGCAATCAAATCACGCGTCCAGGCGGCGTTTCCGTGACGTATACGCCCTTCGATTTGCCGAAGACTATTACGCTAGGAGGGAAAACGACGTCGTTTGGATATGACGGTGACGAGCAACGTTTACGAAAGACGACACCGACGAGCGAAACGCTGTACTTCGGTGAACTTTTCGAGCAAGTGACGAATACTGGCGGCATTGTCGAACATCGATTCTATGTGTTTTCACCGGAACGGGCGATCGCCGTGGTGACGCGCGGCGGAGCAAAGCCAGGAACGGCGTATTTGCATGTTGATCACTTGGGGTCGATCGACGTCGTCACGAAGGAAGACGGCTCGGTCGACGAGCGACGCAGTTACGACGCGTATGGAGCGCGTAGAAATCCGATATGGGGCGGACCTTCAGGAGCCATTACGAGCAAAACGACGCGCGGATTCACGGGCCACGAGGAAGACGACGATTTGGGCCTCGTAAATGCGAAAGGGCGGATGTTTGATCCGCGCCTCGGGCGATTCACGACGACGGATCCGGTGATTGCAGACATTTGGAATGGGCAAAGCCTCAATCGATACGCGTACGTGAACGGCAATCCGCTCGCATTCGTCGATCCCACGGGATTTGCACCAGATGAAACGAAGTATTTTGAAAGCTCGCAGATCTTTGGGCAGGAAACGAAAGTCGGTTCGACGATTACCGTAGGGCCAACGGTGGTGGTGCTCAAGCGAGTGGATTCTATCGAATCGGGTGGTGTCGAGGCTCCCAATCAGGAAGCGGCAAAAGTCGGCGCATACGTGCCACCGGTCGACGTGAATACGACGGGAAATGGTGGCCAAGGTTTGCCGCAAGAAACGCCTCCACCAGAACCGAAAAAGCCGGGGTTTCTCGATGGACTCGGGGACGGCGTCGGTGACTTCGTTGACAACATCTGGTCGATGGTGCCGCTCACTCCGTCTTGGTATCATGCACAGCGGAATACAGGATTCGAAGTCGCGGCGGCGTACAAGCAAGGCGATATCATTGACGCGATCAACGTGGTCAATCCGTTGATGCCGCTGGCAACGATTGCATTTGCCGTGGACGACGATGATTGGTATACGGTCGGCGCGGCGACCGTCGGCGTCGGGGTCGCGATTCTCAGTATCGTTGTGGGTAGAAAGGCGGCGGGGGTTGGAAAGGGTGGGAAAACGGCAAGAGGGCCGCCGGCAAGGGGTGGAACCTATAAGTTGACAGATCCGGAGACCAAACAGGTCCGCAGAACTGGCCGCACGAACAATCTGCTGAGGCGCGAACGCGAACACGCTCGGCACCCCACGACGAAAGGTTTGGAATTCGAAGTTGATAAAGAAACAGACAGCTATGCCGCGCAACGAGGTCGAGAACAGCGGATTTGGGAACAACATCCAGAGGCGGATCTGAATCGAAGACGGCCTATCAGTGCAAAAAATTCACGACGAGAAGGATACCTTCGCGAGGGCGATAGGCTATAGGGAGGAAGAAGAAAATGGGACGTCGATCCAAAGTCAATTACTCGAAGGGTACGGTTTTTCTTTTCCCTTTGAAGGGCGGGGGCTATGCCAGGGGAGTTGTGGCAAGAATGGACGGCAAAGGGCTCGTGTTTGGGTATTTCTTCGGACCCAAGTTGCAGTCGCCAGAGGAAGCAAGCCCTCGCGGACTCGCCCCGTCTCACGCCGTCCTTATTGGCAAATTCGGAGATCTCTCTCTTATCAACAATGAATGGTCTCAGCTTGGACTCGTTGAGAAATGGAATCCCGATGAATGGCCCGTGCCCCCGTTGATTCGGGTCGATGAATTTACGGGAAAGGGCACCTTGTCGTATTATGATGACAATACATTTGAATGTATTGACCAAGAAGAGGTTTCTTCCTCGCTTTTGGATCAGTATCCGTACGACAGAACGATGGGGGCCGGAGCAGTCGAGATTCGACTGTCGATGCTCTTGAATGATAAATGAAAGGCGGCCCTGGCAATGTTCATTCCGTCGAACGAGAATGGGATGGTGGGATCCGCGGTTTACAACGACGGATCCGGTCATTGCGGACATTTTCGACGGGCAAAGCCTGAATCGATATGCATACGTCAACGGCAATCCGCTTGCATTCGTCGATCCCACGGGATTTGCACAGAATGAAGTGGAGCCGGGGGACACAGAGACATATAGCGACCCTCCCCCTGCATTGGTTAACCACCTGATATTTTCTGAAAGTGTCGTGCCACGGCTGCAAAATAATCTGGCTCCTCCTACAGCCAATCGAGGAGCGGCAAACGTCGGCGCCTACGTCCCACCTGTCGACGTGAATACGACCGGAAATGGCGGTGAAGGTTTCCCCAAGGAGACGGCTGAAGGACAACCATTACCGGCGCCCACCGTGACCGACGGCATTGGGGATGGCCTTGGGGATGCCGCGCGTGGTATATGGAATGATTGGACGACGCCGATATGGGAACCGGCATCCGATATATACGACGCATATCGCCATGGAGATGTCGTCGATGCATTCAACGTTGTCAACCCATTGATTCCTGTAGCCAACCTATCGTTGGCCATCGATGACGGCGATACGTATTCGGTGACGCGCCATTCCGTAGCGATTGGCGTGACGGTCGTCGGTGCGGTCATCGTAGGGAAGCTCGCGGCGGGCCAGGCCAGCGGCGGAAAGACGACGAGAGGGCCGCCGAAGGGTACGAAGAGGCCAGGCACGCGTGGGCATTTCGATCATCAGGCCGATGTCAAAGGAGGTGGTAACCGCCAGGCAGAGCAGTTAAAGCGACCGGGTGAAAAGGTCGAGATGGAGAAACCTGTCCGGGCATTCGTCGGACAGCGGACAATCAAATCATCGGAACGGACAATAGGACGCGGGTTGTCGTGGAATCGGAACGACGGCCTGGAGGCAAGTATCATCAGACTCGGGTAAAGGAACTCGAAGCGGCGGGCATCGAAGTGCACACGAGGCCGCGGTCGGAATGGGGAAAGTAAACATGGGCAAAGAATTCATTCATGCGCGCGAGGACATCGAAAGCGCCTTGCGTTTTGCCGATTCCGTCGGCCTGCTGTTGCTGGTGCCGAAGTACCTGGAATACAAAGAAGTGCGGCCGCGGAAGCCCGAGGAGTTAGGGTCGTTTTCGGGCGGAACGATCCTTCTCTTTCGAGTGTTACGAGGCGCGTGACGCGACGTCCGAGGCCCAAATCATTCACGACAGTGGCCCATTCGGGTGATTGCAAGCAATATACGATACGTTGCACTTCCGCCAATTGTTCGACGATGGGTGTATTGGTCACGGCAGCAAGTGCCTTCGACGGACACAGGTTCCCATTTTGACATTCTTTCGGTGGCGCCACCGCTGCCGTGCTGGTTGCGAAGCATCGGAACAGATTTTTTTGCCGCCGTGGCGTACTTGTGGCATGTGCGCTCGTGGCCGAATAAAACTCGACCTCCTGAACGGTAAACGATCATGAAAAAATACATCCTGACGTTTTTTTGCATAAGCTTGTTGGTCTCGACCTTGGCTTGCGATCGCACTAAGGCGACAAAAGAAGCCCGTGACAAACAAACATCTGCCGTAGAGGAAACTGCCGAACGTGAAATGCCGGCAACGTTGAGTCCCGGTGGTTATGACCTTGCGGAAATGGACGCGGCCATAACTCGGGCTCAGGCCGAAGTGGACAACTTCATCTCTATTCTCGAGAAGCGCCAAGGATACGACTTTTCCGTCAAAGCGCCCATTACGGATCAGGGAGAGACGGAACATTTCTGGGTGGTCGACGTGATGTATAGCAATGGGGTGTTCGAGGGCAAAATCGACAATGAACCGGGGGTGGTGAACAACGTTAAGATTGGACAAACGTGGAAGATTAAAAAGACGGATATTTCTGATTGGAGCTTTAAGCGTGAAGGCAAAATTCACGGCAATTACACCCTGCGCCCGCTGCTCAAGACGCTGCCAAAAGATGACGCCGATTATTATCGATCGCTGTTGGCTCATCCGTAATCGCTGACGATCACCGTCGACACGCCTCCATCGCTCGTCGTACTAGACCACGCGATCCACGACACATCGCATTTCGTCCCCCAAACATTTCACGACCAGGAGTAGACTGCCGCCATGCTCGGGCAACTGGCCCGCTCCTTAGCGGCCGCATCCTTTTTCGCGATCGGATGCTCACCAAACCTTGGGGATGCTCCATTCGCTTGTGCTGGCGAGGGGCTTTGCCCCGAGGGCTATTCGTGTCGCGTGTCCGTATGTGTACGTGATGGAACGAAGCCGGCTTCGACGCACACCACACGCGCGACCTGGATCAATCCCGCAGAAGTTTTTTGGTTTGCCTCCTCCTCCGATGGCGGCGCCACGTTGCTCGTCAACGACAACTTCACGCAAGGTCGCAAAGGCATCTACGACATTCGCGTTGCTCCAGATGGCACTGTCCTCGCGCCGCGCATGCTGTTTCCGCAACAGGATGGGCCCGCAGTCTCGTCGTCGATCGTCCTGTTGCCCGATGGACGTTACGGCATCGTCACGCTCCGATTTCCAAACGTAGATGCCGATCAAATGTCGCTCGACCTCTTCGGCGTCGAGCGTGAAGTGACGAATGGAACCACCGCGGCAGTCGAGAAACTTTTCTCGGCAAACACGTTGTACCTCGGTGGTGTCGAACCGCCGTACGTCGGTGCCACCATCGACGGCACGACGATGCACGTCGCATGGACCGTTCCTTCAAACGGTGGACAGTCTCAAGTTTTGCGTGTCGAGCGGCAGGGTTCTTTGTGGAACCAAACGTTTGCCACCACCGCGCAGCTCAATGAACTCATGGCGCCCATTCCGCCACTTTCTGGCGATTGTCAGCTATTTCGAGCGGACGATGGATGGCTCACGCTGCGTACAGGGTTCGAAAATTTTGCGTTGGCCACCATCAATCCGATGAGCCCTGTCGCCACGTTTGTCGAGACGCCGGACGAACCGTTGTTCGTTTGGAAAGACCACGAGTTTTTCCTGCGTCGCGACAAGTACGACGAATCTGCGGGTACGTACGATGTTTCGTACGTCATGAAAGAAACGGGCGGGATGGGTACGATGTCGGCGGATAAGTTCCGATTGCCCGACACGGCATCACCGTTCATTGGCGTGCCGTTCGACGGCGGAGTTCTCATCGCACCCGTGTCGAATGATCCCGCGTTGCCCACGATTGACGTTGCGTGGCGATCGCCCACGGAGCCGTTGCGTATCGTTGCCAGCATCAAGCGTGAAAGCTCAGATTCCGTCTACACAGCGCGGGCATTCGTACGTGACAACAAAGCGTACGTCGCGTGGGTTCAGTACCACGAGAGCAACATGGACCTGTGGGTCGGCGTTTCGGATTTCATCAAGTCCGGAGCAAAACCAATCGTGAGCAAATCAATTGCTCCGCGCCGAGTGCTCAGCATTCCTCGGAGGATCCCGTGAGGTTACAAGCGCTGGCGATGTTGTCGCTGCTCTGCGTTGCAGGATGCGGTGAACTGTCGTTTGGTGACATGCCGGCGCTTTGTTCGACGGATGGTGCTTGTCCCGAAGGATACGACTGCATCCACGGCGTGTGCGCTTTGCCTGGAACTCCAGTGCCCATCACCGTCGGGCAAGTAGGCTCGATACGCGGCAACGACGTACGTTTGGCGCAACAAGGCAACAACGTCCTCGTCACGTGGGAGTCCTACTCGTATTTCGCCGAAGGCCAAAAGTTTGTCGGGGCACGAGTTACCCCCGAGGGGCTCGTGAGTCCCCAGATGGAACTCGTGGGCAGTTTTGTCGCGGAAGACGACTCGCTCGAGCCGTATTTCGATGTCCTTCCCGTCGATGGTGATCGCGTTCTCGTGTCGATCAGTGCTCCGTCACTGCCCAATGATCCGTCTCCGCAACCGCGACTCATTACGTACCGTTCGGATTTGCCGCCCGCAGGAAGCGAGAATTTGCCGCCCAAATACGAAGCTGCGTGGGGTGAGGAAAAACGTCTCGACACCGTCGGGTACGGCGCGGTGAGTTTGCCCAAGCTCGTGGATCGTGGTGATTCAGTCGACGTCGGATACGTCCGATCGCGCACGACAGCCGTGGCGACCGTCGCGGAGCTCGCTATTTTCCCGCTGCAGCGTGATGGAACGCTCAAAGCTCCCGACGCGATTTATCACCCGGTACGAAAAAACCTGTCGGTCGCGGTGGGCGTTTTCGATGCGCTTCGTTTTGCCACCGGAACGTGGTGGGTTTTGGATGACGAACGGCCAAGCGTCCTCTATTTGCTCGATGCAGGCGCGGAAGTCGAAGTCCCCTTGGGACACCTGGCCGTTCCTGTCGCGACCGATGGTTCGTCGCTGTTGTATATTTCCCCGTCCGATCGACAAGGCGACAAACTGGCTACGTCGCTGGTCAGTGGTGATGCGTTTTTGCGTCAGGTGTCCATTGTCGACACGGGCGGCGCACTGCAATCCAGCGAAGTCACCCTGGGCAAATTGCCTACGATTCGAGACTTTCCTCGGCCTGCGTGGTTATCGCGTGAAACAAAGACCGCGATTCTCGCCACGCCTGGTCAAGATGCTTTCAGCCCCAACATTCTCGTGTACACCGTCGATCCGAAAAACGGTGCTTCGACGCTCGTGCAGACGATTCCGCGGTTTTCCACGCGGCTTATCGAGGCGCTACGGATGCTCATCATCGGGGACAAACTCTTCGTCGGGTGGCTCGAAACGGATGCCGATGCGGGGGCATTTCGTATGGCCATTCTACCGGTGCCTTAGGAACGACTCGATGAAGCTGCGTTGCAGAATGAAAATGCGCCGGAAAGGGGAGACATGACGTTCGATCCGCAGGCGCAGCTTTTTGCAGGCAAGTACCGCTTCGTGCGCTTGCTTGGCAAAGGCGCCATGGGCGAAGTGTGGCTTGCCGAAGAAGAAGGGCCGCGTAATTTCCGCCGTCGTGTCGCCGTCAAACGTCTTCTCGGTACGAGCGAAATCGGGGACATCGCCACCGAATCGTTCGTCGCTGAAGCGCAAGTCATCGCCAAACTCGATCATCCCAACATCGTTCGTCTGATCGAACTCGGTAACTCCGAAGGTGGTTTGTACCTCGTTCTCGATTTCGTCGATGGAGCAGCGCTCGACCGTTTGTATCGACGAACTGGCGCGCATTCACCGGCCGCGGTGGCGTACCTCGGGCGCGAAGTGGCCAAGGCGCTCGAAGCTGTCCACACGATGGCGGACGACTACGGCAACAACTGCGGCGTTGTTCATCGCGATGTTACGCCCTCCAACATTCTGGTTTCTCGAGATGGGCGCGTGCGCCTCACGGATTTCGGCGTTGCGCGCATTTCCGGCATGGGTGGCGAACGTACGGAGACAGGCGTTTTCAAGGGCAAACTCCCCTACATGCCGCCGGAACAAGCGCGCGGCGAAAAGTTCGACGGTCGCGCCGACATCTTTGCTTTGGGCATCTCGCTCTTCGAAGGGATCCTCGGACGCCGTCTACGCAAGGCAGAAACGCAGACGCAACTGCTGATGATGATTTCGGTCGAGCCCGTGCCTCGCGTGCATGACCTCATCCCCAACGCGCCGCCCCTGCTCGCGCAAGCCATCGATCGATCCACGGAGATGGATCCGATGCGTCGCGTGTCCGACGCCGGAGAACTCGTCGCCATGCTCGACGAAGCTTTGCGCGAATGTGGTTCGGGTGCCGAAAAACAAGCCCAGGCAGAACTCAAAGCGCGTCTCGAGCAGGTTGCTGCAGCGAGTCGCGAAGCTCCGCAAGCTGAACGTCCCCCCGCATGGAACGTGCAGCTTGGAACGGGATCCGGCCCTTTGGCGACGAACCCTGGAGCGAGTTTGTCCGAGAACGGTTCGATTGGACGAACCTCGACGCCTTCCATCGGATCGCGAAGCGCAGTTGGATCGAGCGTCCCGCCGGCGTCGAATCCGTCCCAAGTTGGTCGCAGCGTTACGGGTGTGGGCAGTTACGCGGATGCGCAAGGGACAGGGAACACGGCCGCCACCCGCCGTGCTTCGCCGATGGCGATAGCTGGCCTTGTCGCGTTTACCGTTCTTGGTGGAGGACTAGCGTTCCTGGTGTTGTCCCGTGCTGCTGGAGACAAACCCGACCTGGCGGCAGCTTCATCGTCCCTTGCTGTGACGGCACAAAGCGCATCCGGTGCCGTTGCCGCCAACATTCCTGCTGTCGATTCGTCGTCCGGAGTTGCACCTGCATCCAGTGGCGAACTGGCTCAGGCGTCGCAACAATCGACGGGAAAAACCACGTCCAGGAAAAACTCTCCACCGCCACCGCCGCCGCCACCTCCACCCCCGGTCGAAGAATCGACCGAGCCAGGCACGCTCGTCGTTTCCGTTGTTCCCTGGGGAGATGTCACCGTGGATGGCCGAGGTGTAGGTACAACACCGTTGGCTCCCATCAGCCTTCCTCCAGGTCCCCACAGTGTTAGCGTACGCAATTCCGAACTGGGCGCGTCTCGCAGTTCGTCCGTTGTGATCAAGCCGGGAAAGCCGAGTTCGATTCGGTTCGACTTGCGCAAAACCGAGTGAGTTTGTCATGGCCAATCGTTGGTGTAGCAACTTGTCCGTTCGATCCGTTCTCCTCTTGTCCTCGGTTGTCTTGACAACCGGATCGCCTGCACGAGGTGAGGACCTCGCGGGTATCGTGGCCAAAGCGCGTGAACAGACGGAAAACGGTGCGTTTGCCGATGCCCTGCGTACGCTCGGCCAGTTGCCGAAAAACGATGTCCCTCCAGCGCTTGCTGTGGAAGCGGGACTGCTCGAAGCGACCGCTTCGCTCGTCACGAAAGGCGAAGCGGCTGGGCAGACGTCGTGTGCGAAAGCGGTCATTGCGTCGGGATACGATCCCGAGGTGGCGCGGGATCAATCGCCCAAAGTGCGCGGGGTTTGTCGCGGAGCGGCTGAACGCGTGCGCAAAGAGCGGCTCGAAAAAGCGGGCGTGAAACTCGGCGAGATTTCCGTCACTGCGCCAGAAGTTGCTTGGCAACCGGTGCGTTTGTCCGCGGATGTCGCCCAAGCACCGGCGTGGTTACGCGTTGTTGCGCGTGTGAGCTCGAGCGTCCTCGAAGGCTCCTTCGATTTGCCGTTGGCTCCGTCACCTGATGGTCCGCTTCGTGGAACCCTCGACCCTTCCTTCATTCGTCCCGGGGCGACGCTCGAGATATCGCTCGTCGCACAAGACAAGTTTGGCGACTTGTTGGTCACCGCAGGCAAGCAAACCGTTGCCGTGCCCAAGCGCGAGGCGTTTATTTCGTTCGGCGATATTCCCATGTCCGCGCGGGTGTTCGTCGATGACAAACCCGTCGAGTTGGACGATTCGGGACGCGTTGCTGTGGAACCAGGCAAGCACGAAGTCTCCATGGAAGTCGACGATGCTTCGGCGAGCACCAAGATCGAAGTTGAACGTGGAGCGATCGCGCGTGTTGCGCTTTCTCCGCAAAAAGGCGGGGGACGCACGCTTGCTTGGGTGGCTACGGGTTCAGCCGTCGTGCTTGGCGCAGTAGGTGGCGTGTTGTTTGGGACTGCGGTTGCGCGAAAAAGCGAAATCGAAGAATTGGCGGCGCAGCGTGAGCCTGGGACGAATTTGCCCGCCACGAATTACTCCGACATCAAGAGTCGCGACGATCAACGACGGTTGTTCTCGAATGTCGGCACGGGTTTCCTGATTGGTGGAGGCGTCGTTGGCGTTGTAGCGGCGACGCTTTGGCTCGTGCCCTCGGGTCGCTCCAAGGCTCCGGTGAAGAAGGGCGCGAACGTGTTCACCTCGATCGAGCCGCAGATTGGCCTAGGAACCGTAGGTTTGTCCGGACAATTTTGAACGTACGTCGAGACATGTTAGGTATGCGCCGCGCGTTTTTCGTTGGCGCGCTTGTGGTTTCTCATCGCTTCGGAGTCGTCCATGCAGATTCATCGCGTGAAGGAGATATTCGACAAGGCGCCGGTTGGTGATCGCGTGGCGGTCTGCGGCTGGGTTCGCACGCGTCGCGATTCCAAGGGCAATTTTTCCTTTGTGGAGATCAACGACGGCTCGTGTTTGAAGAATCTCCAGATCGTCGCTGATGGGACTTTGTCCAACTACGAATCCGACATCAAGCAACTCGGCACCGGTTCGAGCGTGCGGGTCGAAGGGGTTGTGGTGGCCAGTGAGGGCAAGGGGCAGTCGGTCGAGGTCAAGGCGGAATCCGTGCATGTGTATGGGTTTGCCCCGGATGACTTTCCGCTGCAAAAGAAGCGTCACGGTTTCGACTTTTTGCGCACGATTGCGCATTTGCGTCCGCGCACGAATACGTTTGGCGCGGTCACTCGAGTTCGTCACACATTAGCGATGGCGGTTCACGATTTCTTTCGGAATCGCGGATTTTTCTACATTCACACGCCGATTCTCACGGGCCTCGATTGCGAAGGCGCGGGCGAAATGTTCCAGGTCACGACACTGGATCTTGCCAAACCCCCGAAAACTCCTGAAGGCGAAATCGATTATTCGAAGGACTTTTTTGGTCGGCGGACGAATTTGACCGTGAGCGGGCAGCTCGAGGGTGAAATCTACGCCATGGCCCTCGGCAACATCTACACGTTTGGTCCCACGTTTCGAGCGGAAAACTCGAATACGACGCGGCATTTGGCTGAATTCTGGATGATCGAACCGGAAATGGCTTTTGCGGACCTCGACCACAATGCATTCATTGCGGAAGCGTTCTTGAAGTATGTGATTGCGGCGGTTTTGCAAAACAACGTCGAAGACATCAACATGCTCGACAGCTTTGTTCAAAAGGGCCTGAAAGCAAACCTCGAAGCTATTGTCGCGGAACCATTTATTCGGGCGACGTACACCGAAGCGGTCGAGATATTGAAGCAATCGGGGCAAAAGTTCGAATATCCTGTCGAATGGGGCGTTGGGCTGCAAACCGAACACGAGCGGTATTTGACCGAGGTCCATTTCAAGCGACCGGTCATTCTCACGGATTACCCGAAAGCGTTTACGGCATTTTACATGCGTCTCAATGACGACGGGAAGACCGTACGCAACATGGACGTATTGGTGCCGCAAGTGGGAGAAATCATTGGCGGCAGCCAGCGTGAAGAACGGTACGACGTGCTTGTCGAGCGAATGAAAGAAGCGGGTTTGCGCGAAGAAGAATATGCGTTTTACGTAGATTTGCGAAAATACGGAACGGCGCCGCATGCCGGATTCGGTCTCGGCTTCGAGCGGCTCGTATTGCTTTGCACCGGAATGGGCAACATTCGCGACGTGATTCCGTTCCCGCGTACGCCTGGCCATTGCGATTTCTGAATTGCGACTCGGCCGAACACCTGCATAAAAAACGCATCGTTTCGTGACGACGGCTCGCTTCTTTTGGCGCTTTGGTGTATCATGGCGGCATGAACGCGCCGGCCCGCAAGATGAACCAACGGCTGAACGATGCGCAGGTCGTTCTCAAGACCCTCGACGATCTCTTCGCGATTCCTGAAGAGGAACGGAAGCACGAACTCATCGAGGGGGTTATTTATCCAACGAAGGAAGACGCGGCGAGTGGTGAGCACGGTGGAGCTCAGTTCGCTATTGCGGGTTGGACGTCGCCGTTTGGTCGTCGTCCAGGGAAACGCTCACCTGGCGGTTGGTGGTTTGGTACGGAAGTGGATATTTTCTTTGACGCCAAAAACACCCTGAGACCGGATGTTGTTGGCTGGCGTCGAGATCGGGTTCCTGAGCGACCGACAGGCATTCCGATCCGCATTCGTCCCGATTGGGTATGCGAAATTCTTTCGACGAATCGCAGTCACGATCTCATAAAAAAGAAACGCGTTTATCATCGGTACGAAGTGACCCATTACTGGATTGTCGACCCAGCGGCGCAGACTCTTTCTGTCAATCGGTGGAGTCCCGACGGTTACGTTGAAGTGCAGACGGGCGATTTCGATGAAATTATTCATCCCGAACCATTCGAGGTTTTAGCTCTTCAGGTGAGAGTCCTCTTTGGTGATGATCCCGAAGAAGACGAAGGCGACGAACCCCAAAAAAACGAAGAGGAACCGACTGACGCGCCGTGATGAAAAAGCCTTCACGGGCGAATTTGCGAGCAACGGCGAGGCCCACGCCGGGCCCCGCACCGACAATGGCAATGACGGGTTTGGTCATGTGTCGGACTTTATTATTCACACTGGGGTTTGTGAGAGCATTTCTTTCTTTCTCATGCCTTTTGCCGTTTGGCTGGGTCTAACGGCGCCCTCTCAAGTCACGACCAATTCATACACCTTCGTCATGGCTTTACGCCCGGTGACCGCTTTTTCACCAAGGAAATTGAATTCGAATCCTTCGTGCGCCAAATCCCGTGTCGTATCGGCAAGCAATATCTGATTCGGACGCGCAATCGCTTCGAGTCGCGCCGCAACGTTCACCGCGTCGCCAATGACCGTGTACTCCATTCGTTTGTCGGAGCCAATGTTGCCCACGAGCACTTCACCTGAATTGATCCCAATCCCAAGTTCCAGCGTGATTCCATAACGCTCGCGAAACGATTCATTGGCCGTTTCCAAAAATCGCATCATGTCTTCCGCTGCCGCAAGTGCGCGTCGGGCGTGGTCTTCTTGCACGACCGGAGCTCCCCATACCGCCATGATGCAATCCCCGAGAAACTTGTCGACTGTTCCCCCATGACGAAACACGACCTCCGTCAAGACCGAAAACAATTCATTCAAAATCGCCACGACCTCTTCCGCGGGCTTCCCCTCAGCCAAAGGCGTAAATGCTACGACGTCCGCAAAAAGCACGCTCACCATCGCGCGACGACCCCCAAGCGACAACTCATGCTGACCAGAAACGATCGCGTCGACCAGTTCTTTGCTCAAAAAACGTCCCAAATCAGCGCGTTGTTTGGCTTGACGAACAATCAACGCTTCGCTTTCTTCCAAATCTTTCGCCATGGAAGAAAATTCACGGTTCAAATCGCCAATCTCGTCTGACCGATCCAAATCGAGCGAAACTTCGAGCCATTTCCGTTTGCCCAATCGACGCGTTTGCGCCGCAAGTTGCACAATCGGCTTGGAAACCGACCGCGCTGCCAATGCCCCGACAGCAAGCGCCAAAAGAATCGCAAACGCCGTCACGTAAAGACCCTGCGTCCGCATTGCCGCGAGTACCGCGTACGCATCCTGTTCTCGACGTACAGCAATGACGCCCCACCCTAAATTCGGAAGCAATTCGAGCGCGCCAATCATCTTGACACCTTGAATACTCACGAAAGGCGCAACTCGACCCACTCCCACAACCGTCGTGTTTTCCTTCGAATATCCGACCCACAACGGATACGTCCCAGGATCCTTCAGTTGCTCGTATTCCGGCATGTTGAAAGATGCCACTGGCGCCCGATTTGCATCGACGACGACCAAACCCACCGCTCCACTAAATCGACGCTGCGCGATGTCCTCGAGCTCGAGCGCCATGTCGTCCAGCACGAGTGATACGGTCACGTACCCTTTGGCATCGAGTGCAGGTTTGTCCGGAACGTCCGCCGCCCGCGAAGGTCGAATCGGCACGACGACGACCCCTCGGGCTCCTCCGAGGCTCGCCACTGCGGCACCTCGTTCATCCGCAATACGCTGCAATTCCGGCGTCGATGAAGGCACGTCGACTTTGCTGGTGTCGTCGTCGCGGCGACGAATGATTGTGCTCACTTTGCGTGAGGGAACTTCGAAGCGAACGGCATCAATTTCATGACGTGACGCGAGGATCGCGCGTACGACATCGAGTCCGTCGCTTCCAGCCGTTGCTGCGGATGCCCGTGCGGCGTCGGCGAGCGCAAATGCAACGGCATTGGCGTCGTCACGTACGCCATCGATGCGGCGCGTGGCGACACGTTTCAACTCGTCGATCGTAGCCGCTTGTAGCTGTTGTTCGGTGGTGATCACGGCGCGTTGATTCACCGAGATCAGAAGCGTGACGACAATGGCGACCGGAACGACTCCCACCGTGGCGAACAGAACCAGCGCTCGCGCCCCGAGTTTCATTGGATGGAACCTGCTTGCCAGCCCGCGGCTCCTTCGGTCGTTCGTTTCAAGATTTGAAACTCGACACGCCGGTTTTTCGCTTTGCCCACGGGCGTAGCGTTGGTGTCAATCGGTCTTCGGGGGCCGTATCCACGAGCTTCGAGTCTTCGGGCGTCGATGCCATGTTCCACGAGCCACGTGACGACGGAGACGCTTCGTTTCTGCGACAGCGTGACGTTGTCCTTGGCCGACCCAGAGTTGTCCGTATGCCCGTCGACGGCGACGCGTGCGATCTCGGGATGTTCCTTGAAGACCGCTGCAACTTGGTCGAGCAAGGTGAAGCTATCAGCCGTGATGATATCGCTTCCTGTCGCGAAATTGACCGCTTGCAAAATCACGATTTGCGTTCCTTCGACGCGAACGGAGCGCGGACATCCAGCTTTTTTCGGGTCCTCGTTTGCTTCTCCTTTTTCGTTCGGACAAGCATCGACTGCATCGACAAACCCATCAGCATCCGAATCCAGTGGACAACCGAAACGAGCGACGTCCGGTGTTGCAACGCCTTTTTCGTCGGGACATCGATCGTCGGCATCGGCGATCAAATCGCCGTCACGATCGGCAGGACAGCCGCGACGCGCAGCGGAAGCACTCGCGTCGCCGACCATGTCCGGACAAACGTCGTCGTGATCGACAACGGTATCACCGTCACGATCGGCCGGTCCGGGTTCTTTGGAGCTCAAAGCAGGGTTCTGGGTTGGCGATGTCGCGGATGTAGGATCAGTTCGACCAGCTGGTGTCGTCGTCGTGGATGTTCCCGTCGTGGATGGTTTGGATGTTTCCGACGAGCCGAAATTCATGCTCAGCGTCGCGAGGACACGGAACGTTGGAGTCCCGATGCCGCGAAACAAACCGGGACCAGCCATGAGTCCGCCCGTGATGGGACCTAGGGTGTAACGAGCGCCGACGAGCAATTCCAGGTTTGGCGTCGATGTGGCGAGGGTGGATTTATCTGGTGCAGCAACGCCGCCGAAAAGTTCGGCATGAGTCGTGAGTTTGTCGAAACGAGCGGCAAAACTTACTCCACCGATGATTTCGCTGCCGAGCAGGCCCGCGCCGTTGCGGCTATCTTGGACGCGTCGTCCAGCCATGACTGACCAGGCATAACGCCCTTGTTCAGCGCCGAAAATGAGGGAAGGTGCGTGCCGGACAAACCCGGTGCTTGTATACGCTTGCGCGTTGCCCGAAGGAAACCACACGGAATAAGCCAAGCTTACGGCGGGAATCATGCCGCGTTGACGAACGAGCGCCACTCGCGCTCCTAGGCGAATGTCGTTCATGGAAACGCCGGCGGGCGAAACGAACGATTGCGGGCTCGCCGCAGGGACGGTCGTCACTTTTGTATCGACGGACGGGGAATCGCCGCCTTGGGAGATCGTGAACGGAATGTCGAGGTCGACTTTGACACGCTGGGCAATTTCGATGCTCGCCAAAACATGGGCAATGAGTTGGTGGTCGACGATGGCGGCTTCGGCCAAGGTTTTTCCGGACGCCACATCGTACGTTCTGAGATGAAGGGGCGCGTTTGCGTAGGACAACGCAAGTGATGCTGCGGGATTGAGATGACCAAGCACGCTGGCGCGTGGAACGGCAAACGACCCATCGCCAGCGGGAGCCGGCTCGAATCGATCGAGTGCTGTGGCTGATTGCGCCAAAGCAGTCGACGGCACAAGGCCCATGACGGTTGCAAACACCAATGATCGGGCCCATTGAGTGGGCATTTAGAAACCCCGCGCACGGAAAGTTGTAGAAGCTTGCGGTTGACGGTCCTTATCCAAACCTCATGCGTGCGAACATTCTAGTGTAGGATGCTGTTGAGATCGTGCTTGATTTGGGGCAGTTATGAACTGCCGCGTCTACATCGCGACTGTCAAACGGGACCTTGAAGTGTCTCATGTACCATGAAGTGCCGAGGTTAATCGACGATGAAGGGGATTGAGGCGAAAGTTTTCGTAGGGTTGGGAGCTTTCTTCGTTGCTGTGCCTGTTGCAGCGGCGGATCCCACCCCATCGCCAGGATTCGTCGAACCGATCGTCCAATGGGGTGTTCAAAAAGGCGAGACGTGCGAGGACATTGCAAAAGCGCTTTATGGTTCGGCGACGCACGTGCCGCTCATTGGACGTTACAACCGAGTGGTGTGCGCTGCGGGGAAACCACTCGCCGAAGGCACGACGTTGATCCTTCCAAAGACGGTAACGAAGGTGGCCGACGCCAGCGTCAAGTCGAGTGTTCCTGATGTTCGTGGCAGGCCGTCAGGAGGCTCGTGGGCGACGGTATTCACGGGCGCGCCGCTCTATCGAAATCACAACGTTCAGACGATGGATGCAGGTCGTGCGCACATCGTATTTCTCGACCAAACGCACGTATTTCTGGCGCAAAACACTCTGATCGTCGTGTATGGCACTGCGGCCAAAACGAGTGTTTCCAAGACAGCTCCGACGATCGAGTTGCAAGCGGGGGAAGTTCAGGCGGGTTTGTCGGCGCTTCGTGGCGAGCCAGCTGTTGTTGCGTTGGCGGATGGTGGGCAAGTGAGTGCGACGTCGCGGGACACGGTGGTGGAGCGAAGAGCGACGCGTACGACCGTGGCAGTATTCGAAGGTCGTGCGACGGTGGAATCTGGAGGGAAAAACGTTACGGTTCCGAAAGATTTTGGAACACGGTTTGTCGGGAACGCACCTCCTGCACCTCCGCGGCCTTTACCTCCAGCGCCGCATTGGCAACCAGGTGGTTCACCAAGCATCGTGCTGGCACCGGCAGGAACCGCCGTCATTACGACGAAATGGTCGGCGATCGACAAAGCCAAAAATTATCGCCTCGAAGTTTCCCGCGACGAAGGTTTTCATGACCTGGTGGTTCGGGAAGAAATACCGGCGGATATATTGACATTTCGCGCTGAACGATTCCCGGCAGGGACGTACAAAGTACGTGTCCGAGCTATCGATACCGAAGAATATTTGGGCATTGCTTCTGATGTCCGGACCATTGAAGTGGTTGCGGCAGAAGTACATGGGGAAGGCAGCCGCCTGGAAGGTGCCAAAATCGTGGCGAATCCTTATGGTGTGCTCACGTTCGACACAAAAACGGGACTGGACGTGTCCCTGGATGATGGTCCTTTCGGTGCAATGCCGCGTGAAATCGATCTTCTGCGCCAAACTCCCAAAGCGATGCGCATTCGTACGGCGACCGGCAGAGTCGAGCAGATTACGGTCGAA
Organism: Polyangiaceae bacterium; assembly: GCA_031415295.1. Lineage (GTDB taxonomy): Bacteria > Myxococcota_A > Polyangia > Polyangiales > Polyangiaceae > Polyangium. Next base: position 6,554 of record JANORL010000674.1, on the reverse strand, counting down.
TATACTGCGGTCAAGGCGCAGCCAACGGCCTCGTTCGATCCTGCCAGCCGTACTTTGAGCTTTCATATCAAGCTCGATGGGGCTCAGGGCCTCGACGTGATGCAACGAATCGTGCCTCGATTGCGTGTGCGTTTGGGCGAGCGTATTGAAATGGTGCCGCTGTCGGTGCAACCCGACAAAACATTGATTGGGTCGCTTGGCGTGGGGGAGACGAGCGGCGATGTGCGATTTGACGTGACGGATGAACGAGGTCGTCTTCTAGGCACGAATTCGATCTTGGTACCGGAAAAACCTGTTCCGATGCCTCCCGCCAAACCATTACGAATCATTGGGCTCAAGTTACCACCACCGCGACCTGCAGGTGTTACTGGGCTTCCTTGGCTCAGTCCAACGGCACCTTTTGCCGGTGGAATCGGTATTGGTGGAGGTGTTACGGCCAACGGTACGGTGCTTCAGGGCAACGTCCGCGCCAGTGGCGGTATCGGCCGATTTGGCGTGGATGCATTGGTCGAATCGCCGCCGTTTGAAAATGCGTATCCGCCGTCCGCCGATTACCCGGCGACGGAAAATATGGCTTGGTTCGGCGCGCGATATCGTGCATATCGGCTTGGTGATTCGGTCATTGAAATCGCTCCCGCCGTACGTGTTGGATTGCCAATGGTTTGGCGTGGACAACCATTGCGACTCGATGTGGGCCTTGCTGGTGGGGGAATTCGAGGGCGTGTTACGTGGCTTGTGAATGTGGGTGGCCAGTTTGCTCTTGGTGATGCTCCGCTCGTTCCGCGGTTCCGTCCGTATGTCGTTGCAGGCGGCACGTATGACCTGCTGGAATGGCTTCGCGCCTACGCTGCGATCGACGCGCATTTGATGATCGCACAGGATCCCGAACGCGACGTTCTACCGTTTGGACTTTCGGGGGGAATCGAATTGGGACGAAATTATTTTGTTTCGATTGGAGGCTGGGTAGGTCGTGCGGAAAGCGTCGAGCTGAAAGCCGCGGCAACGGGAATGTTGTCGTTTGGTATTCATGTAAACGAGGTGAGCCCTTGAACACGGACGCCGTTGCTCTTGGAATCCATGCCGGGCGGACCATTGCGGGCAAGTACAGGCTCGATGCGCGTATCGGTGCTGGCGGAATGGGCGAAGTGTATCGCGGCGAGCATCTTTCGTTGCACATGCCGGTGGCGATCAAAGTGCTCCATGTTCAGCGTGCTGCGGACCCTGATATCGTAAGACGGTTTTACCGCGAAGCGCGGGCGTCGGCACAATTGAATCATCCGCACGTCGTTCGTGTGCTCGATTTTGGCAACGAAGGCGATACGTTGCCCTACCTCGTCATGGAGTGGCTCGAAGGTTTGACCCTGCAAGATTATTTGCAGACCTTCGAGTCGATGATGCCATTAAAAGAGCTATGCGACTCGATGCTCCAGATCCTTTCTGCATTCGAGGCGGCGCATGCGCATGGAATCATCCATCGGGATGTAAAACCCGAAAACATGTTCGTCACGAACGTTGCTGGCGTGCAAACGCTCAAAATTCTCGATTTTGGTTTGGCGCATGTGGAAGTGTCCATCGAGGAAGATGCAGGGCCAACGTTGACCACGCCAGATGCGCTTGCGGGAACCCCTGAATACATGAGTCCGGAGCAATGTTATTCGTTGGCGGTGGGACCCGAATCCGACATCTACTCACTAGGTTGCGTATTGACGACGATGCTGCAAGGCAAACCGCCTTTTGGTGGGCGACGCGCTGTCGATAGCATTGCTGGGCATCTGTATATGCCGCCGCCTCCGTTGACGAGACCATTGGACGCCGAGCCGGTGCCCGCCCTTTTAGAGCGATTGCGACTCGATATGCTGGCCAAGACACCGGAAAAACGGCCTCGGAACATTCAGGAAGTGCGTGACCGATTCCTCGCGGCATTCGATGCGAATTCATTAGCCACAGCGCTCGTTACACGTAAAGGCGACGAACCATTGGGGTCGCGTCTTTCACGCCTGCCTCGTTGGGACGCCGTGCTGGGAACTGCGCAAGACATGGACGTCGCCCCTGAATTCGACGGGCAAGAGGTTATGCTCTGGAGTTTGTCCCCCAATCCAGGCATTGACGACGGTTGTTCCATGGGATTGGCAGCCCAGGGTATTCTTTTGGTTGCCGTTCATTCACTCGATGACGTCATTGCGAAAAAATTACCCGTGTTGGTTCTCGATGTCGGCAGCGACATTGAAAGCGCCGTGCGTCTCATTGGAGAATTTCGATCAAAAGTGCCGAACGTCAAGACAATTGTATGCGCTTTGGGCCTTGTACCGCAAAAAATGACGCAGCTCGTATCGGCAGGCGCCGCGGATGCTATGGGTTCTCCGGCGACTCCAGACTTGCTCGGCAAAAAAGTCAGCCGCATTTTACGTCGCGGGCGATAATTCGATTCAGAGGGTGTCTATCAGGCGTAGCGAGCGTTGTGAAGCTAGGGAGGACGACGGAAGCGTACATCGTACGCTGAGTAAGTCCAACCGACGATTCACAACGCGCAGCAGCCTGATAGACACCCTCTTAGGGCAAAAACGTCAAGCATTGCCCGTTCGTGCACCCTACTTGAATCTGCGTATCATCCATCGACATCTTGCCGTCTTCGGTCGTTGTCGGAAATTGCGCACATCCACACCCAGGATATTGCATTTGACACGTTGTTTCGGCGGCAGCAAATGCCTCTTTCTCCGCGACATTGACACCAATTGCCGTGAGCGTTCCACAACAATTCACCATGTGCAGCGCCGTGATGCAATCCGTGGCCATCGTGCACGTCTTGTCAAACGTCGGAAACATAGGCGCATCTCCAACGCATTGAACGGACGATCCTCCCGACGAACCACTCGACGTACTCGACGTACTCGACGTACCAGATCCCCCTGATCCGCCCGAACCTCCGCTGCCGCCCCCTTCGACGTTACTGCCGCATGCCGTAAACCCAACAAGACCAAGAAGCAACAAATGAAGATGTTTCATACGACGAGCGTACCTACGGACCAGGCGATGTCAATTCCCCCGTAAACCCTTGTGCGTAGACATCGCCAGTGTTCGCGATTTTTCTCTTGTGTGCAGGTTTCTTGACCAGACGGCTTGCTTTCGGTACGAGTACACGCGCGCTCGCGTTGCACTTGTGCGCTCGATACGCGGAACGAAGTACCAAGGAGCCTCGGCTCATGATTCATGAAGTGACGATTTCGGGGCTGCGAGGTATCGAGGAAGGGCGAATTGCGGATCTGAGCCCCCTCGTGGTTCTCGCGGGTCCGAATGGATCCGGCAAATCCACGGTTCTCGATGCGCTGCTCATCGGTGCGGGCGATGCTCCAGGCGATGAAGTTGGCCGAGCTGTGCAACGACGTCCCGATTTGTGGAATGGCGCGCGTTGGCTCGTGCCCCGACGTGCAGAGAATGGCTCGCAGATTGAAGTGGTGCGGCAACGCGGCGGACAGAATGAACGTCGCTCGACACGACTCACATTCAAAGATGCAATCGACCTCGATCTCGCTCACGATCTCATGGAAACACGACCACAGGTGCCCATCAGTGGAAGCGTCATGGTGGACGTCGAAACACCGACTGGTAGTCACGTCGCATTGGTCGGATTTCTCGCGGACAATTCGTATCAATGCAAATTCTCCGAGCAACAAATCGCGCCTTGGCACACGAAACTCATCGATATCCCTCACGGCAACAATCAGCCACTCGACGCGTTGTTCATTACGGCCGCCGAACGAGGGCGCTTGGATCAAGCGGTCACCGTGTTACGAGCCCTGTATGGCGATCGAATTCGTGACATTACCGTATTGACCGACAAAGCAGCTCCGGTCATTTACGTCATCGACGACCGCGGCAATGTTCCCCTGATGGCCTTTGGTGATGGCGTTCCGTGCCTCATCCGCATAACGCTTGAATTGGCCCTCGCGCCCCATGGCATGATCCTCATCGAAGAGCCCGAAATTCACCAAAGTCCGCGAATGATTACTCAAATGGCTCAATTGATATGGACCGCTGTCGACCGCGGCGTGCAAGTCGTCGCCAGCACCCACAGCAAAACATTCGTCGAAGCGCTCCGCACGCACGCTCCTTCGTGGGCGCAAAACGACTTGAGCATCTTGGGCCTTGGTTTGGATAAAGGGAAATTGACCGTCGAACGTATTGGTATGCAAGACGTCGACGCTATGCAAAACGCGTTGGAAAAAGCGTTCGGGTAGTTTTCGTTATGCGCTCGTGCTTCGGGCCAGGGCTTGTCGTAACGCGGTGGCGACGAGGTTCATATCGTCGTCCGAGCCATACTTGACACGGGGCCAGAAAAACCCGCGCAGGCCGTCTTTCTTGCGCCGCGGAACGACGTGCACGTGCAAATGCGGCACGCTTTGACTGATCTTGTTGTTCATCGCGACGAACGTTCCGTCGGCCGAAAGTGCCGTTTCGACCGCTGCGGCAATACGCTGAGCGGCTGAAAAAAGCGGCAGGATCAAGTCTTGCGGCAAATCCGGCAATGTCTGGATGTGTTCACGCGGTACGACCAGGCAATGGCCATGAAAAACGGGGCTACGATCGAGGAACGCAAGGACATGCGGTTCGTCGAGGACGACGAATGCAGGTAATTCGCCTCGTACGATTTTGCAAAACAAACACGTGGTATTCACGTTCCCCCCACGATCGCCCGCATTCGATCAGTTGCGACGATATTCGACTTTACGCGGAGCCATCCCCGATTTCATGAACATTTCGTAGGCTTCTTTTTCGAGGAGCGGGTGCACTCCTTTGGGCGCTACGCCACCCGGAACCTTTTTCTTCGTAATGAAAAAGCTCAGGTATTGCATGTTAATGCCCGACAACGTCCGCAACGTCGCCTTCATTTTCTTCGAATCGTTTGTCCACGCATACGCAAATGCGCGCGAACGTAAAAGCTGCGGCTTGATTTCCTCAAACGCCTCGTCGTTCACGTCCAGCGTCTCGAGCAATTCCACAGCGCGTTTCGCTTGACCGTTCCTTGCCCACGCCTCCGCGACGATCGCCGCGATGCCAGCTCGCTCATTCGCCGCTTTGTGTCGGCTCAAATCAATCTTGTCCACGAGTTCTTTGGCGGCCTCGGTTTCCCCCCGCATCAGATGCACCATTGCGCGCTGCGCTCGCACCTGGTCCGCAAGCGGAGGCATTGCTTTTTCGAGCTTGATTGACTCGAGCGTAGCAAGACCCTTGTTCGGATCTTCCTGCATCTCCAGTTGCGCTCGCGCCATCAGAGCGGAGGTGTCGTCCTTGTCGAATTCCGTTTCCAGCTTCTGAATGGCTTCTTTTCGAGCTTCCGGCGTGTCTGCGGTCTTGACGAGATTCGCTACAGCTCGCGACTTCTGCGCGTACCGCATGACCCACGCGATGAGCGCAGCAACGCCGATCGTGACGACCAGCGCCACGACTTTGGGGATCCAACCATTCAGGACGAGCGCGATGATCCACACGATCGCGAGCGGAATGCCCACACGTATTGCCAGCTTTTTCGGCTCGAGCGCCGCCAGCGGATCGGGTGCAGCCGCTTGTCTCTCCCGCGCCGACGCGATGAGCGCCTCACGGGTATCTTTGGGCCGTGAACCGGGTTTGTCGGTCGCAGCTTTGGGTTTGTCAACCGACGCTTTGGGTTTCGCGGCAGACGACGAAGGTTTGTCGGCTGCAGATCCGCCTTTGGGTTTGTCGGCTGTCTTCGGCTTGTCGGGTGAACTGTTTTTCGGTTTGTCGCTCGTCTTCAAGGCGACGGCTTCATATCACGCGTCGAGTCGAAACACCCGATTTCGACGGCTTTTCAGCCCGTGGCACTCGCTTCGCCGTTTCCCGGACCCTTGGTACCTAGTCCAAACAAAGGGCGATTTTCGAACTTTGCGCGGCTGCCTCGTGAATGTCGTCGTCGAGTTCCGGTATCTTCGACCACTCCACCGCATCGGTGAGTTTGCGTTTCTCGCGGCAAGTGCGCGTCGATGACGATTTTTCTTGACGTGCGGACACACGTCTGCATCGGCGCCAGCAATCGCGAGCGCAACGTCACGGCATTTCATCGGCCCGGCGCATTTCGGGCCGCCGCCGCCGTGTCGTAACAAGCCAAAAGGGCCTGGTCGTCACCCTCATCGACGCTGGACAAACCATCGATGGTCCGACGTCTCCCGTCTCCCGCGCACGTGCACGTTCTGGATCCGGAGCGAAGAGAAGATCGCGCACGCGCACGTGCACGGGAGACGCAAGACGCAAGACGCAAGACGCAAGACGCTGAATCACCGTCACCGTGCCCGTGAAAGCCTCGTCGACACTCGACAAACCGAAGAGATGCTTTGCCCTCCAACGATACGAACGTTTCACTTCCCGGACGAACGTTTCGACGCCTCACCCCCGGCCCCCTCTCCAACGATGCGTTGGAGAGTCCCGACGAGGCGTTCGCCTCACCCCCAGAGATGAAAGCGGATCACAACGATCTCGGGGGTATGGGGGGCGTAGTCCCCCATCGTAAACTGGCTAGAGTGCAAGAGTCGGGTCGCGAAGCG
>JANORL010000673.1:0-5764 GCA_031415295.1 Polyangiaceae bacterium | reverse complement strand
TCGGGCTCGCTTCGCGACCCGACTCTTGCACTCTAGCCAGTTTACGATGGGGGGCTACGCCCCCCATACCCCCGAGATCGTTGTGATCCGCTTTCATCTCTGGGGGGGTGAGGCGCAGGAAAACGCGTTGGAGGTTCAGTGTTGGTCGGGGTGTTCGGTGTGCGGATCTTTTTGCATCGGTGGATGCACGCCAGGCGCTGGAATACGCCCGTTCAGCCCTGGAACGCCGCGTGGCTCCACGGTTTGTCCCTTCGCAATGAGCGACCGTGACAGAGCGCGGTGTTTGCCCTCGATAACCGCAGTAAACGTGTTGACGAGCTGCAGAAACGTGTCCGAAGGCAGTCCCTTGTCGGTGATTTTTGTTTCGGCATCACGAGCGCCCTTCAGGAACGCTTCGAGCGACGGCACAGTGATCTTCGTCCAGACATCGTTGGCGTTTTTCGTACTGATGGCTTTGACTGCTTCGATCGACTTTTCGATGTTCGCAATCGCGGCCTTGAATGCGGCAGCGTCGATCTTCTTCGTCAACAACAAGCCGACAATCTGGCGTGCGTCTGCATAGGCCTGAACGACCGCCTTCTCGCCTTCTTCGAGCTTGCTCATGTCGACAGGGTTCTTCTCGCGAAACGCATTGACCGCTACGGCGAGTTTGTCCGAGAGTTCGTCGAGTTTGGCGAAATCAGCGACGAGCTTCTTGTGTAGCTCTTTGCCTTTCTCAAACTTGTCTTTGGTGAACTCTTCGCGTTGGTAATACACGCTAGCCGCAGCGATATTTCGGCTGAGCTCCAAGGCGAACGGCGCGAAATCTTTCAGCGCAACATCGACGTCTGGCATCGCTGGCTCTTTGAGACCTGTAGCAACCGTACACGCGCGGGCATTTCGTTCATGTGGGGCGCGCAAACCCATATCCGCCATGCGACGTCCCATGCTCACACTGCCCGATGGTGCCGGAACGACGACGGGCGTTGCTGGACTCGCCGAACTGCTTGATGTTGGTCTTGCCGAACCTGCTCCAGGTGCAGTGATCGGTGGAATCAGCGCTGCGGGAGGAAGTGCCGGAGGCATCCCGAAATTGGGGATCTTCTTCTCGCTCGGTTCGTCCTTGCCCAGACTTGCAAGGTACGCGTCACGAGCTTGTCGGAGCGTGAGGGTTCCGAAGTAGCAAACTTCGAGGCGGTAATCCTTCATCGCCTGAGGTTCGATCTTCGGCACCGGAGCCATCGCATTTCGAAGCGGCATTCTCGCTTTGGCGCTCGTCACCGCCGAGGCAGATGTGGCGGTCTCGGGCTGCGTAACAGGTTCATCTTTCTTGCAACCAACGAGTACAGACGGAGCAAACACCAGAACCAAAGGAACGATCGATCCAAGCCGCAACATGAAAAAAGTCCTCCTCACAGCACCAAGCTTTGCTAGGCACAGCCGGTCCGGCATCATGCCCCAGCGCATGCGACTTTCAAGCCCCCCGACGGCCTCATGCGTAATGGATATCGATCGATGAGTCGTGCAGACGTAGCCTGAGAGGATGTTTATCAGGCTGCTACGCGTTGCGATGCGTCGGTCGGACTTACTCAGCGTACGATGTCCGCTTCCGTCGTCCTTCCTAGGATCACACCGCTCGCGACACCTGTTAAACACCCTCTGAGGTCATCACGTGCGATTGGAACGCGTAACGCTCGAAAAGCTCCGGATCGAGGACGAACGATCGTATCGCCATGTCGGCCTTTACGATGCGCTGAAGCGCGCATTGTTACGGGACAAAGTGCTTTTTTGGGTTCCGTGCAACGGCACCAAAGAAGCGCGATGGGATCGAGTGCTCTTCTTGAACTTGACGTTCTGGGCTCCTGGTGACCCCGGCGATGTCCTCGAGAAAAAAGCCATTCCCGCGGACGTCCTCATGCACGCCGCGTGGCATCACGTGACGCGACGAGCCCTCGTGAAAAATGAAGCGACTGCTTCGGCACCGACGTACGACGCGCTCTTCTTGGGCGAAGCAATCGCGAGTGCATTCGACATGTACCTCGTGGGACGACTTCTCGGGCACTCACCGGACGCGGCGTTTCTCGAAACGCAAGTGCCAGCGATGGCCGATGCGGCTGAACAAGCAGGCATGTCCACGGATGCTTTCGAAGCGCTGCTCGACGAAGTAGCGAAGGATCCCGACCGCGCGTTCGAGGATCTCCGTCAGCTGCTCTTCGATGTTTGCATGTCGTTGGTGCACCAACGATCCATAGGCGAAGCGGCCGATGCTATCGCGGCATTCGACGGGCATCGTTTTGGACCGCTGCTGCATCACTACGAGTTGTCGACGTGGATCCTTTATGCACGCGCGTACGGGCAAGGAACTGCAACGCGTGACGCGAGCGTTCAAAGCATCGATGAAGCGCTTCGTCGTGCCCCCGTAGCGCTCGACTGGCTCGAGACACATTGGTTGAACGACTTGTCTGACAAGGATTGATCACGGATGAGCGCCACGGAGCACGGAGCACGATGAGCGACAAGAAAAGCGACGGCGCCAAAGCGACCTCGGACAAAACTGGCGGTATTGACGCCGCGAAACCGGCAACGATGTCGATCGCTCCCGCGATGGACTTGTCGCTCGAAGCCGTCACTGTTCCGCCGCCACCGATATCGGGCGCTGCGAGTAGCGGTTCGTTCAGCATTCCGCGTGCTCCGCGGGTTCCAACGGAAAACCAGCCTGCCGCTGCATCTGCCAAACGCAAAAAAAGCGAAGACGACATTTTTTCGATCTTCGACACTTCGAACACCGGAGATGACATCCCGGTTTCTGTGCAATTCGAGAAGAAGCCCGATCCTGTCCCGGAAAAACCCAAATCGAAACTTGGTACGGGAATGGAAGAACGAGAAGTCACACGCAGCCGCCAGATCCCGATCGATCAGGACTTGTTCAACCTCTCGGGGTTGTTTTCAACTTCCCCACAAACGTCGCTCAGCGCTCCTGACATGTCAGCGCTGGCTGCACCGGGTTTGTCCGACAAGCCTACCGCAAAACCTGCCTCGAAATCCGCGCTCGACGATCTCGTCTTGCCGACGTCCCCCGTTGCTCCGCAAAATTCGCTTGACCTGCTTGCACCTTCAGTAGCGCAGGAGGCCGCGAAGCCCAAGAGCCCCTCATCGCATCGAACGGTTCTTTTTACAGGGATCGCCGCGGCTCTGCTGGTGATTGGTGGTGTGTTTTTCTTCGTGCAAAATTCATCACCCACCGAACCCACAGCTTCGCTGGAAACCTCCAAGACGTCGAACGAAGCGGCACTCGATACTCGTCCCGGACAAACTCCTCCCGTGGATGAACCTCAAGGGCGAATTGCCAAACCGGACACGCAGCAGAACCAACCGGCATCGTTGACGAATCCCGCGCCTACGCAGGGAAACGGCGGCGCGGCCAAGGACGCTCCAGACAAACCATCCCAAGCGGGGACTTTGGACAAACCGGGTACCCAAGGAAAACCTTCCGAACCGGAAGCAACTGCCAAACCCTCCGAACCAGAACCACCTACGGGTCCCTCCAAAGCGCAAACGCTGGCCGAAGCAATGGCCGCAGCTGGAAATACCCCCCCACCGCCGTCATCGGGTCCTGAATTCAACAAGGGCGCGGCGACCGCGGCACTCAACGGCGCTGCCGGATCGGCAAGCGGATGCAAAGCGGCGGGTGATCCAAGTGGCGTAGCGCGCGTGAGCGTGACGTTTGCCCCATCGGGCCGTGCAACACGTGCGATCGTGAATGGCTCACCGTTTGCTGGGACGAGCACCGGAAGTTGCGTAGCCGCCGCATTTCGTAGCTTGTCCGTGCCGCCTTTCACGGGCGATCCCGTCACTGTGTCCAAGTCCGTGTCCATCCGCTGACAAAGCAAACTTCGCATCGACGACGGGCAAACCTTTTCTTATGCTGCGCTCGCGCCTGTGCTCCTTGCTCTCCACGTCAAAAATTTCGTCCTCATGGATTCGCTCGAGTTGCGGCTCGAGCCTGGCTTTAACGTCCTCACTGGCGAAACCGGTGCAGGCAAATCGATCGTTGTTGGCGCGCTCTCGCTCGTTCTGGGCGGTCGCAGCAATGCCGATCAAATTCGTCCGGGTGCGGACGAAGCAGAAATCGAAGCACTGTTCGATGTGACAAACCATCCGCACATCGCAGCAGCGCTCGAAGCATCGGGGGTCGCCGCGGGAGGCGAACTGGTCATCCGTCGCGTCGTGCAGCAAAACGGCCGTTCACGAGCTTATTTGAACGGTCGTCTCTGTACGGCTGGGGAACTATCGACCCTCGCCTCGAAGCTTGTCGACGTCGCCTCGCAACACGAAAGCGTCGCGCTCACCGATCCTTCGACGCATCTTGCCTACCTCGATCGTTTTGGCCATCTGTCGGGCGCACGCGAAGAACTCACGGTTCATGTGCTGGAACTCGAGCGAATCGTCGCGAACATTCGAACCGTTCGCGAAGCGGAACGAGGTCGCGCCGAACGAGAAGCGTTCTTGCGGTTCCAACTGCAAAGCATCGATGCGATCGCGCCAAAGTCAGGTGAACTCGAAGAACTCGCGGCTGAACGACAACGGCTTCGTCACGCGGGCAAACTTCGTGAATTAACCGAACGCGCCGTGGCGCGCCTCGATCAAGGTGACCTGGCCATCTGCGACGAACTCGCTCGTTTGTCCAAGGACCTGAGCACCGCCGCAGAACTCGATGCGACCCTCGAACCCGCAGCGCGTGCCCTCGAGAGTTGTTTCGCCGAACTTCGTGAAATCTCGCGTGAAATTGAACGTTACGCCGAACGCGCGGAAACCAATCCGACGCGTTTGTCCGAGGTCGAAGAGCGGATGTACCGCATCGAAGGACTCTTGCGACAACACGGCGGCACGATTGAAAGCGTGCTTGAAGCTCGCACGCGACTCGTCGCGGAACTCGAAGCACTTGAGAACGTCGAATCGCGCATCGAAGAATTGGAACGCGAACGCGACAAACGGTTGCATGATGCGTCCGAGCGCGCGCGCGTCTTGTCGATCAAGCGACGCGAAGCTGGCGTACGACTTGGTGAATCGATCAGCACCGAACTTGCCGAACTAGGAATGGGCGGTGCGCGGGTGGTCGTCGATGTCGAAACGCTTTCTGGAGAGCGTTCGGAACTCGTCGTGGATGGCGCGCGCCTTGGTCGCGATGGGATTGATCGCGTCGAGTTTTTGATCGCCCCGAACAAAGGCATCGAGCCTCGACCGCTGCGGAAAATTGCTTCCGGTGGTGAACTCTCGCGGGCTTTGTTGGCACTCAAACGAACACTCGCAGACTCGGGCCCCGCAGGGCTTTACGTGTTTGACGAAGTGGACGCTGGTGTGGGTGGAGCGATCGCGGATCGTATTGGTCGCGCGATTGCGGATGTCGCTCGGCACCATCAAGTTTTGTGCATCACGCATCTCGCGCCCATCGCGGCGTTTGCAACCAAGCACTTCGTCGTGTCGAAACAAGCCGATGGCGCGATGACCAAAAGCACGGTGACGCCGGTCGCGGACAAACAGCGCGTCGCCGAGATCGCGCGTATGCTCTCTGGCGCGAAGGTCACGCAAAGCGCACTCGACGCCGCGGACGAACTCTTGCGCGAAGCTGCGCTGGTGGTGGAACGTCGAGCCGCGTCGGCATCATCCGCGACAAACGCGAAGCCACCGCGCGGGAAAATGGCCAAACGCGGACAAACGTAGACGTTCTTGGCGCCTCACCCCCCCAACCCCCTGTTATGAAAGCCGGGCACGTTCTCGCTTACGC
>JANORL010000672.1:0-3408 GCA_031415295.1 Polyangiaceae bacterium | reverse complement strand
AGAAGAGCTGGGGCACGTCTTCGCCAGGAAGGCCACGTAATCCAATTTCGATGCGACCCAACTCGAATGCCGTCCCCACACTCTTGCCATGAGCGATGGCCCGGTAAAACGCCGTCGCAAATGCAATCGCCGATTCGTCCTCGATCGCCCGCGTCGTGCCAACGACACAATCGACATGTGCAGCAATCGCCTCTGCCTGAGATGCCGTAAAACACGCATTGAGCACGACGCAGCGCAGAGACCTGTCACGCACCTCAATGGCGAGGAGCGCCGTGAGCAAACCCGGCCGCACAGCGACAGAAGCGCCTTGTTCACCCTCGAGCAGCAAACCTCCGCGCAAACTTGCATTGACAAACGGACCGGCGTTCTCCGCAGGAACGAACTCTCGCGTGGTCCCTCCAGCAGAAACCGCAAGCGTCTCCCCGCGCGGGTCAGAGCCATGACCGCTGAAATGAATCACGGCTGGCGCGTGCGAGAGCAGAAGGGTCTGCAAATCGCTCGGACGTACGGCAAGTTCAGTAACGACGTGGAATACCTCGCCGACACCCGCATCATGAAGCGCGCGCTGGACCTCCCGCGCTTCCGCCCCCAGACGCAGGCGCGTCGTGTCACCCGCGTTGGCACCAAGGAAAAGGACCGTCGACATGGTTTTACTTGCGCACGAGTAACGGTTCCTGCATCGCAGATCCACAAAATTCGACACGCGCGAGATAAAAGGTCAGCACAGATGCACGCGCAGGGGTCACGACGATTCCGCACAAGCTTCGACCACGACCAACCGGCGAGGCGGAGAAGCTTTTACCCCCGCGGCGTGTAGTTCCGCGGCGTAATCATTTTTTCACGTGCCGAAGCCTTTCGTTCAACGCTTGCTCGAGCGTCCCCCAGCGCAAGGCGTGAAGGTCTGCGGCGAACATGCGTTGACGTACTCGGACGGGATTGGGTGGACACGGCGGCGGAGCATCGCGGAGAAACGGCGTGGATGCAAGGGGGTTTGTTGGTAAGCAGCGATTGAGTTGGGCGTATGTGCGTAATGGTCGAGTCGCGACATGTTGGCGGCCTCTTCCGTGCGCCGTTCGGGAACCCTTTGCAACGGTTGCAAACAGCGATGTGCTGTCATTTGCTCTACTTTTCTACGCGTGCAAACGTTATCCTGACAGAGCAGCGCAGCGTTGGCCGCCGTTGCAAACGGCGCATCGACGTGTACGGCTTACAAATGCCACGGTCTCCCGCCGGCGAGGTGACGTTCAGGGAGGCGTTGGTAACGGTGGAAAAGTGTTTCCTGCGCGTGCAGGGCGACGTTTGCCAGCGTTGCAAAGAGTGTCGGTGCGGGACTTGGCGACGATTTCCTCGAGGAAATGCGCTATTTGGAGCGAATTAGGGGGCGGCGGGTTCTGGGGTGGACTCTTCGCTGTCGGGTGTATTGCGTTTGGTCACGCGAAAGAATTGTTTTGGCCAATCGCGGGGAAGGTTTTTTGTGCGTCCAAGAGCGGACAAAGTGTCATACAAACCATCACGTTCGCGGGTCAAGTCATCGGCCAATTGTTCGCGAGCCAATTGTGCAACGCCTCGGACCATAGCCACGCCACTGGTTTGTCCCAGTGCCGTTGCTGCGGCATTGGACCAAGTGGTCAATGCGGGACGATGTTTATCGAGTGCTGTTTCGGTCACGTTGGGCGCGAGCCATGCTTGGATCTTTTGGATTTGTTTGTCGAAGCGCATTTTGATAAAACGGCTCACGGCAATGGGAAAGAATTGGAGCCATCGCGCAGATTCTCGGTCTTTCCCGACGGCATAGAAAAGCTCGTCGCCGAATTGGGTGCAAGCGTGGTCCAAGTTGAAATTGCTGACGACACGGGCGGCTGTGGCATCGGCATTGGCGACACGAGCTTCGCGGTCTTTGCTGCGAGCTGCATCGACGAGGGGGAGCCAATCGTCCGTCATGGGCAAGAGATGACGGGCATTGGGGTCCGCTTTGACAGCGCCGCGGGTGAAAAGAACATCGTCTTCTGTATCGTCGAGCGTGAAATCGGGAGTGATCGCGCGAATGTTGCTCATGGTTGTACCTCCGTTGAGCGTTGATACGCACCGTACGCGTCATCTATGGTCGTGGTCAAGAACGTTGCAAAGAATTTTGGTTGGGTCGAGGCGGCGTGGAGGGTCACAATGATCTCGCCGATCTTTGCACGTTTCATGGTTGTCTCCTTGTGTGTTGATTCGAATCCCGGATACCCAACGTCGCGAACGACTAGTTCGCGAACGACTACTTCAGCGTCGTTCACTTTCCCGCACTCATTAGAATTCGGATTAGATTGATCACCTCGTAGCCGGGATGCCCAGGTATATCAACGGGAAGCCGTTGAAAGTCGTTGGGAGCAATGGCCGCCATGGCTTTCGCGAGGCGTCGATGCGCGACGGGCACCGCAAAACTGGTGAGACAAAAGTCCAAAGGTCTGTGACCGTGATGAATGTGTGTCGTGAGGTGCCCTTGGAAAGGGATACCGGATTTGAACGGCGGTTCAATATCGCCGTGCTTGATCGTACTCAAGTGCCATCGCCTTTGGATGTGCACATCATCGAATACTTTGAAGTATCGCATATTCATTCCGGATCAAGCTGCCATGTGCCCTCGTCCCACCGCTTTAATGCTTCGCGGGCACCGAAAGCGGTGAAGCTTTCCCCTCGACTGAGTTCTTCGAGCACTTTGCGTGCTTCTGCATGTCGGTAGCGAAGGAGGTATACAGCGGCCATTTGCCTCACGTCCGACCTCTGATGGTGCATTAGTGGTGCGAGGGCATCTCGCCCGACGTCTCCACGAGCTCGAAGCGCATTGAATGCTTGATTTCGTCGCTTTGCATATCGATTCCCAACTTTGGCGTTCCCTTCCTTCATTGCTTCAGTTTGCCCGATGCAGCATTCAGCAAATTGCAGCATCCAATACTCAGTTGATTTCATGGCCAAATTCCTCTTAGAACGTTGTTGATCGCCATGTGGCCAAACGCCGTCTGCGCTTTGAATGACTGTGGCCGGAGCCACTGCCGAATTATTCCCACTTGAGTACCAGTAATCTCAGGTCTATTCGATGAGTACAACCCACTGACTTTCTGGTGGACTCCCTTGTCAAGCGCCACGATATTGTTCACGTTATGTATCCTCTCTGGACCAAACCTGAGCACGTTTCGCCACGTTTGCTCGACGACGTGGTGCCACTGCATGCCTTCGCCAGCCGGCCCCATTGCACATTTGAATGCGCGGAAAGAACTGAAGACACCCGGTGCGTTCGAACCTCCTCCTGTCGCCTTTCCCGCCACCATCCCGACGATCGCCATAGCAACCGGAAGCGACGCTGCACCGATCTTCTCCGGATTCTCGCTATCAATTGCGAGATACAGCCGTGCGCCCATTTCGCCA
>JANORL010000671.1:0-4747 GCA_031415295.1 Polyangiaceae bacterium | reverse complement strand
GCCAACGCGGCGAAGTCCACGACGTTATCACTTGCTTAATTGAACTTGCCGCATTCCACGCCGTCGAGTGTCGTCGAGTTATTATCTTCGAGGCATTCGTTTTGGCTGCCTGCACCCATGTCATTTTTGTCGACTTCGACGAAAAACGACATACTCTCGTTGAGTGGGACCGGATAATTCATCGTGACGAGTTCGTATTGGCCGGGCAAGAGCGCTTTCGTCGTTTTTGCTTCGCCAATGAAGATCCCGGTCGCGTCCGTTCCGCGGTAAAACCGCACATTGACTCCCGCCGGCACACCGAGCGCACCTTTGTTTTGCACGAACGCGCGAAGTGTCACAGCCGCTGGACAAGGCGCGAGCGACGCTTCGAGGCTCACCTTCAAGTCGGGAGCATTAAATACGCCTGCCCCTTGATTGGATTGGCGATAGTTGTTCAAGCCAAACGGCGCCACCCAGCTTGGTGATTCCGGAGCCGGGACCGCGCCCGAAGCTTCAATGTTCGTCAGGTGATACGCATGTTGGTTCCATATACGTCGTGTACGCACCCAATTGTCACCTTTGTCGCCATACGAGAAGACGCCATGACGAGCACCCGCGACGCCATAAGGACAAGTCGTGTTGCCATTCTTGTGGTTCAAGTCATTGCCAACGACGACGACTTCGGTATTGTTATCGCCGTCGACGTCGGCAACGACTGGAAATTCGTGAATCGTTGCCGATGAATTCGGCACTTTGTAAAGTTCAGCGCCGTCCACGCCTGCGTACACCCGGAAGTAACATTCGTCGTTGTAAACGACTTCCGCTGCACCGTCACCCTGAAAATCGAAAACGCTCGATCCGGTACGATTGGACGAACTGTCCTGCGTCGGTTGATTCCATTTGGCAGTCAGCGTGGGCGTAGCTCCACCGACGTATTCGAATACGGAATACGCTGTACCATTTGCCGCCGCGATTTCCGGAGTGCCATCGGCATCGAAATCGGCAATCGTGGGGGGTCCACCTTGACCTGTTCCGGGCATGTCGAGTTGCGCGAGCAGCGCCCCCGTCGTCGGATCTTGCACTCGAACATTTCCCGCCGAAACGACGACGAGTTCGGGTTTGCCATCAAGGTCCAGATCGGCAATGGCCGGGTATCCGTCGACGAGACCATTGTCCCAATAAATCGACCCATCCGCACGCAACGCTCGTTTGCCGCTCACGATTTCTTGCGGCATGATACCATCGAGATCCGCGACGATACTGACCGCGCCGTAGGTGCCGCCATTGGCACCGAAATACGCGCCGCCGTCGAAACGCAAAACACCATTTGCCTCGAATACGGCGCCTGCAACGATGATCTCGGCTTTGCCATCACCTTCGAGATCCGCAATGGCTACGGTTGCCGACTCGAGCACCGTGGACCAAGCCGAACCGTCGCTCTTCGTCGACGTCCACTTGAACTTGCCATCGTGTTCAAATGCAATGAGGCCACCACCCGCTTTTCCGGTCACGATTTCGACAAGACCATCTGCATCGATATCCGCCGCTGCGGGCGTCATTCGCGCAGAAGCGCGGTATTCCATTTTGTAGGGATCAGCCGCGGCGTCCCACTTTTCGGTGCCGTCTTTGCCATTGAGTGCGCGCAAATAGGCCGGTCCGGCAGCCGAGAAATTGTCGCTCGTCACAATAACGACGTCGGGAATGGAATCCTTTTCGAGGTCCACAACGACAGGCATGTTGATCACCTGCACGAACGTCGGATTGATAGCCGTCGATTCCCACGACCATTCCAGCACCGGGTCGAGCGGCCCGGGCGGAGGCTTGTATTCACAGGTTTGGCTACCTGCTGGCGGATTGGGAATGCATTGCCCAAGCGTCGGTTCACAAAATTCGCCATCGGCACAATCTGCCCAATCGAGACACGTGGCGCCAGGTGTCGCGCATTGGTCGGCGACGCATACATCACCCGCTCCACAACAGACCGACAGATCCGCACCACAACGCACATTCGAAGCACAAGCCGCCAAGCAGGCGCTGATCACGCATTCTTGATTTGCACCGCAACATTGCCCCGAACCACAAACGATTCCGGATGGGCATCCAACGACGAATCCACCACCATCGCCTCCAGCACCCGCCATTCCGCCTTCGCCCGCCAATCCACCAGAACCACCCGATCCGGCTTTGCCTCCATTGCCCGAATTACCGCTCCCCGTCGATTGCGACGTGCCGTTTCCGGAATCGCCGCACGCCGCGAGGGTCACCGTCACACCCAGGCATAAACCAAGTATCCGTACGTCGAGCCTTTTCGATGATCGAAGCATTGATGCACCTCTTGCAAGAATACGCAGAAGAACAGCTCCTTGCGCCAGCGTCAAGGTGATTTGCTACATGAACGCCGATATCGATTACCGCCCCGAAATCGTCATTTATTGCGAAGCTGCACCGATTCGCTCTCCTCGAGATGCTCGATACGAACTCGACGCTTTGGTAAACTCGAGGCGTAATTGGCAAATGCGTCGTAGTAAAGCGCTACGGGCTGAACCGATTGCCGAAGTCTAACGGCATCGATACCGCTGATGCCTACATAGGTGCGAGCCATAGCTGCCACGAGATTCGAACGATTCAGGCCAATGAGGCAATGCACGAGCACAACATGGCGCGCATCCACGAGACTTGGCGATAAAACGACCGAGTGCGTCGGGTTTCGCGGCAAGTATGACGCTCGCGCTTTCGACTCGACGATTGAGGGGCTATTTTGCAGCAGGCGGTGCTTTCTGTTTCCCCTCCCGCTCGTCCATGAACGCGAATGACGAGAACCGCAGACCCGCTTGTGTCTTGTATTGAGGATACTTGGCGTTCACCGCCGCAATGAGTGAATTGCCGTCTTTGGCTGTTTTGGCCATTTCGATGAAGTTCAACACGTATTGCTCATACCCATCCAGATCCGTTACCTTCATTGGCGCACCGTGGCCTGGATAATACACGTCGACGTCTTTCATCTCTCGCAACGCCTTCACATGGCCGAGCACTCCATCAGGCTTTAGGTTGTTCAGCCACGGATGCACCAGGTGATATGCAAGGTCAGCGGCAAACAACGCGCGCAGCCCCGGCGAGTAGAGCGCTGTCGCGAAATCATGTTCTCCTTCCTGAAATTCGATAATCTTGAATTCCTGCCCTTCGAATGTGAGCGAATCACCCGCAAACACCTCGGGCACCACCACATCGGACGCGACATCGCCCGGGAAAAACTTGTTGAGCGGTTCCTTGTATTTTTCGAAGAATGGCTTCATCGCCTCAGTCGTGCGCTGCCGAGATAAGATCTTGGCATTCGGAAACTCGCGGTGCAACACTTCAAGGCCCAAGAAATGGTCCGGATGCCCATGGGTGATATAAATCATCGTGAGCTCATGACCCGATTCGCGGATGGAGGTGGCCAGGTTTTGAGCTTCGCTGTTGACGAGCTGGGCGTCGATGAGCATCGCTTCCTTGGCGCCTAGCAACAAGTACGAGTTCACGCTGGCATTGGCCTCGGTCGACGAATAGATCGACAACGAAACCGGCCCTTGCTGCGCGCTGGCGAGCCTACCAACCGGGTTCGCGGACGCATTCGCCGGTGATTTTGCTCCCGGATCCGTTGCGGTGCCACCACAGGCACCGAGTACGATCGTCATCAGGATGGCAGAGACAAACGGTCGAAGAATCATGAAGCAGCCTCTTGTGTCTTTGAATGTTGCCAGAAATAGGCAGCGGAACCTTAGAATGTATCTATCATCCTAATGCGCGTTGCGAATCGTCGGTCAGGCTTGTTCAGTGTACGAAATACACTTCCGCCACCGTCCCTGGATTCACATCGCACACAACGCGTTGATAAATACGGTCCTATAAGAACCGTCATCTCGCCCGTTGTCAAGCCTATCGTGAACGCCGCTTGCCTCAAAATTTCGCTTTGAGATGCCCACCGACATACCCGACCAACAGCGAATAGTGGCCATTGGCAACGTCATTTTGAGACGTCGTCACGGTCCGGGGTAAAATACGTTGCACGCGCGCATCTGCATGCACGTCGAGCCAACGCGTCGCGCGCAACACGCCCCCTACCCCACCGACGAACCGATGTCCGTCGATCGATGCGGCATCGATCGTCGCATCGGGCGACGCCGGAGATTGATATCCCGCGGTCCCCGATACAAGCAATGAATCGGTTAATGTTATCCGTACATTTGTTTCCAGCGTAATGGTATCGCGCCAAACGCGTGGTAAAATGACGCGTACCGTTGGCCCCAAACCAAGCGCGGGCTGCGCCAATTGTGGAGAATGCGTCGTTACGACAAAAGCGTCGATATCCGAATAAAACACGTAGGACGCGAATCCATCCATGCTCAGCCATGGCAAGATCATAAGGCCCGCACCCGCCGTCAGGCGCCTCGGCAAACGAAATGCCAAGTTCGCCGTTCCCCTGACGAGCGGCGGATACTTCAAACCCTGCGGCGCGAGATTTCGCGTAAACAAGGGATCGTTCAATTCGATTGCAAATCTGCCGCGGTAATTCATTAACGCGCCATGCTGATAGGACAATCCCCAGCGAAAACGCGATGAAGTACGATGATACATTCCGGCGTTAAACGAAATTCCCTGACTCACTGCATCGTGAATCAAGGTCGGCCGCGCGAGCACATCGAATTCGCGCACGTCACTCGGCGCAAACGCTCCAAAATCATTCGCCTGCCCAATCGGCGCATTGGCAAACGCTCGCCGAAATTCCTCG
>JANORL010000670.1:0-2290 GCA_031415295.1 Polyangiaceae bacterium | reverse complement strand
GATCCTCTCAATACGACTTGGCGAAAACGACGCGTTGTTCGCTCGGCTCGCCGCATTGCACGCAAGCGCCCTTGTCTTTGAGGCCTTCGGCATCGGAGACGCCATCGATTCCAAACACCGGAATGCAACGCACGGTGACCTTGAGGCGTTCTTTGATCGACGCTTCGCACGCGGCGTTTCCGCACCAATGCGACAAGGCAAACCCGCCGTGAATCTCGGGTTTGTCTGCGTTCTTCGCGGTGAAGAACTTGTCGAACGCCTTCTGGCCGTCGATCCGTTTGGCGTTGTCCTTGCGAAACGCGAGTGCTTTGTCGAGCAAACCTTGCTGCATGTCACCGAGAATGTCCGCGATCTTTGCGACAAACTCGCTACGAGCCATCGGCGTTTTGTCTTTCGATCCACGGTCGCGTCGGGCCACCATGACCATGTTGCCGTCGACGTCACGCGGACCGATTTCGACACGCAACGGCGCGCCTTTTTTGATCCACTCCCACTGTTTGTCGCCGCCACGAATGTCGCGTTTGTCCACTTCGACTTCGATGGAACGACCGCCGTAACTCATGTTGCGAAGTTCCGCCGCGACCGAATCGACGTACTCCATGACCTTGGTCTTCGTTTCGTCACCCCGAAGAACCGGAAGAATGATCACGTGCGCGGGAGCCAAACGAGGCGGAAGCACGAGGCCATCGTCATCGGAGTGCGTCATGAGCAACCCGCCGATGAGTCGCGTCGAAACACCCCACGAGGTTGTCCAGGCAAACTCTTGCGTTTCTGCTTGCGTGTGAAACTTGATGCCGCTCGCTTTGGCGAAGTTTTGTCCCAAGAAGTGCGACGTGCCGGCTTGCAACGCTTTGCGATCCTGCATCATCGCTTCGATCGCGTACGTATCGACGGCACCAGGGAAACGTTCGCTTGCCGTCTTGGGCCCACGAATCACGGGCATCGCCATGAACTGCTCGGCGAAGGTGGCGTACACATCGAGCATCTTGGCGGTTTCTTCGCGCGCTTCGACGTCGGTCGCGTGCGCCGTATGGCCTTCTTGCCAAAGGAATTCCGTGGTTCGTAAAAACAAACGCGTTCGTAGTTCCCAACGAACGACGTTGGCCCATTGATTGATGAGCAGCGGCAAGTCGCGATAACTCTGCACCCAGCTCGCAAACGCAGCACCGATGATCGTTTCCGACGTGGGACGAACGATGAGCGGTTCTTCGAGTTTCGCTTCGGGATCAGGGATGAGGCCACCGTCGGGCCCGGCAATCAGGCGATGGTGTGTGACGACCGCGCATTCCTTGGCAAACCCGTCGACGTGTTCGGCTTCTTTTTCGAGGAACGACTTGGGGATAAACAGCGGGAAATACGCGTTCTTGTGCCCCGTCGCTTTAAACATGCGATCGAGTTCGCGTTGGATGTTTTCCCAAATCGCATAGCCCCACGGCTTGATCACCATGCATCCGCGCACAGGTGAATTTTCCGCGAGGTCTGCGGCTCGCACGACCTGTTGGTACCACTCCGCGTAGTCATCGTTGCGCGTCGGGGTGATTGCAGTTCGCGGGGTTTCGTTCTTGGCCACGGGCGTTCCTCCGGCGGCCGCCTCTAGCACAAAATATCGGAAGTTTCACCGAACCGTGGTATCGGTCCGCCCAACGTGGCGCACCACCAGCCCGAATCCGGCACGCACGGCGAAGCTTCTTCTGCAGCGCATTCCGCGCAAACGCATCCGCAACGCGGCCCCCTCATCGCCATCGGCGGAGCCGAGGACAAGCTCGGCGCACGCGCCGTTTTGCGCGACGTGGTCAAACACGCGGGCGGTGCAAAACATGCAAAAATTGCCGTTTTTCCAACGGCATCGAGCATCCCCATCGAGATGGCCAACACGTACCGGGCCATCTTCAACGAACTTGGCGCCGAAGTGCACATCGTCCGCATCGCCACACGCGCCGATGGTGAAGATCCAGAAAAGCTCGCGCTCATCAAAGAGATGACCGGGATCTTTTTTACGGGCGGCGATCAAGGCAGGATCGTCACGATGCTCGGCGGCACGGAACTCGCCCGCAGCATTCGCCGCGCGCATCGCAACGGCGCTGTCGTTGCGGGAACGTCCGCAGGCGCAAGCGTCATCTGTGATCACATGATCGCGCAAGGCCGCAAAGGATACGCGCCACGTCGCGAACTCGTGATGCTCGCGCCCGGTCTTGGTCTCACGCGAAAACTCGTCATCGACCAACACTTCGGACAACGCCATCGCATCGGACGACTGTTTTCTGCCGTCGCCATGAACCCGTTTTTGATC
>JANORL010000669.1:0-5078 GCA_031415295.1 Polyangiaceae bacterium | reverse complement strand
ACCGACGATCGCGCCGGCCTGCAGGTTCACGACAAGACGATATCACGCGACTTTTGGGAGAGGTTCTTTTGTGCGTCGACGCAAGCTGAGGTTTGGGGCGAAGGACGCCGAAGGCAACCCGTAGCGCCAATGTTCAACCTTGAGGCTTGCCGCCTTGCGGCTCACTTTCGGTGCGAATCTCGCGAAGGATTTCTTCGACACGATGGGCACTGTCCTGCCCGGAGTCGTAGAGAAAACGCAACTCAGGTGAACGTCGAAGCGCAACAGCACGCGATACGTCTTTACGTAAGCGACCACTGGCCGCCTCGAATCCCTTGAGCAAGGCCTTCTGCGCCTTGATCGGCAACTCTCCAGCTTGTTCGTGTCGAACGAACACTCTGGCCACCTGAAGGTCCTCGGTCATCTCGACACGAGACACGAAGACACCTTGCAAACGAGGGTCTCCAAGCGAACGCAAGAGCACGGCTAGCTCCTCTTGCACCCGCGCAGCAACTCGAGCTGATCGCATACCGGTCATGATTGCCCTCCGTCATCGTCGTCGTCGTCGTCGCCCATCGTGCCGAACATCTGCTCGATGCCGCCTTGAATCCCGCGTCCACCATCGCCAAAGCTGACGATCTCCGTGGCCCGATCCGTAAGTACCGCATCGGGCAACGTGGAAGCGACGCTCATGACGCTGGACATGAGTTGATCGCAGACGGTGGAGGAGTTGGAAACCACGGCGACGCCAATCGTGGCGCGCCGAGGATCGTCGAGCACGCCGATTTCAGCGATGGACACTTTCAATCGACTTTGGATGCGTTCTTTGAGGGACCGGACAACGCTGCGTTTGTCCTTCAAGGACCTCGCGCCCACGATATCCAAACTGAATCTCAATACGCCGACGAACATAAACGCCGAGGATAGACCTCAGGCGACCGACACGTTGCGGTCGCCTGTAGGTGGCTGGAAGTGGGGGATAGTTGAGCGAGAGAGACTCAGGACAGCTTTGTCTTGATCTCTTCGATATCGAACGATTCGACGATGTCGCCTTCTTTGATGTCTTGGAAGTTATCGAGCGAGATACCGCATTCGAATCCTTCCGTGACTTCCTTGGCGTCGTCCTTGAAGCGGCGCAAGCCGGAGAGTTTGCCCAACCAAACGACTACGTTGTCGCGGAGGAGGCGAGCTTCGGCGGCACGCCGCAACATACCGCTGAGGACCATGCAGCCTGCCACAGTGCCACTCTTGGCGATGCGGAAGACCTGACGAACCGCGGCACGACCGAGCAGCTTCTCGACCTTCGTTGCTGGCAACAATCCTTCCATCGCCGAACGAATGTCATCGATGGCGTTGTAGATGATGTTGTACAGGCGAATTTCGATGTTTTCGGATTCCGCGTGACTCGCTGCTTTGCCCGCTGGCCGCACGTTGAAGCCGACGATGATCGCCTTCGACGCAACGGCCAAGTTGACGTCGCCTTCGGTGATGCCACCGACGCCCGCATGGACGATGGTGACCTTGACCTTCGGCGTCGTGAGCTTCGAGAGTGAGTGGCAGATGGCTTCGACTGATCCTTGCACGTCACCTTTGACGATGAGTTTCAGCTCCAACTGTTCGCTCTCTGCAAGACGGGTCGTGAGCGCTTCTAGCGACATACGCGAGTCTTGCGGAATGAGCGACTTGAAGGCCTTCTTCCGCCGCGTTTCCGCGATTTCTTCGGCAGTCTTCGCGTCTTTGACAGCATGCACCGGATCGCCAGCGCTTGGCACTTCGGCCAAACCCAGCACTTCGACCGGTGTTGCCGGCCCGGCGACACCCACAGAACGACCGAGTTCATCGGTCATTGCGCGGACCTTACCCCACGCACCACCAGCGATGATGTAGTCGCCTGTGCGCAGATTTCCGTCCTGGATCATGACGCGAGCCACGGGACCGCGACCGCGATCGAGCAATGCTTCGATGACGGTGCCGCTTGCGCGACGCTTTGGGTACGCCTTGAGTTCGAGGATTTCGGCCTGCAGGATGATCGCTTCGAGGAGCTGATCGATGTTTGCCCCGGTCTTGGCCGAGACATGAATGAACATCGTTTGACCGCCCCACTCTTCCGGTTGCAAGCCGAAATTCGCGAGGTCGCGCTTGATTTTCTCGGGGTCTGCACCGGGTTTGTCGATCTTGTTGACCGCCACGATGATCGGCACCTTGGCAGCTTGCGCATGAGAAATGGCCTCACGCGTTTGCGGCATGACGCCGTCGTCCGCCGCAACAACGAGCACCACGATGTCGGTCAACGACGCACCGCGGGCACGCATCGCGGTAAACGCTTCGTGACCAGGTGTATCGAGGAACGCGATGATGCCGCGTGGCGTTTCCACGCGATACGCACCGACGTGCTGCGTGATGCCACCCGCCTCGCCATCGGCGACGGTGGCCTTGCGAATCCGATCGAGCAGCGAGGTCTTGCCATGGTCGACGTGACCCATGACCGTGACGATCGGCGGGCGCGTCACGAAGTCCATGTCCGTCTGCGCTTCGACGCGCATGGCGTCCTCGAGCGCAGACGTTTCGCTTACGGCAACGTCTTCGACGCTCCATCCGAACTCGCTCGCGAGGATCTTCGCGGTGTCGGCATCGAGCGTAGAGTTGATGTTGACGCCCGTCATACCCATGCTCAGTAGCTTCATGAGTACGTCGGTGGCCTTCACGCTCATCTTTCCAGCGAGCTGCTGAAGGCTGACCTGCTCTTCGATTTTGACGACCTTCTTGTGCGAGGCCATCTCTTGCGTGGAAACCTGAGCAGGTCCACGACGTTGCATCATGGGGGCTGGACGTCCCCGGAATCCACCCTGGCCCGAGCTGCCACCTCGTTGGTTGCCGCCTGGTCCACGTGGCGCGCCACCTTGCGCAGGACGCGCGGCTTGTCCGAACCCTGGGGTTCCCGGACGCGCCTGCGGAGCCTGAGCACGCGGATCGTACGTGGTTCGTCGTGCCGTACTCGTGCGCTGTTGCGCAGCCGGCATCGGCACACCTGGACGACCTTGCCAAACGTCGATGCCTGTTTTCGGAGGCGACGATGAGCGTGGCGGAATGGTCGAAGGCGTGTCGGACGGTTTGCGCAACGCCGTCGCAGATGACGGCGACACGTGTTGCGACGACGGACGCGTCGACATGTTGGCGCCGCCCTGTTGAGGGCGTCCCGGCTGTCCGCCTTGCGGACCACCACCAGGCTTGTTCGGCGCTCCAGGCAGCGGACGTCCACCCTGTTGCTGCGACGTTCGAGCACCACCCGCAGCACCCGATTTAGATCCATCGTGTGATGCGGGACGCGTGTGCACGTCCGTACGCTTGGGATGATCGCCGCTGGGCTTGCCCTGCACGCGTTGCTCGCCAGGTTTTGCAGGCGACGACGGAGACTGCCCACTTCGAGGTGCCGGTTTCGGCGCTGCACCCGCCGGAGCGGCGTGAGCAACGACGGGTTTCGGCGCTGCGACCTTTGCTGCCACAGGAGCGGCTTGCACAGCTGGCAACGCGTCGACGACGACAGGCGTCGCAATTACCGGCGCCGATGAGGACGCTGGTTTCTGTGCGGGCTGTTCACCGGCCGAAGTCGGAGCCGCTGCCGCAGAAGCTCTCGCCTCTGCTGCTGCTGCGACTGGCGCCGACTCTTGCGGCTTGGGCGCCACAACGACAGCGTCTGTTTCGCGTGCCGGAGGCAACGCAACATGAGCGTCCACGACCGCGGGCAGAGCTGATCGCTCGACCACATTCGATGGCGCACTCGTGACGACCGGTGCCGCTTGTGGAGCAGAAACAGCTTCGCGAATTTCTTCGCGAGCAGGTTCGCTCACTGAGGGCTGGTGCGTCGGGACAACCTGCGCTTTCGGAGCTTCGACGATGGCTGCTGGCGGAGTTGCCACGACAGGCTTGACCGCAACGCCTTGCGCCGATCCTGCAGGAGCAGGAACAGCAACGGGCGAAGACGAACGAGCTGGTGGCACCGATACAGCAGCCGGCGAAGACGAACGAGCTGGCGGAACGGGAGCGGCGGTCGGCGAAGACGAACGAGCTGGAGGAACTGGAGCAGCCGTATGCGATGACGAACGCGCTGGAGGCACAGGCGTCGCAGATCGCGACGGTTCTGGACCATCAGAACGTCCCCCACCAGGTTGATCGCCGTCAGCACCACGTGCCTTCCGCTTCACAACCGTCGGACGAATGCGCTCCTCGACCACCTCGGGGGTCTTCTGCCGCTCGAGATGTCGCTTGACGCGGTCTATGGCATCGGGCTCGACGGTGCTCATATAGTTCTTCACATCGCCGATACCCATGGACTGAAAGAGCGACACGAGCGCCTTTTGATCCATGTTGAGCTGCTTCGCGACTTCATACACCCGGACTTTGCTCATGCACCTCGCTCCAGTATCGACAATTCCGACCCATTCGCCGCTTCGACGGCACCGTCGCCCACGTCAGCGCTACACGTTTTCTGGCGTCGATTGCGCCCACCAGAACTCCGCTTCGTAGTTCCCGAAGACATTGACGACAACGCCGCTGCAGCGTGAACCGCCGCGCGAAACGCTGTTGCAATCCGATCGTCACCGATCGCCACCACGCCCAGCTCCTCGATACTTTTCGATGAAGCCGCCGTAGAAAACAATGCAGCGAGCACTTGCTTGGTCCCCCAACCAACCGCTCTACCGTCGGCTACTGCCTGACGAACCGCAGAAAAATCCGCAGATGCCGCAGCATCTGTCGCCACAACGACAAGACGCGCCGTACCTCGTTCAACCGCACTCGTAACCGCATCCGCCCCAAGCGCTACCTTCTGCGCGCGCGCCGCTGCGAGCATAAGCCCGTGGGCACGACGCTCGAGCGCGCCGACAATCGCGATGGCCAACGATGCAGGTTCGAGCGGTACGCATCCTGTCGGCGTCCCAGACAAACCCCCGACGACACCCACATCCGAAGGCGAAAAAGGCTGTTCGTTATGCCAAACTAGCGCCACTTTTGCCTTGGCTGATCGAGCAATTCCACGAAGCGCGGCTCGTTCGACACAAGCCGGCTGAGGATGCACATGCACGCCGCGACCGTATCCGCCG
>JANORL010000668.1:0-4173 GCA_031415295.1 Polyangiaceae bacterium | reverse complement strand
GCTGAGTAAGTCCGACCGACGATTCGCGACGCGCAGCAGCCTGATGAACACCCGAGAGCCGCTGGGCGGGCAGGTTCGGAGTCCCGCGCGTGCGCGAAAAGCGGGATTCAACCGACGTCCCATCCGCGAGTTCACAGTCCCGCGCATGCCCACGCCACGAGCAAGTCCTCGACCTATCTTCCCGCGTAAATACGCCGTACCGCGCGCGACAGTTCCAATGCCAACGCCCCATAATCGAGCGGTTTGACAAACACCTGCGGCACCGGATCGAGCGACTTCAATCGCATCGAAACTCGTTCGGGATACCCCGTCACGACGAAAATAGGCAGCGTTGGCTTGCGTGTACGGGCATGCCGCGCAACAGCAACACCGTCTGCGTGCGGCATCTGCATGTCCGTCACCAGAATGTCGGGAATGTTCGACAGATTGAGCTGGTCCATTGCTTCCGCACCGTCGTGCGCCACAACCACATCATGTCCGTCTTCGCGAAGCATACGCGCAAAAATTTGCGTCGTGCGAATATCGTCATCCACGACCAAAATCCGCACTTTATCGATTCTGCGCCCGCCCATGTCATGACTTCTATCAATTCTCGTGCCAATCCCGCAACGACCCTCCCTAACTCGTCCCCTTCTTCTCCTTCGTCACAATCCCGTATTCATGCAAACGGTACTGGATCGTTCGAACACTAATATCGAGCATCTCCGCCGCCCTCGTCGTCGAACCATTCGTGGCCTCGAGCGTTGTGAGAATCGCGAAACGTTCGACCTCCGCCATCGTTGCCCCAGG
Source organism: Polyangiaceae bacterium (assembly GCA_031415295.1). Taxonomy (GTDB): domain Bacteria; phylum Myxococcota_A; class Polyangia; order Polyangiales; family Polyangiaceae; genus Polyangium. The sequence continues at coordinate 3,384 of JANORL010000668.1, read as the reverse complement.
AACACGCACGGCTCCCTTGGGCATTGGCGCAACGTCGATCGGTAAATCACCCTCGTCCACAACCGTATCTTCGCAAAGCACAACCGCCCGTTCGACCGCATTTTCTAGCTCGCGGACATTGCCCGGCCATCGATGCGCCAAAAGTTTTGCCCGCGCCCGATCCGTGTATCCGTCAATGCGTTTCTTGTTCTCGGCCGCAAAACGACGCAAGAAATGCTCCGCCAAAAGCACCACGTCGCCACCTCGCAATCGAAGCGCAGGCATTTCAATGTGCACGACGTTGAGCCGATAATACAAATCCTCGCGAAATCGACCGTCTTGTACGTCTTTCGTCAAATCACGATTCGTCGCCGCGACAAGACGCACGTCCACCGTGACCGGTTCGTTTCCGCCTACGCGCTCGAACGTTCGCTCCTGCAATACGCGCAGCAACTTGACCTGCGTCGCAGGGGCAATTTCACCAACTTCGTCGAGAAAAAGCGTTCCCCCATGAGCTTGCTCGAAGCGTCCAAGACGACGCTTGTCGGCGCCCGTAAATGCTCCGCGTTCGTGGCCGAAAAGTTCACTTTCCAACAGGCTTTCCGCCAGCGCAGCACAATGCAGTGTAATGAATGGTGCCCCGTGACGCGGGCTCTTCTTGTGAATCGCTCGCGCCAGCTCCCCTTTGCCCGTTCCGCTTTCCCCCGTAATGAGTACCGTCGCTCGCGCGCCCGCGACTTGACGCGCAACGCGATACACCTTTTGAAGCGCAGCGCTTGCCCCAATCAATCCGTCGAACCCTTCACCGTCTCGTTCCCGCAATTGCTGGCGTAATTGTTCCGCTTCGATACGCAGGTTCGTCCGGTCGATCGCGCGCTCGATGGACATGAGCAACGCGTCGAAATCCACTGGCTTGGTAAGAAAATCATCCGCGCCAACACGCATCGCTTGAACGGCCGTCGATACTTCACCAAATGCCGTCACAACGAGCACAGGTACGTCGTGATAAACCGCGCGCATTTTATGAAGCAGCTCGATGCCGTCCATCTTGGGCATCTTGAGATCCGTGACCACCACATCGGGGGGATGTTCTGCGGCGATGAGAAGCGCAGTTGCGCCGTCCCCCGCGACATCGACCGCGTACCCCTCTTGGCGCAGCAGTTTTTCCAGGCCCGAGCGAGCATTGGGTTCGTCGTCGACCACAAGCACGCGTGCTTTCGGCTTGGTCCCTGCTTTCGCTTCCGTCATGTGAAGTCACGCTCCATTCGGGGTTTTGGGATTTTTCGTTTGTTCGTGTTCGTCGAGACGAATGGGCAGATTGACGCAGAACACCGTTTTTCCTACGGCACTTTCCACATCGATCGTTCCGCCATGATCCGTGACGACCCGATGCACAATCGAAAGACCGAGGCCCGTGCCATTCGGTTTGGTAGAGAAAAACGGATCGAAAATAGGAGCCTCTGGATCAGCTAGGCCAGGCCCATCGTCTTCCACTTCAATCACAGCATGCCGCGGTTTACGTCGAACCCGCATCTTCACGGTTCCCGCCGACTTGCCCTCGACCGCCTCAATCGCATTTTGCAACAAATTCAAGAGCACTTGCGCGATCTTGCCGGCGTCCATATCGAGCACGATGTCGTGCGTAGGCAGTTCGAGACCCACGACGATCGCTTTACTCGATACCGTCGGCGAAACGAGTTTGACGGCGCGTTCGCAGACGGCATTTAGCGACGAGGGTCGCAAATCGAGTGGTTTGGGCCGCGCGAAATCGAGAAACTCACTTACGAGATCCCCAAGCCGTTTGATCTCTTCGGCGACGATCCGGATCGCATCGATTTGTTCCGGGGCAGCTCCGTTCTTTCGTAACGTTCTTTCGAGGAACGTCGCGTGCAGTTGGGCCCCGTTCAGTGGATTGCGTATTTCGTGTGCAAGCCCTGCCGCAAGAGTTCCGACGGCCGCGAGTTTTTCCGACTGACGGACACGCAACGCCAGCGTGTTCTCATCCGTCGTGTCACGACCAACCGCGAACAAGACAATGTCGTCGTCTTGTCCAGGTGCATAAGCGAGTTGCCAACGTACGTCGCGCATCTTGCTTGCCCGCGTGTAAACGACGCTTTCTACATCCTGAATCTTGGGTGCGCGGTCGCGCGTCTCCAAAATCGCACGAATCACGCCGCCTTGTTCTTCACGCAAAGGCTCAGCCAGCATCGTCTCGACGAAAGGTTTGTCTAGTACCTCTTCGCGACCAAGACCCGTCACGCGCTCCGCTTCGCGATTGAACAACCGAATCTTCCCCGCTCGATCAAGCCCCACGATCATGACGCGCGCGAGTTCCACGGCACCTATGTACCGATGTTCGGTTCGTCGTAACGTCTCATCGATTTCCGCACGCTCGAATCGCTCCCTCTGGCGAAGTCGGGCCACGAAGTGGTCGCTGTAACTCTCGAGCATGACCGCAAGATCAAGGTCGATCGCTCGATTCAACGCCTCGCGACAGGCCGTCGCTTGATCACCCATCGTCCTGTCAACGACGTGCATGAGCGACGTGCGAATCAGGGTCATCGCTCCAAACATGTATCGTTGCGGCAAACCAATCAGGACGTGAATCCGCCCAATCTTGGCCGTGTCCGTGTAATACGTTTCGTCGTGCGGCCCCGTGCAAAGCCGATCCATCCAACGTACGAGCGACCGCTGAAGCCGCGCGATTTGATCCTCGCCCGTAAAAACGTCGTGCGCTCCTTCATGCTCCCGGATGCGATCGTAAAACTCAATCGCAATACGCTCGAAATGCGAAGCCGCAAACGGGCGAAACCTGCGCAGAATTTCCGTATCGTTTGAGGTGAAACGAACGTACCGAAGCAGTTCTGTGACGACGTTTTCTGGTGCAGTGAACCGATCCGGCGACTCGTCCCACATGATGATTAGCGACTCTCAGAGCCGTCGACGTTGCTCGTAATGGCTTCGCCGAGCGCGGAAAGCTCGCAGCTAAAAAGCGCTATCAGATCGTCTGCGGTCACGATACCCGTGACACGTCCATCCGCATCGACGATCGGCACACGCCGTACTCCATGCTCGCGCATCGTTCTCACCGCCGTCTCGAAGCCGTCTGTCCGCAGAATCGTCATCGCGTCGTAGGTCACGATGCTCGAGACGAGTACTGATCGTGCGTCGAGTCCTTCGGCAAGAACACGCAACACCAGGTCCCGATCGGTCAACATGCCGACCGGTCGTCCATCACGAACCACGACGACACAACCAACGCGTTGATCACGCATGCGACCCGCCACATCGAATACCGTCTCGTCGAGCATCGCAGTCACGACTGGTCGTTCGAACCGCCCAAGCACCGGGGCAAACACCGTGACCTGATGCGTCGACGTCGAGGAATCATGAGGAAAGGAACCG
>JANORL010000667.1:0-2533 GCA_031415295.1 Polyangiaceae bacterium | reverse complement strand
TCGTCCCGCCACCCATTGAAGGGGATTCGGCGGGTTCGGATATCGATACGGGCACGATGGGTACGGGTGCAAATGCGTCACCGCAACAACCCCCATCGCCGGACGTAACGGGTTCACCGATAACGCAATTCTTCGATGGTGTCGGTGAACGTCTTGTCGACATCGTACCGGAAATTGCCGTGGGCATTCTCCTTAGCAACATGAGTGCGCCGGCGTCGACGCTGTATCGTGCGCGGCCCGGTGAACTCGATACGAATGGCGCTGGGGAACGCGCAATCAATGCGATCAATGAAGTTAATCCATTGTACGCGGCCGGGATCGACGTCGTCGATGGGACGAATGCATATGAGCGCGGGGATTTCGTTGGCGTCGGCAAAGCGACGCTCGGTTTGGGCGTAACAGTGTTGATGGTGGCGATTACGTTGAAAGGAGCGCGTACGACGCGAGGGCCGCCGAAAGGCGGAGCTGCGCAAGATCATCACGTCCTGACGAACAAGAATTATGTATCGACAGCACAAGGAGGACCCTGGTCGCCGTTATTCGAGAAGATGGCAGGAAGGGCGGGTATGACTCTGGAAGATGCAGCCAATCGTGTGCGAATTCCTGGGCACGAGGGCCCTCATCCGCGGGCGTACCATCAGGAGGTTTTTGATCGATTGGACAAGGCGACTCGAGGGTTACAAGGTGATGCGTATTCAAATGCATTCCGAACGCAACTTGCAAAGATTCGCACAGAGGCCGCTACGCCTGGATCAAAGCTCAACGGACTGATCGTAAAGGAATGATGATGCGTTACTTTCGGCTATTGGACGACATGTCGATGCGGATGCGCCACCGATGGCACGTTGGGGAAGTTTTTTTGCCTGATGGAACAGAGTGGCTCACCAACGGCATTCGATTGAACGGTGCTGAACCCCTACGTGCAGACGTCTACCACATTGGCATCGTACTCGATTTTTGCCATACCACTTTCGGAGCGCCAATTGCGACGGAATCACTTGCCGAAGCGATATCTTTCATTGTTGGTGCGGACGTACAATGTATCCCCATCACCATTTCTGGGCAAACAGGCAGGATCGTTCTCAACGCGATCCGCGCGATTCGTTGCATCGACGAAAGTCGCTCTGAATTTGAGAAGTTCAAGGTCGATGATGACGTTCGACCAGACTTGGCAGGGCAATATAGCTCTGTCCCTAAACTCGTGTTGGATCGTCAAGCTATTCCACCCGATGCGCATTTCTTCCGCATCGAACATTGGGAGGTGGTATTGGTCGTCTCCGAAGTCGTCAAAGACGCCATGGAACGTGTTGGTTGTTATGGTGCCGAGTTCATCGAACTCGAAATGGCGTAACGCGTGCCTTTCCCGCAACAACCCCCATCGCCGGATGTCACGGCATCACCGATTACGCGACGATGCTCGTGGTCGACCGCGGCGAAGACGATGAAGAGGTCGATGACACGTCATTGCGAGAATCGGCAGAATAGGTGAAAAGTGCTGAGACGGGTCTCGCGACGGAATGCGATGTCGTGTCCGTGGACTCGAATGGTCAATCGAGATCCACGGTCATCCCGTGGGACTACCGTCGTCGTCTTTCTTTGTGCCCTTCTTGCGGGTACTCGACAAAAACTCCGCAAAGGGACGCACGGCCGCTTCGACCTCCGGAATACGGCTACCCATGCTTTGCGCTATCCCGTAAAACATGTATCCACCTTCATTCGCTTCGCTGCTGCCCTGCGATATCGCGTCATCCACAAGTCCATGCGCCAATGCAAGCTTGTGGCGAATCGGCGCCAGCTCTTTGACCAAGCGTAAATCATTGAGCACTTGGTCAGGTGTCACGCCAGGCGCGCTCCAGCCATACTTCTTCGCCGTTTCGGCGACCAAGGATCGGCCTGCATCAAGCCAAGGATCGGCCTGCATCAAGCCAAGGATCGGCATGCACGTATGCCAAGGATCGGCATGCATCTATGCCAAGGATCGGCATGCACGTATGCCAAGGATCGGCATGCATCCATGCCAAGGGCTGGCCTCCATCGAGCCAAGGATCGGCATGCACCTATGCTCAGGGCTGGCATACATCCATGCCCAAGGTAATCGCTTCGAGTGCCAACGACTCAAAAGTCCCGTCTCCGGTCCTCCGTTCTCCCGTGCGCGTGCATAGACGAGACGAATGCTGGCGCCATTAAAAAGAATGCCGATGTGGACGCCGGTATCGCGCAGGAGGCGTTCGAATCGCGTTTGGGGACTGGCGCGCCAACCGGTGGTGTCTTCGCGTTCGGCGGGTACAGCATCGAGGTCGGTATTCGCGCGTTCTTCACGGACCAGCAAAAGCGCGCCGGTGGGTGCATCGGAATCGAGCAAAACGTGGGTGGGGGAAAGGGTTTCGGATTGTTCGGGTAGATAGACGGAAAAACGAGTTTCGTCGGCGGGTAATGGTAACAGATCGCCGGGACGCCAATCGAGGACGGATTCGCAAAAAGCGCTCAGGTTTGGAAGGACGACATCGCCTTTGTGGCCCCAGCGATCAGCAAT
>JANORL010000666.1:0-9968 GCA_031415295.1 Polyangiaceae bacterium | reverse complement strand
AAAGCGATTTTTGGAAACGCCTTTGAAAATGCTATCGCGATAAGCAAAACCGCAATCGTTACGGTTGATGCGTATGGACGCTCCGCTTTGTCGGTCGATAACGTGGACAGCATCGATGACTTCACCTACTTCTTGTCCGTAGGCGCCGATATTTTGAATGGGGGCAGCTCCGACGTCGCCAGGTATCCCGGAAAGGCATTCGATACCGGCCCAGTTTTCAGTGACGGCTTTGTCGACGAACGTATCCCACGATTCTCCAGCACCGACGAATACGTGTACGCGGGAGCCTCTGGTTTCGTGGCGAATGCCCCGAATTCCAATACGTAAAACCAATCCTTCGACGCCGCGATCGGCGACCAGCACGTTGGAGCCTCCGCCAAGCACCGTGAGATTGAGTTCACGCTGATTGGCCCAGGAGAGAGCTTCGCGCACGGAAGGTTCGTCCTGCGCTTGGAGGTAAAACGCTGCGCTTCCTCCAACGGCGAAGGTGGTTTTTCCAGCCAGCGGTTCGTCGGTGGACACGTTGTGGGGAATCGTCAATGATTGGCCCATCAAGGCGTTATCCTCACGCGGGTGCCGGCGAGAAACGCATCGTCGACGGAACGAACGCGTTGTACGAAGTTTTCGTATTGATCCGCGGAAATGGTCCCCGTGGGCAAATTGAGTACGAATTCTTCTTCAATGGCGCCATTTTCGTATTTGACCGAACGTGACGCGTGCAGACTTGCATTGTCAATGGCGAGGGGTGCGGCAGAGCGAGTCACAGTGGCAGATTTTGGCAATTCGATACGCCGACGTACGCGATATTGAATGGGCCTTTCAATCGACAATGCGCTTTCGCGTCCCGCGTGGGACGCATACATGGCGGCGAGGGTACTGGCATAACCGCGGGCGAGGTGCACCGGTTCGAAGCCTGGGATGAGCAAGGTTTTCCCGTCTTTTGTTTCGGGCTGCGAAAATGCAAAGCCGGCCACTTTGGCCTGCAAGGTGATTTCAAACGATCCTTCGGTCGATGTGAGGGATACGTCTTCGACATCGGCCCAGGGGACCCAGGTCAATACAACGTCGCGCAGCATTTCGCGTCGGTCGAATCCAACCCGCGTATCGAGGGCATCGGCGAGGGCTTGTGCTTCACGACCGCGCAGTTCAATGGTCATCGTGCCGCGAGCTACGCCAGAATTGTCCAATGTCAGACGTAGATCCATACGATCGCCGGTTTCTGTGGCATCGCTTTTTACGTCGAGCATTTGGCCATCGGTGAGTAATGCTTTACGTCCGCGCAGTTCTGGGCTAATGCGACCTGGAGGTAATGGCGGCCCGTCGACGTCGGCATCGATCCAGATTTCGCCCTCTGGCAATCGCGCGACCACGAGTGGATAACGAAATCGTCCCACATGCGGCGGGAAATCGGGCGATCCACTAAATGGTTCTGTTTCCGCAATGGCAATGCGTGCGTCGATTCCGAGTTCACGTAATGCTCGCCAAACCACGAGCGTTCGGCTGCCTTGTCCGAGTTCCAGGATGGTGCGGGCTGTCGTGCGTTGTGGGCCTGAAGAATATGCGGCGGCGACATCCGACAATTCGCCACCTCCGGATACTTTGATGCGTTTTCCCACGGCGGCGACGATGCGATCAAGGAGCGCTCGATTGGGCGTTTTGGCAAGGTCTCCGGCGGCTTCTTGGGCAAACCGCGTGATGTAAGGATCTTTGTCTTCGAGGGATCGAATATGGTCGTCGACGAGACGGGAAATGGCCGCCCAGGATTGCGTGCCGAAACTAATGGTGACGGATTGTTCGAGACGCGAAACGCCATCTTCGATTCGGCGTGGCTCGTGATTTCCAAGACGCCACGTGCTTATGGTGTCCGTGCCGTCCGTACGTTCGTTGGGTTTGCCCAAGAGCGGATGGGACCAAAGTCCGATATTTAACGATGTTGGCCGTCTCAATTCAATTTCGGCTTCGCGGACGCCCGTACGTAGGGGCATGAGGTCCGGACCATCGACGACAATTTGACCTCCCACGTCGGGAATGGCTACGCTCTCGAGAATTTGTTCGACGTAATCGCCCTTTTCGAGTTCCGACAAATCGCTATGGCTCTGAGCGGCTTCCATACGGTCGGGTTCGACAATATTTCCATTCTTTTTATGAATGCGACGGCGCAAAACACGTTGTGTGGAATTGGCTTCGAAAGAAGGACCATAAGATACGGCGCCTTCGGCGACGTCGGTCGTCCCGGAAACGCGGCGCAAGTCATACGTCAATGTTCGAACGACGCCCGTTGGTTCGACGAGGTATTTTTCGATATGGCGAAGGACCGCCGTTCCCGCGCCCGGCATGAAATTCGCGGTCCGGTCTTCATCGACGAGCCGTTTGCCTTGTATTTCGAGCGCCGCCGCGGGATCGGGTTCAAGCGCCAAGATGCGGCGCAAAATGGGAATGGCATAAGGAGCGTCGCGGGCGACGAGTTGGTCGCGGGCCAGTCGAGGGCGAACGATGTCTGGACGATTTTTTCCCGCGGCAAAGCCCAATGCTTGGAGCATACGTCGGTGTCCGGGGGGCGTTTTGTCGTACGCCGTAATGGCGGAATCGAGGTCTCCGGCGAGAATGTGGAGACCAATTTCGGCGTAGCGGTACGCTTCGGGAGAATTGCGAAGTCGACGAACACGGCCGAGTTCTTCAAGAGCGGCGCGTGCATCGCCGCGTTGTTCGTGCGCGTGCATGCAGGCGAGTGCCGAGCGATTGGCGCCGCCTTCACAAGCTGCTTTGACGGCGTCCATGCCGACACGTCCATGCAAATACGTGTCGACGCGCGAAAGAAGGGGCGAACCGGGGAGAATGGTTTCGAGTTTTTGATACGCATCCTCGGCAATGTCGGTGATTTGTCCGCGTTTGGCCGCTGCGGCGACATAGGCGAGAAGCATGGGGTTGGTTATGGGTTTGGCGGAACTGGGTGTGTCTTTGCTTGCCGGTGGAGACACGCCGAGTTCGATTAAGGCGTCGGACAAACCTTCACCAGCGCGGCGCCGTTCCGTGAGGGTCGCACGCATGAGCAACGGTTCCCACGCGGATGGAGAAGCGGTCAATGCGCGGTCGGTGTGCGCTCGCAAGCGCTCGATTAGCTTCGTATCTGGAAGATCGTCGGCTTGCATTGTGGCGCGCGAGGCAAGCAGTGACAAACGCGGCGTCAAGGGTTCTGTTAACGCCCGTGTTTCGAGCAAATGTTCGGCTTGGCGTCCTTCTCCGAGGCTGAGTAATGCGGCAATGGTGAGTGACAGGGAGGGTTCACCAATGCGCGAGGGCGTGATTTCGATGCTTTGGACGTTCGAAACTGCAGTCACTGTTGCATTGTCGCCGGCATTTGGGGCTTTGAGTGCAACGGGTAAACCGTCATCGCCCCACACGTCGAGTTCGATGTCGTCGCCGTCATTCATGAAGCCGACGCGTACGACAATGCGTGCGCGGCCCTGCGGAACCGAAGCTTTTGCCAAACGGGTGACGAAGCTGTCACCGGATTCGAATCCGCGCTGGATGATGCGCGTGCCGGCGAGTTCGACGATTGCCGCGGATGACGAAGAAAGGGCCACGTGAAGGCGTTGTGCGCGCGGATTGTCGATATCGACGATCATGGCGCGTAGGCCGGGCAGCGAAATGGTGGCGCTTGGGTCGAGCTGGCAGGTATTCGCGTGGATGATTTGCGGTTGTACGGTAGCCCAGAAGGGCGCGGGGCCAGGAAATGAGGAGGGGAGGGGGCCGGATGCCGCAATGCGCGATGGTTCTGACAAACCGCGGAGTGCGGCCCAATCGAGGGGTGCCACAATGGTGGCTTCGCGTGCACACCCGCGCCGCTCGCCCCACACCAGGGCGGCTTGATCCTGGCCGACGTGGAGGGCGAGTTCATGTAATGCCGAAGCGATGAAGCCGCGAATGAATGGCAAATGGCCAGTATCGGTCGAACCGTCGAGTTTTTCGCCGGCCAACATGAATGTACCACGCAATCGATCGACGACGACGGGAAACATGTCTCGCGAACGATATGCAATGCCTTGATGGCCAGGAATTCCCATGGATGGGATGTCGCGCCACACGAGTGCGTCGAGAGCCGCTGTGGCGGCAGCCAGCGATTCAGGGTCACCCGGGTTCGTCACGGCGCGATCAAGAGCATCGAGGTATCTGGAGGCCGCTAGTGGCTCATTGGTTTCGCCGTCGAAAGCTTCGACAAAGGATTCAGCGAGTTTGGCACTAGACGGCGTTTGCGGAACTACGGGTGGAGAACCGCAAGCGACGGCGGCAAGCGTAATGGACGCGAGGCCGATGCGAGAAAAAGTTTCGGAAATGGGCATTTGACGCGCCATGCGGCCTCAGAGGTACGTTTTACGTTGAGAAAGGATGAATAATCACGCAGCCGGGGATTCCTGGTAGAGGTGCACGCCGTATTTTTCGAGGCACCACAATAACCCAATGGCGAGGCTGCGTTTGTCGTCGACGAACGAGGGTTTTTTTCCTTCGAAGAAGTGCCCCACGAATTGAAAGCCCCAACCAACGGTAAACATCGAGGCGGCCAAGGGAAGGCCGACAATGGTGGCTCCAACGGGGAAACTGAGTGCAATGAGGGGAATGCCGACTTTGTGACAGGCTTGGTTTCTCGGGTCACGATGATCGTCTTGATATTTGTGCAAGAGGCGTGTCCACGTGGGATTGAGCTGAATCATTGGTTTCTCGTGGTGTCGTTCAAGGATGAGGAGGCTTGTCGGACAAACTCGCGTTGGTTTTTCGGGGCACGAGGCGAATGGTGCGGTGCATGAGGGCATCGAGGCGCTGGAGCCAGGTGCGCCATTTTTGGTATTTGTCGAGCGGTATGGTCGAAAGGTCAAAAACGACCGTTCGTTTCACGACGACCGATCCACCTTCGCCAGGGCCGATATCGAGCATGGCCTTGCCAAACTCGCCACCATTTTCGGATCCACCCGGTGGCAATTCAGCGAAATCGTAACCAGCGGGCGGCACAATGGTCAAGGTGCGTACGTCGCGACGTGGTGCAAGGTATGCTGGCAATACGACGGGTAATGTGCGTTGGTGCAGGGGAGCAAGTTGAGACGCGAAGGTGACAGTATCACCCAGCGGAACGACGAGTTCGTTGCCTTCGCGGCGCGCAATGGATCGACTTTGAGCTTGATAACGTAAGCTGGCGGCTCCATTGGCAACGCTCCCGTCGAAACCAATATCATTTTCGACTTCGACGCCCGATACCCATTTGCCGGTGAGGTATTGTTCGACCCATTGGCGTCGAGCGTCAGGTTCGACCAAATTGGTGCGTAATTCGAATGCAGCGTCACCAACATGGCGTTCGTTGGCCGTGAGGTTGCCTTCCCCGGACGATTGAAGGACGAGTTTCCAATCGGCTTCGACGCCGTGATCGTCAGGGGAACTCAAAGGTGTTTCGATCATTTTGGGTGGCCCGTTGTCGATGAAAAATGCGAGCGTACGAGCATCCATTGCGGGCAAAGGGCCAATGCGACTTTGCGGGCTGGTCGCATCGAGCCACATGGCGGGCGCGCCGTCTTTGGCGGGGAGGTAGGCAATGCCGTGATCGAAAAGAGGAATGGCAACTTTTTCGCTACGAAGGAGCGCTGATTGTCCAGCATAACGCGTTTGAATCAAGACTTCGGTCGCTTGAATGCCGATGGCTTCGAGCAACGTAATGAGGAGCATGGCTTTGTCGTCGCAGTCGCCCTGCTTGCGTGATAGCGAGATTTGCGGACGATTGGGGAGCCACGATTCACCAGAGACGTAGTTGACGTAACGGATCGAATCGGCAACGTAATCAAATAGGGCGCGGATCTTTTCGTCGCGTGTTTTTTTGCCTTTGGTAAGTTCTGCGGCAAGTTCTTTGACACGATCATCCGGCTTGGAAAAACCTTCGATAGCACTTTTGTACCAAGCGCGAAAATCAGCCCACCCGGCAAACGTAGACCCGACGACGAGCGGAACGGTTTCCATGATATACGGTGCCAGGGGTTCGTCGGGTACGTTGGTAGGTTTGTCCCAAATGAACGTTTGAGTGATTCGATCACCGTCCATTTTCGTGTCAGAACGATCGGCCTTGCCATTGAGGACATCGACGGCAAGCGGCGACGCTTTGGGCGATTCGACGATGACTTCGTTGTACATGACGGGACGGGTCTCGGTCGATCCGGAAATGTCGATGAAATAATATGGGGCATCGCCGCGACGTCCGACGGGGCCCGCAGTCCATGAACGCACGGCGACTTCGACGACGTCTCCCGTTTGGAGTTTGGGCCAACGAATATAAACGCCGCGACCTCCGCCCGATTGTTCCTGGGGCAAACCAATGGATCCGTCTTTGCGATGCACGCGGGCGAACAGCAATTCCGTTCGGTCTCCTTCGGCCGGTACGTCGGGCTCGGTGAGCTCCGCTTCGGTCCGCGGTTCGATGACGATTTCGCGAGCATAATGCATGAGTTGCGAGACGCGTCGATCGGAATGGTAGGTGACGAACCGTAGCCAATGGAGCTGGCGATCGAAAACATCGGTTTTTCTTGCTGGCGAAGCTTTGGCGCGGGCCAAAAAAACGTTTGGCTGGACAATCGAGCGTTCGTCGGGCATGGGCGCGAGGCCCCCCCCAAGCCGAGTGCGTAGGGCGATTTCAGCTTTGCGAGCGGCATCGGTGGGTTCGAGGGCCTGGGCGCGAAGCAGGGCTTGCTTGATGAGATCCGGCGATTCGGAAAGCGGTTGGCCTTGGCGGCGTTCATCAGCGAGGACCGCCTTGCGCGCAGCAGCGAGGCCACTAAATGCGGCGGCCTTGTTGGGGGACAAACGGGTGGTAAGAAAAAACACTTCGCGTGCCCAAGCGTTACGTCCAGCGTCGAGGAGCATGTTGCCCAGGGCCACGAGTTCGTCTGCCGATCGTTGATGGGCGATGACATCAGCGGCGGCTTTTTCAAGTTCGGCGCCTCCGAGAACGCGGTGCGCTGCAACGAATGTGCTGGAGCGCGCATCAGGGCGAACGTCAGCAAGGCGCTTTGATGCGTTAAGGAGAGATTGGCCGTCGTCGTGGGAAGCGTCGACAAGTTCGGCCCATATTGCAACGGGCGCTCGGCCACGTTGTTCGGTGGTCATGGCTTGCAGCTGTTCGCGGTCTGAACGGCGTGAACCTGGGGCCCCCATTCGTGACCGGGCGGCAAGCTTGAGCAGTCTGGCTTCGATGTCCGTGGCAGAGGCAAGCGGTGCTTCGCGGACCCGGGCCAAGGCCCAGTCAGGTAGCCGTGCGGTCAAAGTAGATTCGAATAAGCGGCGCTGGGCAAAGGCGAGGGTTTCGCCGTCCTGGGCGGACTTGGCGTGTTCGAAGGCCAGGTTCAGTCTTTCTGTACGTTCTGCACCGAACGGGGAAATCCAACCCGCCAAAGCGAGGAGATCTGGCGACGGCTTGTTGCGTACCGCAACTTCAATCAGACCTGGGGCACGCGGAGAGCGCGTATCGTCGGCACCTCCAAGCGTACGAAGAATGGCCGCCCGTAACGCGGCGTCTGCTTTTGGAGTCGATCCAACGTCGAGGCCTTGTTCGAGTAAAGTCGGAACGCGCGTAATACCTTTCGGGAGCGCAATAGCCGTTTTATCAGTACCCGGCTTGGTCTTGGTTGGTGGAGGAGGAACGAGGTTCAATCCTGCCAAATTCGATGAAGATGCGACCAACGTGGATTTGCGATCGGGCGAGGTGAAACGTAGGCGTATGCGGCCTTCGTCATGCAATGACCCGGAGCACACCTTGAGTGCTACGAGATGTGGACCTGGGGTGACCTCCAAGCGTAATGCCAAACGGTCGACTACCAGGCGCTGATGAGTGTCTTCATTCACGCCAACGTCGGCTCCATCCCACATCACGCGCACTTTGCCCGTCGCAGCCACGTGCATGAGGAGCGGCGTTGTGGCTTTGGTCGCAGCTGGGAACGTGACTTTCGAGGCGAGGTAGGTGCATGTTTCCGTACGGGGATGCACGTACAGGTCTAGGGGCAGACCGCGTGGGGATGCTGAAGTCGGCAGTGTTCGTCGCCAAGAAACTTCGTACACACCCCAAGAGTATGTAGCGTTTGTATCGACAAACGATTGCCCAGGCGCTTCTGGCCCTTCCTTGTCGAAGATGCCGCTGCCTTTGTCGGGGAAGGGACCCAGGACCGCGAAAGAACGAATGAGGCCTGTCGGATCGGGAGCTACGTCATGGGCAATCGCTTGGGAACCGACCCAGGTGGGCCCGGCGCTAGTCGGTGATAGCAACGCGGCGAGCCATCGGGCCTCATCAGCAATTGGAGATGCTGTGGTCCCTAGTGCCCGCAGACCCGTGCGAACCTTGCCCTGGGACGCTCGTTCGTCGAGCGATGCTGCGACGAGCAAGCCAGCAAGCGCGTCTGGTCCGCCCGCCTTTGCGCGGGCGAGCGCGAGATCGACCATGGGATCAGGTTGGGCCGCGGTCCATCGTGTCGGTGGAGCCGCTTGCACTGGAGGTACGGGTGTGGGGGCAGCATCAGGTTTGGCGGAGGCGTTCGAGGTAGGAGCCGAGCCTGGAGTTGGGATGCGCCGCGGACCCTTGCTGCTCGGCGTTTGCGCAACGGCAGAACCTGACGCGAGGACCAGGGCGATGGTCCATCCCAGTCGCGTTGTTGATCGCATGGGTCGAAACGTGGGTTCGTGGTTGGGCACTAGGTGGTTTGGCACTTGCACGCCGACCGGTCGTTTCATGGATGCTCGATGCATAGCGCGGGTTCGCGGATGATGCGAGCGTATATAACGAAAGTCCTGCGCCCTTCGAGTCACTTTTGGTCGTCAACGCTGTCTAGGCGTAGATCAAGCGCTACTCTTCGGACGAGGCCTTGTTTGGGATGTGTCGTGACATTGCGATGACGGTTATAAGCGAACGGGCAGAACGATGCCGCACTGATTTTGACCAGTGGGAAAAAATTCGGGAAAACGGCGGCATCCTCTTTGTGGGTCTGGGTAACAAAGCGAAACAATGATTGCAAATTTGGTTTCAACGGGGCAAGCAAACGATAACGCGCAGAATCGAATCTGCGCAAGGCCGGCGGGTGCCGCCTGGTAAGGGTCCGGAGTTCGGCGTGCAAACGCTTTATTACGAGGCGTCGAATCGCGTTCAGACGATTCCGTGCGGGAGCATTGACGTCGGAACCGCCGTTCATCGTCAACCGTAGTGGAAATAGGCTATCCGAAGAAGGCACTCCGGAGTATTTCGACGTTGCCATTGCGCTCTGCGCAATGCCGGCTGCAAAGATATCCTCTTGCGTGGCGACACGGCATTCTCATTGACGAAGAATTTCGACCGCTGGGACCACGAAAGATTTCGGTTCATCTTCGGTGATGACGTGTCATCTATTGGTTCGTACGGCGGAGGCTGCATTGAACTCTCGTGCACAACTGCCTCGCGTCAAAGAGGACGTCGTTCGCGCGTGCGAGTTTCTGAATGTGCGGCTCGAATGTAAAGAAATCGCGGAATTCGAGTATCAGCTCAAAGCCGCGAACCGTCCCTATCGAATCGTTGTGCTGGCCAAAACGAGCGTGGAAGAGAAGGGGCAGGTCACTCGGGGATACCGCAATCGGTATTTCTTCTATGTCACCAATGACCGCAAGCTGAGTGCACTGGACTGGGGCCCGGGCAGGTCCGTTCCATTCACTCCACTCCGAAGACAACGAAAGAAGGTTTCAATGATCGCGCACCATCGGACGAACCAACGAGTATCACCCCACTGGAGATGGAGAGGTATGTCTGGCTTTAAAAATCGCACCATGGGTTTTCTATGGCGTTGTGGTACAGCTTGATTAAGGTCTAGTCCTTAATCAAGCGATAACACAACGTTGAAAAATATACAATTGAAATTCTGGAACGTCGGGCGCGCCTTTACATCGGGTTATGCCCCGTTTATTCCAGCTATCGTGCGTACTCA
>JANORL010000665.1:0-2311 GCA_031415295.1 Polyangiaceae bacterium | reverse complement strand
GGGCTCAAACAGCGGGGCCCCGCCGCTGCGCCGAGAAATCAACCCTTCCACAGGGCTAGCGTCCGTCGCGAAAGTGCCACTTCAAGGCGTCGGTTCGTTTTTGCGTTTGGTCTCGCGCGTTCGCGCCTGCGTGCGCAAAAGTCGCACGGCATTGGTGAGCGGTTCAATCAGTCGCTTGTTCTCTTCGACGATATCGATATCCGCACCAGTCGATCGTAATGCCACGGCGTGGCTCAATGCGCGGGCCCATAATACCCAATCATTTTCGGCATCTCGGCCTAATGCAACCGCCGTGGAAGCTTGGCCAAATGTCGCTTGGTATGCGACAAACGAGGCATCACTTTTCTTGACGGCGGTATCGAGTGCGTTAATCCATGTTATTGGAAACGACGTGGCGGCGAGGGCGGCGGCATGTTCGGGATTTTGAAACGCGGCAAGCGCTTGGCGCACTTCTTCGTTTTGATCGGGAATGCGGTCGTCGATATGCGCCAGTCCATGAGGATAGGCGGCCTTGAACAATGCGTCAATGGCGGCGTGTTCGGGCGCATGACGGCGTAATGTTTCGACTTCGAGGTACCGATATCCGTGGCGATACCAACGGTCGACGTCATCATCGCTGACGTCAGTTTCGACGAGCAATGCGGGGCGATCTGCAATTGCGGTGACTTTGTCCTCGACTAGATCAGCCAATGCAACGCGTATCGCGGCGCTTTTGTTTATGAATGGGTCGAGAAGGGAATCTGCGGGACCCGTTGTTGCACGGGTTACGAGGTTGTCGTGGATGGCGGAAGCAATACGTCGTTTTCCATCGCGGGGGACCTGATCGAGACTGGCCATGAGACCTCCTACGCGGCCAGAGTACTCGGTATGCGTGGCACTTCCAAGAAAAATGCAAGCATTCAACCCACGTCGCATGGCATTGAGGTATGGGGAACGCGACGCGTGGTCGTTGTTTGCGGCACAAGCGCGTGGGGAGCGCGGTGGATGGTACTTTACTGTGGCATCAACGTGCCAGGAGCGAAGCGGATGCGGTAATGCCGTGGCATGGGAGCTTGGGGAGCGCGGTGGATGACGTGTTGCCGCGGCATAAACGCGCCAGGAGCGAAGCGGATGCGGTGATGCCGTGGGCGTGGGAGCTTGGGGAGCGCGGCGGATGACGTGATGCTGCGGCAAAAACGCGCGAGGCGTGAAGCGGATGCGATGATGCCGCGGCAAACACGTGCGAGGAGTGAGGTAGATGCGGTGATGCCGCGAAAATGTTGACGCAGTTTGAGCGCTGTGTTCTGTTCCTTGCATGTGGAAACATGATTGGCTGCTTTTCAAGTGGGTCCTTCATTCGTTTTCCCTGCGCGTAAGCCATTCTATTGTGCCGTTATTATGCGCGTTATCGCTTCTTTTCAGCACCGATTGTACACTCACGACCAGTGATTTGCGGTGGTCCCACCCGACCACGCCGATCTACCAAATCTGCGACAAACCGCTCGATGTGCCGGACGGCGTGGATTTTTGGGGCTATGACGAATTGACGAACCGCTTGGTTACGGGGGAGGATCCAGCCGAGTTACGCGTGTTTGATTCGGCAACGGCGTTTTTTGAGTTCGTCGGCGATGCGCCTATGGTAACGTCGGTCGAATCCCGGTTTTCACGCACGCGCGGGACCCTGAACTCGCCCGCCAAAGCGCGGGCTCAAACAGCAGGGTCCCCCCGCGCACGCGCGAAAATTCGGGCTTCGACCTCAGATTCACGAATTGAAAAGGTTTCAGTTTGTCCGTTGGCAAATCACGATTTGGCTTCGACCTGATCTCTCGGGGGGTATGGGGGGCAGAGCCGTCGGCGGAGCCCCCCATCGTGACTGGCCTCGCGCAGCGCGTGTCCCACACGCGCGAAGCGAGCGTGCAAATCACCGGGCCTGGTTTCAATGTGATCCGGTGCAAATCACCGGACCCGCTTTCAATTCGATCGGGTCCAAATCACCGGACCGGTCCCAACGTTGCCCAGGCAAACCCGCCCCGAAACCGTACGACCAGGTCATCGGTTCGGGGATGTTGGAGGTGATGAACGCGGCGACCGCAATGGGGGCGGCATTAAACCCGGGGACGCCCAAGAAAGGCGATGGCAAAACGAACGAGACGTCGGGACCCGATGGCAAAGGTCCACCGCTCGATTTTTTGGAAAACCTCGTCCACAACGCGGACATTTTGGCAGCTTTGACCTCGGGCAACACGTCGGGCAAGCTGAATGATCCGACCGGTGCACGACATGGGCATGTAAACGGGACAAACGTCGGTGGTTCGGATCTTTTGGCTGTTCA
>JANORL010000664.1:0-14722 GCA_031415295.1 Polyangiaceae bacterium | reverse complement strand
GTCGTGCTGGATCGAGAGCACGTTGCCCGCAAGGCGGCATCGAGCCCGCTCGAAGCACGCGGGGTCGCGGCAGCAGTGTTAGCGACGACGTTCAACGGCGGAGATCTCGGTGATTCGCTCGTACCGCTGCTGCCGGTTTCTGTAATGCCTGGACAAACGACAACGTTGGTCGATCTCGTCGGGCCGGCAACCATTGGCGGAATTCTCGTAAAAATGGCCAAAGGCACGTTGCCACAGCTTCAGCAAGTCGAATGGCAAGTCACGTGGGATGACGAAGCGACAGCAGCCATCTCGCTTCCTATGTCCGACCTTTTCATGTCGTCGCTCGAACCCCTCGAAAATGGGAATACGAGCTTGGGTTTGGCGTCTCATGAAAGCAATGGCGAAGTAGAATTCGAGCTGCGTCTACCGATGCCATTTACGAAAAATGCGAAGTTCACCGTGACAAACAGCCATGTTGATCCGGTCAATTTCTCAATTTCGATGCGTGGCATTCCAATGGTACCGGTCGAGCCTTTTGGACATCTGTACGTCGAACGAGGAGAAACGTTGGCTCCGGCGCCTGGAAAAACGCATCAGCTGGCAAACGTGGCCGGGCGCGGAAAATGGGCGGGTACGTGTATGATGCTCGAAGGGCGCGGCATCGGCGATGGCACTCCATTCGACGAACCGTTGAATTTCTTGGAAGGCGATGAAGTAGGGACGCTCGATGGGGAAGTCGCCATTCGAGGAACTGGAACGGAGGACTATTTTAATGGGGCATTCTACTTCGAGGCCGGGTCACGCGGATCGCCATTTGCGCAATGGTGGGGAACACGTGTGGATGGCCTGCTTGCTCAAACGAACGCCTGTCGTTTTCACGTGCTCGGGGATACGATCGATTTCGCGCAGAGCGCAACACTCGAACTCGAAATCGGTCCGGGGGTACCGGAAACGCTCGAACGTTATCGGACGTTTACGTTTCTTTATCGATAACGCTGCAGATTCCCTCATGCCGAGCCCCGTTGTGCCGCAGGCACGTGCGCACGTGGCGCTTGCACGAGCACGTTTGCTGACTGCGACTTGCTTCCAAAAAACGGCCGCGAAACGGATGTGACGACGACCGCCAACCCCTGCTCGGCGTGTAATACTACTGCGGGACTTCGTCATGACTCGCACGCTTTGTGCGCCTCGCCCCCGGCCCCTCTCCCCGACGCTTCGCGTCGCGGAGAGGGGAGTATTCACGATGAACGAGCTTCTTTTCTCCCTCTCCGCCGCGTTTTACGCCTGGCCATTCGTCACATCTTTTTCTTGAAAACCGCGGTCTTTTGCATGGGCCGCCCGGGAGAGGGTCGGGGTGAGGTGCGCGACGGGGCCACATGCGTATTGGATTGAACGTCCCGCAGTAGTAGTAACGACGTGTGCGTCTTGACAAGCACATCAAGTTTGTCAAGGCGGTCCATGCGCCGTGGGTCGTTGTCGTGGACCAACGGGTTGCCGACGGCGATAGTTTGTACTCAAACGGTTGCGAGACAAACCAAAAAACGCCCAGCAATTGCAGTGGCTGCGTCACGTGCGGCTACGCGAACGCCAACACATCGTGCGCAACGGGCGCCTGCGAGATCACGTCGTGCGTCGTAACGTTTGCCAACTGCAACAACATCAAGACAAACGGCAGCGAGATCAACACCACGACGAACACGTAGAACTGCGGCGCATGCATGAACGCTTTCTGCACGAACAACGGATCGCCCACGTGCATGAGCGGGTCGTGCGCGATCAACTGTGCCGTTGGTTTTTGCAGCAACGAGTGCTCCACCCCGATCGGCCAGGGCGTTGAGCGCCCACCCGCGCCGAAGCTCTTCAACGCGCCTTCGCAACGGTCGTAGCTGCAGAATCTTCGGCACGAACGATTCCGCCTGGACAAACGACACACGCAACCATCGCCGCCATGGCAGCAGAAAGTAGACGCGGCAACATGCCGTAATGCTACATGACGTCTCTCGAATTCGAAAGAACGAAACCACGCACGTCACCGTAAAAGCGTGACGCGCGCGAAGACGTTTTTGGGTCGGGGAGAAGGGATTTGAACCCCCGACAACGAGCACCCAAAGCTCGTGCACTACCAGGCTGTGCGACTCCCCGAGCGAGCCTTGCCCGTCACCGGGCAACACACGGCGCGCACTGTAAACGAAGATAACCCTAAGCGCAAGAAAGTTTTTGTCGCGTCTACTCCAGGTTCGTCACCAAGTAGTCGATCACCCGCTCGTACGCGTACCGACGCGCAGGTGCACTGCGATATCCATGACGCTCCCCTGGGAACACGAGCAGGTCGAAGGGCTTGTTCGCCACCACGAAAGCATCGATGAGCGACGCGGCATTTTGAAAGTGAACGTTCTCGTCCATCAACGCATGCACAAGGAGCAGCTTGCCCCGCAAATTGCCCGCCATCTTCATCAGGTTTGTTGTGTCATACGCAGCAGCATTGTCCTTGGGCAAACCCAAGTACCGCTCGGTGTACGCACTGTCATACAGACGAAAATCCGTGACCGGAGACGCCGCTATGCCCACGTGGAATTTGTCCGGCGCCTTGAGCAATGCAAGCGCCGCCATGAACCCACCATAACTGTGTCCATAAATGCCTACGCGACTCGCATCGACGTACGGACGTTTGGCTATCGAATCCAGCGCCGCAATTTGATCCACAAGTTCGATATCACCCATCTTGCCCGAAAGCGGCGCCTCGAACGCGGGACCTCGACCACCGCTGCCACGATTGTCCACTTGCATCACGACAAACCCTCGATCGGCAAGATGTTGCCACATGAGCCGCGGACTCCACGTATTCAGGACCGTTTGCGCGTGCGGACCTCCATAAACCATCACGACCACCGGATATTTCTTCCCTGGTTCAATGACGCGTGGCGGAAGAATCGACCCGTGTAATTCAACTCCCGACCCCACAGACACCGTAAAAAATTCCGGCGTTCGTAATCCCAAACTCGCTATCTCTGGATCCACCGGCGGACTCAGATCCAAAAGCACCGATCCGCCCAATTCACGAAGGACAACCTTCGGGGGACGATCCGCAGCCGAATGCATATCCATCATGAGTTTGGCTTGACGATCGACACCCGCGCCATGCACGCCGGGTTCGTCCGTCCAGCGCTTGATCTCGCCGCCGTCGAACGACACCGAATACAAATGCCGCTCGAGTGTCGCGTCTTTGTCGGCCACGAAAAACACACGCCGCGATACTTCGTCGACCCGCGTTATACCGTGAACATTCCAATTTCCCGACGTGAGCGACAGCATGGACTTCCCCGTCAATGCGTTGCGCAATTCGATATGCATAAATCCGCCAACGTCGTGCATCCATAAAAACTGCTGCCTCTTTCCGAGCAATTCGTAATTGGCAAACTCGAGCCACGAAGGCGAACTCTCCGAAAACAATTCCTCGGTTTGTCCGGTATTCGCATCCACACGTACGAAACCCAAACGCTGCTGACGTCTATCGAGCGTTTGCAAATAAACCGCGGAACCATCAGGAGCCCACGAAAAACGCCCCATGTATCGTTCCGTGTCCGAAGGCCACGAAAACCACTTCGTTTTGCCCGTATTCATATCGACGAAACCCGCCCGGACTTTGGGATTCGCCTCCCCCGGCAAAGGATACTTTTGCATCATCAAATCTGAAGATTGACCGCGATACCCAAGCACCGGATGTTCCGCAACGCCTCGTTCGTCGACTTCGAGGTAAACCATCTTGTCGCATTGCGGGGACCAGAAAAACCCATGCGATTCATCGAATTCTTCTTGAGCCAGAAAGTCGCTTTGTCCGCGTGTCGTGCCCGGAGGACCACCTTTCGTCAATTTGGTTTCCTTACCCGTGGAAACATCCATCGCGAACAAATCATCCTTTCGGACAAACCCGACGCGTTGCCCCGTCGGACATAGGCGAGGATCGATTTCTGGATCAGGCGTTTCGGTCAGCCGTTTTAATGCGCCGTTTTCCGCGCGCACGAAAATATCGCCACCACCAGGTACGAGCATCACGGGCGCATTTTCCGCCCATTCGTACGTCGCTATGCCCGTCGCTCGCGTGCGTTGCCGTTCGCGGCGCAATTCCTCCTCGCGACTGATCGGTTTCGATCCGACTGGAAGTTCGGAAGCTCGCAACAATACCCGCGATGTTTTGGTCGCTCTATCGAAAGCGAACAACGAATACGTCATGTCGCCCGATTCACTCGCTAGCCACGTGACGAGTTTTCCGTCGGGCGACGCGGCAAACTTACGCGGCACGTTCCACCCGGGTTCCAGCATCTTCGACAAGCGTTCGAAACCAACACGACTCTTGTCCGCCGAAAGTACAGCGCCATGGGCCGTGTCGCCCTGCCGCGAAGCCGTCGATGACTCTTTGGCCATCTCGGTGAGCAGTGGGCGCAAAGGACGCAACGTTTCGGTTTGTCCAGCACAACCTGCAACGAGTGCAGTACAGACAAACCCCGCACGAAAAACCCGGTGGTCGCTCATGCCTGGTCAATTAGACCGGGAAAAGCGCCGCGTCTACATTCGTCTCAATTGCCTTTGGTGGCGTCGTCGTTCGCCGATTCCGCAGGCGCCGCCGATTCCGCAGGCGCCGCCGGTTCTTTGCCCGTAGCGACGATACGCACGCGACGTACTCGTCTTCCAAGAACGTCCGTGACGATTAACGAATACCCCTCGCACTCGATACGCTCTGCGGGTTCCGCTGGTCGCTCGAGCCGTTCGAGAATGTATCCGCCGACGGTTTCCACGGTTTTCGCTTCTGGCAAAAGCACGATTTGTTCTTCGCGTACGAGGTCCACCAAAAGCACGCGCCCGTCGACTTCAACGATTCCCGGGCTACGTCGATGAATCGGCGGAACTTCTTCGTCATTTTCGTCGCGAATTTCGCCGACGATTTCCTCGAGCAAATCTTCAATGGTGACAAGCCCGATGAATTCGCCCGTAGAGCTCGTGATGATCGCCACAGGCACTTGCCGGGCTTGCATTTCCAGGCGCAAGCGCTCGACGGACGTGGTTTCCCTCGCAAAAATGGGCTTTCGTAATAATTCGGCCACGCGCGACGCTTTGCGACGACCACTCAAAACGTCGAACAAATCGCGAAGATGGAGGTACCCGAGAACCGAATGCCCTTTGGCGTCGAGGACCGGATATCGAGAATATCCCGCTTCGGCGACGACTGCTACGGCTTCGTCAATCGTCATTCCCGCCCGCAACGTTGCGGCATCCGTACGTAGCGACATCACGTGCCGCGCCGTTCGCCGTCGCAAATCGAATATGCGGACGAGCATGCTGCGCAGGGCCGGATCGAGCCCCGCCGGACTGCGGGTCAGCAAAATGCGCAACTCTTCGGAAGTATGTGCAATTTCTTCATCGCCGGCCGGCTGAAGACCAAAAAGACGCACGAACGCATTGGCGGACGAATTCAAGGCCCAAATGATCGGCCACGCAAAAATATAAAACCAATGCAGCGGCCTTGCGGCAAACAACGTGACAGCTTCCGTCCGCTGAATGGCCAACGTTTTCGGCGCGAGTTCGCCGATGATCGTGTGCAAGGACATGATCAGGAAAAACGCGATGCCCAGGGATATCGCATGCGTCGCCTCGGGTCCGAAGCCAATCCGCACGAGCAATGGCTTGAGCAAATTGGCGATCGCCGGTTCACCAATCCAGCCAAGACCCAGACTTGCCAGCGTGATGCCCAATTGATTGGCGGACAGGTATGCATCCAGGCGTTGCGAAATGGCGAGCGCGCGTTTGGCGCGTGAATCGCCGCTATGCACGAGTTGCTCGAGCCGTGTCGGACGCATCTTGACGATGGCAAATTCCGACGCCACGAAAAATGCATTGAGCAATACCAGTACCACCGTCCCGAGAAGATAACCGATGGTCGACATCCCCGAATGGTCCCCCTATCCCTCGAAATGTTTCGTGCGTGCCACAGGTGATTACACGAGACGTGTGCGGGCGATGATTTCGCGTTGTAAATCCGCGCTGTTCGGATCGAGCCCCTGGAGGAGCGCGTCCGCTGGACATTGTCCCTTGGACACCAATACTCCAAGACGCGCCAAATGCACGCGTTCGTCTTGACCGTTTCGCATCCGCGCGCGCCGGGCCAAACCTCCTTCAGCAATCGACAACACACGTTCGGCCAGCGCTGCCAATGGTTCGCCACGGAACGTAGCCCCGAGCGCTTGTTGCGTTATGGCTGGTCGCAGCGCTTGAAGTTCGGCATACGTAAAACTCTCTGTGAGTGCTTCGGCTTCGTCAAGCGCCCGGTCGTCGTACAAAATGCCCGTCCAAAGCGCGGAAAGCGCACAGGTGAGGGCTGAAGATTGCGCATCGACACTACGAACTTCGAGCGTCCGCTTGAGACGTACTTCGGGAAACATCGTATTGAGATGCGTTTGCCAATCGGTCTGGTTCGCCCGATGCCCGCGAAATCCAAATTCCATGAAGCTACGAAACGATTGTCCAGTATTTTCGAGGACCACTCCGTCGCGCTTGATCAGAAACATTGGCGCATCGAGGGCCCAATCAATGTAATCGATGAACTTGCGACGACCATGAATCACGCTCGCCAACAGCCCCTGTCGCGCCGGATCGACATCGAGCCACGTGAGCGCACGCCGGCATTTGCCGCTCCATACCTTTCCCTCGAAAAATGGAGAATTGGCGAACATGGCTTGTACAACCGGTGAAAGACGCAAGGCGATACAAAGAGAACGCATCGCGCCCTCTTCGTTGGAATAGTCGAAATTGGCCTGCACCGTCGACGTACGACGCATCATGTCGAGCCCTCCGGTGCCCTGCAGTGGCAAATACCGCTTCATGATGCCATAACGTGATTTCGGCACCCAGGGGAGTTCTTCCTGGCGTGCCAACGGATGAAATCCCACACCGAGAAACGTAATGCCAAGCTCGCCACTAATATCGCGAAGTTCGGCCAAATGGCCGCTCATTTCGAGACAAATCTGATGCACGTTGTCGAACGGCGCTCCGGACAATTCAAGTTGTCCGCCTGGCTCGAGCGTAATCGACGCGCCGGCTCGTTCGAGTGAAATGATCGGGCCACCCGGATATTCAGGCTCGGACTTCCACCCATGCCGCTCGACAAGTGCATTGAGCACTTTCATGACGCTGCGCGGACCTTCATACGGAAGGGGGGAACCGTCCGCTACGAATACCCCAAATTTTTCGCCTTCGGCGCCTATACGATAACGATCACGCGGCTTCATGGCCTCGTGCAGGGGAATGAACAAATCGTCAACGTTCCGGATGAGGTCCGGCATAGAAGCATCACTCACTTGAACCATTAGTTTTACTCGGATGAGGTTTGTCGCTCAATTTAACCTGCGGCCGCCCCCGTTTGCATTCCGAGCCGAGCATCGGACTTACCAAAGACCTGCGCCAAAGCGGATAGGTGCATCAACGTAGTGCCCGCACCGCCCCCGATGATGCTCGCACCACCGTCGACGAGCCGCTTGCAAGCCGCAACCCAACCATCAATGGGTGCACCCGTCACAGGCACGCCATATCGAGCATGCTGACTTGCTGCGAGCAATATGCCCAACCGCGCACCCAAACGAGACGCAATGCTCAACGCCGTTTGTCCAGCCACTTCGGTGGGTACGTCGAGAAGAACCGCATGCACACCTGCATCCACCGCTCCACGTACAGCATCTTCAACGGAATCACCATCGACGATGCGTTCACCATCCGCCGTTTCGAGCACAGCCCACGTCGGCAACTTCGTTGCACATGCACTCGCAATCGCGGACAAACGCGATGTGCGCGCAAGTTGCTCACCATGGTGGAACACGTCCGGAGACACGCCTCGCGCGAGAATGATCTCGCATCCCGACGTCGACAAACGCGTCGCATGCATCGCGTATTCTTCCGTGATCCGATCCGCGTGCACGGGCGCGATCCACCGCGATCCCAAAAGGCCACCCACAGCGACGCGTC
The DNA here is from genome assembly GCA_031415295.1 of Polyangiaceae bacterium. Taxonomy (GTDB): domain Bacteria; phylum Myxococcota_A; class Polyangia; order Polyangiales; family Polyangiaceae; genus Polyangium. The sequence goes on along the minus strand of JANORL010000664.1, from coordinate 6,730 downwards.
GCTTTGCTCCAGCAACTGCATCCACCGCTAGTTCGATCGCGGTGCCCGTGAGCGCCGCCGAGCGAAACGCCATGCCAATCTGCGCGAGAGCCCGCGGCATCGTTTCATCCGTGTGTGCCAAAAGCACATCCACGCCCGCCGCAATCTCATGCCCGTAATGGTCCGTCACCATCAAAGGATGCTCACGCAAGAGCCGTCCAAGCGGAGCGACTCCCTCGACATTCGCGCCGCGTGCAGCCAGTCCTGAAGCTGCATCACTCCCAATAACGAGTGGCAAACCGGCATCGAGACGAGCAACGAGGGCGTTCGGTAAACTCACGACGTCACGCAAAGGCACGAACTTACATTCCTTCTTATCACTTTACGCTGCGACACGGAACCAGAGACGGAATGACACCGCCATTTGGACCCCGACAGAAGCGAAATAGCTTCAAGAAGAAGACGAAACCCTGATTGGACGACCAGCAGGAGGCTGTGCCGAACGCCGAGGTAAAAACTTGCGATCGAACAGGCGCACCCGACGCACGAAGAGATCCAGGAGAAAAACCGCGATCGCTGCATAGATGAAACGAGGCCAAAGTTCCTCGTGATACGTCACCTTTTCACCAGCCGCGTCGAAGATCGCTTGCACGTTCGGAGGATCCATCACGCCGCCTGTCGCTCGCGCCGCCTTGTCCATCGACGCGATGTCGGGCTCGAAGCCCGCGTACTCCTTCGGATACGGATTCGATACGTGCCCGAAACTCACGGCCACCTGCTTCAGTTCACCGTTCTCCGCTTGTCGCAAATGCTCGGCGCGGAGCAAGAAAGATCCGTACTTGTCAATCGGTTGATCCACTTCGTAGCGTCCAGGCGCCGTCTGCTTGAAATCCACGACCGTGGTTTGTCCGCCTGGCTCGGGACCAACGATGCTAAGGCGCGACGTGAGGTTGTTTTCGAAGCGTTCGTCCGCGCCAAACGCATCGACCGATGCGCGCAAACGCCCGCCCGAAACCTCGGCCTTCATGTCGAGCTCACGACGATGCTTCTGGCGCATGTGTTCGCGCACGAGTTGCCCCCAGAAGCGCTCGAAGCCCGGCCAGCGAAGCCACTCGACAGCCCACCGCGACTTTACGTCGCTCGTCCACGCCAACGTCCAACCAAGACCCACACGCCAACGTGCAAGGATCGGTTCCTGCGTATCGCTCTGCAAAAGCTCTTGCGCCGGCGTTGGCTTCATCTTCGTCGAGACGTACCCGTGAAGGTTTGGCGCGGTACGCACATCGATGCCACGTAGAAACCCTGCGTCTCCGACTTGCGTCACGGGAAACCACTCTTCGACCGCCGCTGCGCGCGCGATCATCTCGGTCTCTTTCGTGAAGATACGCGGCAAACTGTTGGCATCCGTTACCGCGTGATAACGACCGCCACCCACGTCCGCGATCATCTTCAACAACTGTTCGTCTAGATCCGAACCAAGGCCCACGGTCGTCACGGTGATCGACTCAGCAATCATGCCCGATACGAGATCACGAATGCCTGCTGTAGGCGCTTTGCCATCCGTGAGCAGCACGCAGTGTTTCTTGCGCGCTTGCGTCACCGAGAGGTCCTGATACGCAGCGTCGAGTGCGGGAAAAATCTCCGTTCCTCCACCAGGCTGAATCCGGGCGATGTCCGCCGCGATGCGCGACCGATTGCGCGCAGGTTGCATCTTCACGTACCGCGTAGGCGCCGAATCGAACGCGATGACCTCAAGCAAGTCATCGGACGACAACACGAGGGCTGTCGCTTTCGCTGCGGCTTTGGCCATCTCCAAGGGCAAACCCGACATCGATCCCGAACGATCGATCACGAGCGTCAAGGCCACGCTCGGCATCTCTTTCTTGCGCTCGTTGTCCATACGCACAGGCAAGATCCGCTCGATGGTCGTGTGATACCAACCGCCCAAACCATACCCAGCATCGCCGCCGGAAAAGAGAAACCCACCGCCGAGATCCCGCACGTACGTTTCGATGAGTTCCTGCGCCTGCAAACTCACCGCGTCTTTCGGTGTGTCGCTCAAGATCAAGAAATCGAAACGTTCCATCTCTTTGAGTGACCCGGGAAAACCCGCCGGGGGACGCACGTCGACTTCGAATTGTTGCGCCGTGAGAGCAGCGGAAAGCGGTCCCGCATGTTGCGGCGTGCCTTCGACGTAAAGCACGGAAGGACGACCAGGAACATCGATCGTCGTCGCGTAACGGTTGTTCTCTTTGAACTTGTCCGCGGGAATTTCATCGACTTCGACCAAATACGTGACTTGCCCCGCGATACGCACGACGCTCTTGAAGAGGACATCGTTGGGACCAGCAACGAGATCGAGTTGCTTGAGGCCATCGAGTCCGTTCAGCGCTTCACCTTGGTAGAGACGAACCCGCGCCTTGGTGGCTCGCGTCGCGTAAATGTCCGCGTGCACAGCGAACGTTTCGCCCACCTTCACGCGCTCGGGCATCTTCAGTTCGCGTACGGCAACTTCAGGAGGCGCCGGACGACGGTAAGGCACCGTAAAGAGTTTGACCCCGAACGCTTTGGCGCGATTCGCTTCGGCGAGCACATCGCCTTCGGTTTGCACGCCGTCACTGAAGAGCACCGCGCGCTTCAAAAAGCCTTGCGGATACAATCCGTACGCCAACTGAAGCGCTGCTTGCAGGTTCGAACCAGCACCAAGCTCACCCTTGCCACCTTTGGCATTTTCGTCTCGATGACGTTCGATCTGCGGAGGCTTGGGTTTGTCGCCTTCGGCTTCTCCAGCAGGAACAGCTCGTGGTCGCTCGGCAAATGTCACGAGTTCGACGACACTATCTGCTGGTTTGTCCTTCCAAGCCGTTTCGAACGCAGTGCGCGCATCAGCCAGCGATTCGTCGGTCACCGAATCCGAAACGTCGACGAGATACACCGTGCAGGTCTTTTCGGTCGTTGCCGTACGCGCGAGCCGAGACAAACCCAATGCGAGAAGCGCGACGAACACGATACGCAGCACGACAGAGATCACGCGTTGCGGCCACGGCAAGTCCGCGAGCGATTGCGAGAGGACACCAACGAACCACGGGGCGATGAGCACGGCACCGAGCATCTTCGGATTGAGCAGCTCGTAGGTAACGCCATGACGCACCCAGCTCAACGTGGGATCCGGGTGCAACAGGACAAACCGCCGGTACGCCCAAAACAAGATCCCTGCGAGCGCCAAACAGGTGATGGCCCAAGCGACGATTCGCCAACGTCTGCTCATACCGTCACCCTTCGATGGTACGTAAGCCACTCGATCGCCGTCACAGCCAACACGGCCGCAAGCAGGTAGATCCACATTTCACGACGCACCCCCACCTTGAATTCACCCACGGCATTCGCCGTCTGCTTGCCGACGACGAGTTCCTTGGCCGGCGTTATCTCGCTCTCGGATGCATCCACGAGGTTTGCAGCGAACGAGCTGACTTCTCCCGGGCCTGTGGAAACTTCGTAGAAGCCCGCTTGCTGGCCCAGAAAAACCGCCCGTCCGTCCTTGACAGGTACATTCGTTTTCGACGCATCAGGCAACGTGAGCGTCGCCGTTTCCGCTGCAGACGATGCCGGAATCTGCCAAACCGAACCGGTGCGAAACGACGAGATGTACTGCACGTCTTCTTCGACGAAGTCGTTGATCACGTTGAGAACGAACATGGGCCAAGAGATGCGCAGCGCAAAATCCGTCTCCCGCACGTCCATGCCGAGCGCGACAAACTTCACGCCCGCGCGGCGCCCCGCGATCAGCAGCGCACCGAGATGGCTCTTGCCAATGACCTTGTCTTCCTTGTCGCCTTCGAGCACGTGCGCGCGCCCAATGTTCACGTCCGAAAGAATCGTGTACCGCAAGATGGGATGCTTCTCGTCAAGCTCGTCGAAGCCAAGACGCACTTGAGGATCGGTGTCTTCAACGACTTTGCCGACTTTGAACGGAACGTTTTCTCCCGTTGGATTCAGGTAAAAAAGGCTCCCTCCTCCAGGTGCGACGTTTGGCGTGACGCCATCGAAAATTGTCACGTCAAACGCTCCAGCAGCCGGATAACGCGAAGGATCCACGTTGGTCACTTCGAGGTACTCATCGAGAAGCAACGCGGCCTCGAGAAACATATTCCCCGTCGTTACAACTTGAATACGCGCACGACGTCGTTCCGGGAGCAGTGCAAATGCGCGATCATCCGCGGGCAGATCATCTTGCACGTTGCCCGCGAGAGCGATCTTCGCTTCGAGGCTCTTCGATGCACCAGAAAGGTTCGGATAGAATCGCGGTAACCGTTCCTTGGGGCCCAAACGAAGGTTTGTCAGGTCCGTCAGTTGCCCGTCACCGAACAAAGAGATCTCGACATCCGCAGGTTCGTCGTTCGTGTTGGTGACTTCGAGCATCACTTCGTAACGCGACTTGTCGAGCGGATACCGACGTACGGAAAAGCCAGTGATCGCTACGTTTTTTGATCGCGTTCCGATCGGCAAGTACGACAAACGGACGTTGCCGAGATCGACATTGGCTGCTTCGCCAAGCGACGGACCGAGCGCGCCATCGGAGACGATGATGATTTCGGGGGACGACAACTTTCGTAACGTGTCGGCGGCAAACCTGAGCGCTTTCGGAAAGTCGACGCGGGCATCGGTGGGACGAATCGCGGCGACGGCAGCCTCGAGATCCGGGATCTCGTTGGTCATCGTGGACAACGGTGTGATGGCTGCATCCATCTGCGCGACGAGCATGCGGTCTGTACCTGACAAACCACGCACGAGCCGCTTCACTTCATCTTTGGCAGAATCGATACGCGTTGGCGTAACGTCGACGGCCTTCATGCTGGCGCTGGCATCGACAAGCACGACAATGTTGCGGCCCTCGAGAATGTTCGCGGCAGGCCGCGGATCACCAAGCGCGAGCAGCAAGAGCGCGAGCAATGCGAGCTGCAGCAGAAGAGAAAAGAAGCGCTTCAGCTGCGAAAAAAGGCTGGTTGCTTCTTTGTCGCGCAAGATGCGTTCCCAGATCTTCTCGAATGGAACCGCAACAGGGCGACGCCGCAGCTTGAGGATGTAAAAGACAACGATGACGGCACCGGCTAGGGCGCCGATTTGGAGCAATGTCGCGAGGGGAACGCCAACGAAATGCATTACCGCAAAAACCCTCCGCGACGAAAGACGCGCAAAATCAATTCATCGAACGATGCTTCGACATCCGCTCGAAAATAACTGACCTGGCGGGACGTACAGAACCGCTGCACTTCCTCCAGATATTCGCCATAAGCGTGATGGTATTTTTCGAGCACCTTGGCAGTGACCGTAACTTCGCGTTCGGTACCCGTTTCGCAATCGTAAACGCGCACGTCCCCACGAATGTCAGGTTTACCGTCGCGCGAATCGACCAGGTGAATGACATACGGCTCGAAACGATTGAACCGCAATACGTTGATGCCGCGTTCGAATCCTTCCGGATCGTACAAATCACTGAGCACCACCGCGAGACCTTTACGTTTGTGCTGCGCGACAAACGTTTTCATCGCTTCGCCCAAATCGGTTTCGCCTTCCGCCTTTACACCAGACAAGAAGCGAAAAATGCGAAAGATCCTTGCTTTGCCGCGCGTCGTGGGCATACGTCCGCTGATTTCGTCGGTCGCCGTAACGATCGCAATCCGATCGAGATTGGCCAAACCCACGTACGCCAAAGCCGCTGCAAGACGTTTGGCTTGACGAAGCTTTTGCCCTTCGCCAAACCCCATGGACGAGGAAGTGTCCAAAATGAAATAAATGGACAAATCCTCTTCTTCTTCATAGAGCCGAATGAGAAGCCGATCGAAACGCTCGAATGCATGCCAATCGAGGTACCGGATGTCGTCACCCGCCGTGTAATCGCGGTGATCGGCGAATTCAATACCCGAACCAGTTTTTTTCGTCCGCCGCTCGGCACGCATCGCGCCTGAAAAGACGCGCTTGCTGACCATAGCGAGATATTCGAGCTTGCGTTGGAATTCGTCGTCGAAGAGGTCGTCGTCACCAGCCGCAACACGTGCACCTGGAGCACGATCCCGTATTCCGAGAAACTCGAGCACGCCCATGACAAACGCCCTATTCGGTCTCGGGGAGGTGCTTCATGATCGAGATGAGGATGTCGTCCGTTTTCACGCCTTCGGCTTCCCCTTCGAAATTGAGCAACACACGATGCCGCAATGCCGGCAAACAAATGGCTTTCACGTCATCAATCGACGCCGCAAATCGACCTTCGAGCAGCGCGCGAATCTTCGCCGCCAATAACAACGCTTGCGCGCCACGCGGAGACGCACCAAATTTGGCGAAACGTTTGACGATCTCGAGCGATTTGTCGCCAGGATGCGTCGCTTGCAACAACCGCACGGCGTAATCCTGAACATGACGCGCGACAGGTACTTCCCGCACAAGCTTCTGCATAGACAGGATTTGATCCCGATTCATGACCGGCGTGGCTTCCGGCGAGGTAACACCCGTCGTCCGGTCGAGAATCGAATGCAGTTCGTCACGGTTTGGAAAACCTACGTGCAGCTTGAAGAAAAACCGGTCGAGCTGCGCTTCGGGAAGGGGATACGTACCTTCACTTTCGAGCGGGTTTTGCGTAGCCAAAACGAAAAACGGTTCTTCGAGGATATGACTCGTTTTGGCAATCGTGACCCGATGCTCTTGCATCGCTTCAAGCAGTGCGCTTTGCGTTTTTGGTGTGGCACGGTTGATTTCG
>JANORL010000663.1:0-20568 GCA_031415295.1 Polyangiaceae bacterium | reverse complement strand
AGCGTTCGCACGCGCCCACTCGCGGGCTCATCGTTGGAGTGCCAAACAAAGAACGACCGGCGCGTTCGAGGCACCGGTCGGATCGTCGAGGAGGTTTGTCCGCGAACGAGCGTGGTATCACGAAGCTTGGGGCGCTACAGCCTTGTTGGCCTCGACCCACTTCTTCCACTGCTTGAGGCGCTTGCCGCCCTTGCGGTTGTGCGCTTTGGCAAGGGATTCTTTGCGAGCGATCTTCGTGAGGAGGTTGTTGGTCTGACGGCTAGGACGATTCATGCGCGCGATGCTGGTCCATGCTGCGTACGCGCGCAAGAGATTCAATCGGCGTAGCCTCGTTCATCAGGCTCTTGCGGTCCAAGACGACCGTAAAAGTGGATGCCACCAATCAACATGATGAGCGAGACGAGCGTGACGGCCATGCCAACGTCGATGAGCGCGGTGTCATTCGGGTCGGAGGGACGGAGGCCGACCATGCCGATTCCAAAGAGCAACGTCGAGGCAGCGACGACGATGGCACGCCGTGGTGATGCCGCCCGGATGGACTCACTGTTGATGAGCGTGGACAAACGCATCGTAGGTAGGTTCCTCGCAGGGTCGATGGTCAGCGAAAGTTCTTGGTCTTTGCATGGGTGATGAAGTCACCCACGTCGCGAGCAAGCAAGCGCTCGGCCGTGATGGTGGTCATTTCGTGCGACTCGCCAGCAAGGTCGTCGTAGCGGTAGTTGGCTTGGTAAAGCAGAACGACACGAACTTCGGAGTCGGCACCGACGCGTTCGAGGTTGAGTTTTTCGTCGGGTTTGTTGGGTGGCTTGATGGCGTCGCCAAGCTTGTCGGCATCGTCGTCGGAGATGTACGCGATGCCGTATTCATGTCCTTCGATGCTGACGTCGACTCGTAAGGTTTTTCCGGTACGGAGTTCGACGTCGCGTGCGGGTGCGGGACGAACGCCACCTTCAACAACGGCGCGACGGATGACTTCGACTGCGCGGCGTTCATCGAGCGATCGGGTGGGGTTGGGCGCGCGAACTTCCTCGGGACCACATGCCGCCGCAATAATGGCAAAAAACGCGAACACTACTTTGGGCAGGACGGATTGCTGAAGATGTCGCATGGCGCGATGAGAGTAGCCAATGACGTCGAAGGACGCTAGTTCTGCGACCATGGCTCGGCTGGCGGCGATCGATATCGGCTCGAACGCGATCCGACTGCGCATAGTCGACGTGGATGCCCCTCTGATGACCGAGGAAGGCCCACGTTTTTATCCATTTCGTGATGTGCTCGCCGACCGTGCAGCGGTTCGGCTGGGACACGATGTGTTCACGAAAGGACGCCTCGAAGTAGGCGTCATCGGTGCTGCATGCGATGCGCTCCGCAGGTTTCGTGTGGCGATGGATGGCGCGAAAGTCGAACGTTATCGAGCTGTGGCGACGAGCGCCGCACGTGAAGCAAGCAACGGTGAACTGTTGCGCGAACGCGCAGAGCGCGAGAGCCGTGTGCACGTGGAGATCATCGAAGGCGTCGAAGAAGCACGCCTCGTGCAACTCGCAGTGCTCGAACGAATGCCCCTTGCAAATCGCCGTACGTTGCTCGTGGACATCGGCGGGGGATCAACAGAGCTGACGCTACTCGATGGTCGACGTCCGATCTTCGCGCGTTCGCTTCCTGTCGGCACGGTGCGACTACTCGAAGCGTTTCTCGATGGTCGAGGTCCGATCGATGCGACTCATCGCAAGCTGCTCGACGAGTATATCGATCGCGCATGCGGCGATGCGTTTCGCGAGATCGACGATGCGACGGATGGAGCTGGCGTCGACGTGGTGATGGGCACGGGCGGCAACCTCGAAACACTCGCCGACCTTTGTCCGATGCCCGTTGCGTTTCCGGAAGGGCGGGCGATCGAAGTGCGCGCGATGCGCCAATTGATCGACGAACTCGCCGTACGCACCGTTGACGAACGCGTACTCGCGTACAACCTGCGCCCCGATCGCGCCGACACGATCGTGCCCGCAGCATCGGTGCTTTGTCGCGTTGCAGAAACGTTTGGCTGTGAAGCAATTGCAGCACCTGGTGTGGGACTCAAAGAAGGCGTGCTCGTGGACTTGGCCCGCGAGCATTTCGTTCCGCGAGACTTCGGAGGTGAAGCAACGAGTGTGACGGAGGCATGCTTGCGGCTCGGTCGTCGCTACCACTTCGACGAGCGACACGGGGCGCTCGTGGCGCGATTTGCAACGCGTTTGTTCGATGATCTGGGGTCACGTCATCGCATGAGTCCTCGCGATCGGATCTTGTTGCACGCGGCAGCGCTGCTGCACGACGTTGGCGACTTCGTGCGATACGAAGGGCACCACAAGCACAGCTACTACTTGATCGTGCATGCCGATCTGATGGGTCTGTCGCCGGTGGAGCGGGAAGTCGTGGCGAATGTGGCGCGATACCATCGCAAGAGTCCCCCGCAGCTCGATCACGAAAACTTCCGGGCGATATCGCGTGAGGAACGCGCGAAGGTGAAAGCGATGGCGTCCATTTTGCGGATCGCGGATGCGCTGGATCGGGAACATCGCGCCAAGGTGACGGGGGTGGTGGGACGCATCGAAGGCGAATCGTTGGTGCTCGAACTATCTGGCACAGAAGATAGGTCGCTCGAAGAATGGACCGTGGCTGCCAAGTGCGGGATGCTGAAGGACGCGCTGGGGTTGGATGTGCGTATCGCGGCGGGAGTTACGACACGTTCGCCTGGAACGTCGCCACCACCGCGACGCCAGACGGAGCCGCCGGGTCGGGCGTGAGGTTGTACGAAGACAAACAGGAAAAACCCATCTGTTTGGACAAGACTTACAGGGCGAACTTTAACGTCAAAGCGGTGAATTTAGCGTTTCTGACGTTTCTTGTTGCCGGATGGGGCTGGTGTGACGGTGGGGGGGATTGTTCCGAAAACCAATTTACGTAATTTGCCTGCGGCTTTGTTGGTATCGCCGCCTTCGCTCGAGCGAACGTGTTCAATGACCGCGGAGAGCGGTTCTTCGTCTGGGAACATCGCCAAGACGAAGGGGGGAACAGCAAGCGCGCGGGCGGTGGCGACGACGGTGCTGACAGTAATCAAGACGAGGCCACGTTCGACGCTGGACATGTGTCCTCGGGACAAACCGGCGGCTTTCGCGAGTGCCGCGAGAGACATGCCGCGTTCTTGACGGAGTTCTCGAATTCTGGCGCCCACTTTGGCGGCAATCGGTTCGGGAGTCGAACGACGGGGCATCGATGAACCTCGGACAGCTGGCCCGGATCGTCCGTGGCCGTAAAAGCGGTTGGTGCGACAAACAGGTGCGGCGACGAACCGAATGTTCGTGCAGACGAACACTAGCACGCCCTGAAGCCCAAATACAACGGTACTTTGTCCCAGGACGTACCTCGAAGCTCGATGTCGGGTTCGTCGAAGACCAATCAGGCCACAAACAAGTTAGCGTGCGTTCGGGGTTACGTTCGAAGATCCCATTACGCGTCTCGAAATTCTATTCGTCAGGAGCACGAGCTCTCTGTTCTTCGAGTTGCGGCATCAATGCGCGGATTTCTTCGGCAACTTTTTTGGAGTCACCGCCAGCCGCTGCAAGCAGATGACCAATCACCACAACATCTGGATCCTCTTTGGGAACCAAACAGACGGCAAACGGAGGTAGTCGCAAGGCACCTGCCACACTTCCAAGCGTGCCAATGGTCATGACAACCCGGCCACGCTCGATATCCGACAAGTGCCCACGCGAGATGCCGCTGAGCCGAGAAAGCTCGGGCAACGACATATTCTTCTCTTGCCGCAATTGACGAATTCGCTCGCCAATCTGAGCTGCAAACGGATCAGGACAACGACGACTAGGCATCGACATTCACCTCGCGGCGTATCGTTTCGACAAACGAATCGTGTTTTACACAACCAGGGTCCAGCGCCGAAATGAGCCGGACCACTCGAATTCGATTGTGATGCCAAACCACTATCACGCGAAATGGAATGAGACAGGGCAAAAATGATGAATGAGTGAAAAAAAATAATTGAATTCGTGCGGTCGATTTTTTCGGACGATTCGATTGTGGGAAACACGATTCGTCACGCCACGAAAACCACTCGCATAATCATCACGAATTCCCAGCCATTCTCACGGCAGTCCATTTGGACGAACCAGCAACCAAAAAAATAAGAAAGTTCATTCAGGTTTTGGACAAATTGAACGCTCGAAACACGATCGTGATTCGATGCTCAGGAGACGCAATGGCTTGACTTTCATGACGTGATGGCAAACCCGAGCGTAGAACTCGAGCTAGCGAAGAGGCACAACGCCAAGGACACCATGAGCGTCGAGAAATCAAAAAAAAAACGCGCGTGAGAATCATTCACGCGCGAATTCGGCCAGAAGCCGCGGACAAACTGTCGACAAAACCGCTGCTAACGCGCCGGTAGCTTCGACAAGTCGATTCCGAGCGCACCGGCAATTACAAACGCCGCTCGACGCCAGTCCCCACCATACGCCTGCCGAATCTCTTCGAGCACCGCCGACAACGAATCTTCGTCCGGCAACAAAAGCACCATGAACGTCGGCATTTCGAGCGCCTTCGCGACCGATACCACCGTCCCCAGCGTCACTTGAACCCGCCCACGCTCGACACTCGACATCTGACTCGGCGTAAGACCCCCGCACTTCTGCATGTGTACCAACGACATCTGCCGCTCGAGCCGCAAATCCCGCATGCGCGCACCAACCTTACGCGCCACTTCCTCTTGCCGACTCTCCGTCGGCTCCACACCCAGATCAATGACACGTCGCTTGCCACGCGTGGCTACCGCGGTCGACTTCAATGCTTTGGTTGTTCGTGGTTTGTTCATCGTGACAAACTTACCACGTTTTCCCGGGAACGGGGGACCTCATTCGCAAAAAAAAGCGTCCGTCCCGCAGAACCAGCTCGACGTCTCCAAGCCCACGAGCGTCACCGCTGCGCAAAACGTCTCGCGCGGTAATTCACGCTAAAAAGTGGCGGATTTCTAAGATGTTGGAAATTCAACGCGCGATGGCGTCCGGCCCGGGATATTCACGAATGACGAACCGGTACATGGCTCGATTGTACCGGAACGAACCCGAAGAGCTCGTCCCCTGGTACGTCAACGTCCGCCGACAAACTGTACCAGTTCGTCCACGAATGCATCGACCGCTTCGATATGCGGCGAGTGGCCGACGTCTTTCAACACGACTTCACGATACCGTCCGCCTCGCGCCTTGAATGCATCGAGAACCATACGCAACTGCGAAACCATCGGTTGTGCTGGCATGACCTCGTCGCCTGGCCATCCGGGAATCGCCCCGAGCTTGCCAAGAAATGCAAAGTCGAAGAGCGACGTGTCGCTGACGATCTGATCGGCATCTCCACGAACCCAGAGCACTTCGTGTTTCGCATCAATATTCGCAAAACCCGCAAGATTGCAGTGTGCGGCAGAGATTGCATTGTTCACGCCGCGCGCGCCTGGTGCCAAGCCAGGCCAATTCGCCGACGTCGTCAAGTCGCCGGGGTAATGGTCGTCGTCCACGGCCATCGCGAGCATCTCGGCGACGTACAGGTCTTCACGCTTCTCATTCACTCGAAATGGCGGCTTGAAATAATACGAATTCATCACTTTGCGCGGTGATGTGTCCGCATCGCTGCTCGTATCGCGTTCTTTCAGCCGCTTGACAAAATCGGGATTGGCCGTGCCGCCGCCGGATCCGGCGAAGTCTGCAAAACACGCAGAACCATCGGCGCGCGAGCCACCGAAACCAAAGGGCGACATCGACGCTTCGAGAACGATATTGCCCACGAGATCGCCGTGATCCATCGCGAGTTGCATCGCAACACCTCCGCCGATGGACCAACCCACGACATGAACGGGGCCTGTCAGGCCGAGTTCCGGGGAGCGAAGTAATGCGGCAACGTCGTCGGAGAAATCACGCAGGCCACGCGTGGCGTCGATCGGTGCGCGCTCAGTCTGGCCATAACCACGAAGGTCCGGAGCAATCGCGCGAATGCCTACCGGCAAGAGGGCCATCGTGTGCTCGAAGAAGCGCGCCGATGAACAGTTGCCGTGAATGAACACAACGGTGGTTGGCGCGCCCTGCGGTCCACTCGTCAGGACATGCGTAGCAACACGAGCGGTACGGATGATGGTCGATGTAACTGGTCTGCTCATGATTCCTCGATTTGGCGCCGCACGATGCCTTCAACGCTCGCCGGTGAGAAGGTCATAAAGTCGCGGGGCGAAAGATTCCGCGATGCAGGTTTCGATTTCTGCGGCGGTCCCGTAACGCATGGCTTCTTGCGCGACCGCTTCGGCTTCACGGAGCGAGATACGGCGAAATGCTTCTTTGATTTCTGGGATAGCCGCCGCCTCCATCGAGAAGTCGCGCATGCCGAGTCCCAAAAGCAATACGGCAGCCAACGGATCGCTCGCCATGGCTCCGCATATCGAAACGGGACAATCCCAACCTTCGCCCGCACGAACGACCGAACGAATGAGTCGCAGAATGGCCGGATCGAACGACGACGCGAGATACGCGAGCGAGCGACTCGAACGATCGACGGCCAGAGCATATTGCACGAGGTCGTTCGTACCGAGGCTCATGAAGGCTGCTTCCTGGGCAAACAGATCCACGAGCACGGCTGCGGCCGGAACTTCGACCATGATGCCGAGGGGTATTTCGTCGGGACAAGGTAAGCCACGCGCTTTGACTTCAGCGATGGCTTGCTCGAGGTACTTACGCACCTGACGAAGTTCGGTGAGTGTCGCGATCATCGGAACCATGATCTTCACATTGCCGTACGCGCTTGCGCGCACCATGGCGCGTAGATGCTCGAGGAACATGGCGGGTTCTGACAATGCGAGACGCACGGCGCGCAAGCCGAGCATGGGATTCATTTCGGGTGGAAGCTTCAGATGTGAAATGAATTTGTCGCCGCCGATGTCGAAGGTGCGCAGTGTGACGGGCAGAGGGTGCATCGTTTCCACCACGGCCCTGAAGATTTCGAATTGCTGGTCTTCAGAGGGTGGCGACGACCGATCGATGTACAGAAATTCAGTGCGATAAAGCCCGATTCCATCGGCACCGTGATCGCGTGCAATCACCGCTTCCGATGGCAGTTCGACGTTCGCGCGCAACATGACGCGCACGCCATCTTGCGTGACGGCATCTCGATCACGAGACGTCGACAGTTCACGCGACAGAGCGGAATGACGTTCACCACGCGCCCGGGCATCGTCGAGCTCGCGTGCGGCAGGACGAACGAGGACGGTCCCGCGCAAACCGTCGACGATGACGATATCGCCGGACGAGATGGACGCGAGAGCTTCGGTCACCCCAACGACGGCGGGAATCTCGAGAGCGCGCGCCATGATGGCCGTGTGACTCGTGCGCGTGCCGATCTCCGTGACGATGCCGACGACGGGTTGGCTGATCATCGCGGCAGTGTCCGCAGGACTCAAGTCATGAGCGATGACGATCGACGGTTCGTCGAGGCGCAGGTTGTGTTGATCCGAGGAACCAGAACCAAACGCGCGCAAGATGCGATCGGCAATAAAGAGGACGTCGTGGCTACGTTCGCGCAGGTAGTGATCATCGACGGCAGCGAGTCGCTTGGCGATGAGGTCTGCAGCCTCGGCCACGGCCCATTCAGCGCATCGTTTTTCGTGACGAACTTGGTGATGTACTGCCTCCGCGAGCACGGGATCACCCGTCATCAGCATGTACGCTTCAAGGATCGAGGATTCGGCCGTCTTCGCCGTAAGGCGCTGCAACATTTCTTGCAGGTCGTTCTGCGCGTGGGCGACGGCTTTATCGAAGCGGCGAATTTCAGCATCGAATTCCGATGCAGTGACGGGATGTCGCGGACACGGTGCGCGACTGTGTCCAAGTACGACGGCTTTGCCAATGGCCACCCCCGGTGACCCGGCAATTCCCCGTATGATCGTGGCCGGACGATGATGAGGATCGTCGCTCATTCGGACTCTCCAAATCGATTCGCGATGAGTTCTCCGATGGCCGCTACCGCTTGTTCTGCGTTAGGTCCACGTGCCCGAACTTCGATCACGGTTCCAACACCGCCGCACAAGAGCAAGACACCCATGACGCTCTTGGCGTTCGCTGCTTCCCCATCAGGCCCAGCAACCGTGATTTCACATGAATACTTGCCAGCGAGCTGCACGAGTTTCGTCGCTGCACGAGCATGCAAACCGCGCGCGTTGATGATGGTAAATCGGCTGCTGGCAATGTCTCCACTCACGGTTTGCCCCCGTCGAGACCCGAACGAGTACCACTCGTTGGCCCCGCCTCTTGCACAGTCGCATGATCCGCTCTGGCAATGTCGCGATGAACGATCGAGATGGGTAGCTCCACCTGCGTGCGTAGATTGTCAGCCAAAACCTGAACGACCGCTACCGACCGATGACGTCCCCCGGTGCATCCAATGCCGATCGTCAGGTAGCTCTTCCCTTCACGCTCGTAACGCGGAAGTGAAAATTTTAGCAATTCCGTATATTTGTCGACCAACTCCGACGCTTCTCCACTGCGGAAGACAAACTCTTGAACCGTGGGATCCGTCCCCGGCAAATGACGCAAAGTCGATACAAAATGGGGGTTGTCCAGGAACCGCACGTCGAAAACGAGATCCGCGTCGACGGGAATGCCGTACTTGAAACCGAACGACATGAGTCGCGTGACCAAACGCGGCGCTTCGGCACGGCCCGGACCGAGATGCGTAATGACCTGCTTTCGCAACTCGTGGACACTGAGTCGAGTCGTGTCGATGACGACCGTCGCGATGGCGCGCAAAGGTGCGAGTCGCTCACGTTCGAGATGCACTCCATCGAGTACCGCGAGGCCACCGCTGCTTCCGTCGGTTCGTGACGTGACAGCGGACAATGGATGTGGGCGGCGCGTTTCGTTGAAGCGTCGCAACAGAGCTTCGTCGGAGGCATCGAGGAAGAGGATGACG
The DNA here is from genome assembly GCA_031415295.1 of Polyangiaceae bacterium. Taxonomy (GTDB): domain Bacteria; phylum Myxococcota_A; class Polyangia; order Polyangiales; family Polyangiaceae; genus Polyangium. The sequence goes on along the minus strand of JANORL010000663.1, from coordinate 11,574 downwards.
ACGTCGCGACCTTTGGAAATGCGTTCAAGAGCAGGGCCTGCACCGTCGAGAAAAGCGAGTGCGCGCATGTCGATCCCGAGACCGATTCGGCGCACATCTCCAGACTCGCAAGCGTCGATTGTCGAAGTAACGACGGACGTTGGCAGGTTGTCCACGCAGAAGTACCCGAGGTCTTCGAGCGCATGCAGGGCAGTCGATTTTCCCGCCCCCGAAAGTCCCGTCACGACCACGACCTGACTGCGTTCGTTCATGACGAACCCCGTGGACCTTTGTCGTTGAGCGGTTCGGAAGGAGAAACTCCTTCATTGGTAAACGAAACGCCGCTGGGACGTTCGCCTTCTGATCGCCCACCAAGCAGCGCACCTTCGAGGTTGCCGAAGAAGTCGCGAGCCGCGTGATGACCGGCACGCTTCAGAAGTTCGTTACGTGCAGCAACTTCGATGATCGTCGACATGTCGCGACCGGGACGAACGGGAATGACGAGTTCACGCACGTTGACGCCAAGAATCACGCGATGCCGGTCTTCGAGTCCGAGCCGATCATATTCGGTGTCTTTCGACCACTCGACGAGTTTGATCAAGACATCGATGCGCTTGCGTTCTCGCGTCGATGTCACGCCAAAGAGATCCTTGACGTTGAGGATACCCAAGCCTCGGACCTCGAGGTGATGGCGAAGCAGTTCCGCGGATGCACCGAACACCATGCCTGGTGGCCGGTAGTCACATTCGACGATGTCGTCGGCGACGAGACGATGTCCCCGCATCACGAGGTCGAGTGCACATTCACTCTTGCCGATAGCGCTCGCTCCACTGAGCAGAACACCAACACCAAACACGTCGACGAGGACGCCATGCATGCGCATGCGTGGCGCGAGCCGATCGTCGAGCAACGCGTGCAACGAGGCGATTGTCCTACTGGAACGTTCTTGAGAGTGCAGCAGCGGCGTGTTCGACGCTTTCGCCGCAATGACGAGTTCTGGAACAGGCTCGAACGAGACGCCTTCGGTTTCGTTTTCTGGTCGTGAACCGCTCGTAACAATGACGCAGCAGATCCCGAGGGCAAAGAAGTCACGCAAGGCTTCACCTCGCGTTTCAGCCGACAAACCTTGTAGAAACGACAGCTCCGTTTGTCCAAAGATCTGAATCCGCGATGGGACGATGCCGTGAAAGTGACCGACGAGAGCCAAGCCCGATTTTTGAATCCGTGAATGTCGAATGAGCTGATCGAGGCCCTCTTCACCGGCCAAGACACGCAGCTTCAAACCGAGTTCGTGATCCGCCAAGAGGGCGCGCACAGAGATGGAAGGACGCACGCGAGCAGGGGGATCACTCGACGGAGGGGACTCGGTCATACGCCACTCCTGGACTCCTCGGCGCTGATGCGGTCGAAAGCAACTGCGCCAGTTGGTGCAGCAAGAAGTCGTTTACGGAATTCGTCTGAACGAAGAAGTCGCGATACGCGTGCAAGGATTTTCAGATGCGCGCCCGGTTCATGTTTGGGCCCGATGACTGCAAAGAGAATGCCGACGGGAGCCGAATCGATGGCGTCGAAGTCGATAGGATCGGGGCAAAGCAGAACCGCCCCGATGTGCACTTCGAGTGTGGCGATACCACCGTGCGGAATCGCAACGCCTCCGCCTACGCCGGTGGATTGTGTTTTCTCACGCGCGATGAGCACGCGTTCGATTTCGATCGCGGGCACATCCGTACCGGCAGCGAGAAGCGTGGCGAGTCTACGAAGCGCGTCGGCTTTGTTGCGTACGACGCCCTCGGATGCATTCGCAACCGACACGCGCTCAGCGCAAAGAATTTCTAAAACTCCCATGGTTGGGCGCTGCATCCGATGGGTTCGGGCACGTCACGACTGTGCATGTCTCGAACACCACGGTGCGTTTTGGGGGTTGGGTGGTTTCAGTGCCTTTCGCTTTGCACTCAGCACGTTTCACCGCAGAGCGACGAATGTACACGCGATGAGCACAAGAGCGGGCGAGCCGTACTACGGAAAGCGACGCTTGGCGAGATCGGAACGGTGAAGGTGAAACCGCTGAGGAACGGAACGATTCGTTTGGTCAGTGTTGGCCGAATAGATGACGGCTGGGCAGCCGTTCTTGGCGTTCGCAGACTGTGAAACGATCAGTCTCGACCGCGACCTTCGCGCTCGACTTCGGCCGCAAATTCTGCGGCGCTCGTACCGCCACGCTTCTTCGCGATGCTCGCCCCCTTGTTCGCTTGAATCTGACGATCAAGTTTGTCCACGACGTTGTCAATCGACGCGTACATATCCTGGCTTCGCTCCTTCGCGTGGAAGTGCTGACTGCCCGAAGAAACGTTCACGTCCGCGATGTGGTCCGTTCCTTCAACGGACAGCGTGACCTGTGCCGTCATCGCTTGACGTAGAAACTTCTGCAGCTTCGCAATCTTGTCATGCGCGTACTGCTTTACGGCTTCCGTACCGGCCATGTGGCGGAACGTCACTGCAATGTTCATCGAAGGCCGCCTTCCCTGTGACTCTGCCGCGAGGGCAAAACGCCCCCGGGCGCGCTTACTACGTAAGCATATCCTAACATCGTCGAACCCAACCGCGTGACAGATGTTGTGGTCGCGATTCATGGTCAGCATGACGCAAATCATGGCCCTGAATCACCTCGACACACTGCAACAGTCGACGCAGCGATCATCGGCATGGGTCTCATCCGTGTTGGCATAACCGTCGAGGGTGCCCAGACAATCCCAACTCGAACCATTTTCTTTTTTTGAGTGTATGCACGCGTCTCATTCGGGCTTCGTGAGTTTTCCTCGTGCCCGTTCGAGAGCTCGACGAACCAAGTAGACAGGCTTGACCGATGCGGTGGCGATCTCGTCCACTGTGGGATTTCGACCAAGAGAAACACGCAGCGCGCGAGCCTGCGCGATCACTTGCTGCATGACTTCGATATCGCTCGAGCCAATGCCTTCACCTACGGAAAAACCTTCTGATTCAAGGCGATTCACGAGCATTTCGACCTCGTCGTAACTCACAGCTCGTGTGCCAATGACTTCGGCAATGTCGTCCAGATCGATGCGTTTGCTGTCGCGATGGCGCGTTCGTAGTTGTTCAAAGATGTTCGCGAGCAGCGGAGTCACGACGCTTCTCTTTGCACACGAGACGCGTCACCGCACGGCAGATACGAGCGCCGTTGCGGCCGCCCAGTAGCTGCCGTAATCGTCGACTCCTGCCCTGCCAGATCAACGTAACGTTTCAGTAGACGCGAGGAAATTTCGTTGCGGTTTGCGACTCCTGAAGGAACCCAGTTCGTTCGATTGCTTGGCGGTGGAAGCGTTTTTCAGGTGAGTCTCGTGCGTTTACGCGAACGAGAAATCGTCTGCAAACGCCTCGCTGCTCACGCACTAGAAACGCGCGAAGGTCGCGCCGCCATGGTGCGGGAAGCGAAGCTGCTGTCGATTGTCGAGCATCCGGCGTTACCGCAACTCATACGCGTTGGAAACGATGCGCATGGACCGTTTTTCCTGGAAACGTACGTCGCCGGAACATCGTTACGCGACCTTCGACAAGGATGGGCATCCAAGAGCAAACCCATTCCGCCGGCACTCGTCAGGCACGTCGTCATCGATGCACTCGAAGCGCTCGCTGAAGTGCATGAACTCGCCGATGATCACGGCCCACTCGGCATCGTGCATGGCGACGTGAGTCCGGATCATGTGCTCTTCGGTCCGCTGGGCGACATTCGTTTCGTCGACCTTGGAGCAGCACGTTTTCGAGGGTTGGATGCTGACGTCGACACCGACGATCGCGGAACGGTTCCCTACGCTGCACCAGAGATCGTCCGCGGTGATGGTAAGCCTGGACAAACCGCCGACATGTATGCGCTTTGCGCGACGTTGCTTTGGTTTGCGACGGGCGCAGAACTCTGTGATGCGTCCACCGATGCCGCTCGACTCGCGGAAGTTGCTCTGCATGGAGTTCGTCGAGATCTCGTCGACCGCGCGACCATGTTCGGACCTCGAGCACGCGCATGTTTTCATGCCGCGCTCGATCCCGATCCAACATGCAGACCAGCGTCCGTAAGACAGATCCTCCATGCCTTCGACGGTCCCCACGAAGCGCGCTAGCAGCCTTCTGAATGATCGTCGCGAGCCCGAAAGCTCGGGCGACTGAACGAGGAATCCTTCAAGATTTCCAGTGATGTCGACCGATGATTTCGGGTGCGAGCAGATAAGTCGACAGGCTGCTAGGCTCGCGCCTTCTTCACCCCAACCGCGTGGTCTTCACGCGTTTCTATCGAGCAGTAAACACATGGCGCCCAAGGCTTCGATCGACACGCTTGCCATTCACGCAGGCCAAGAACCCGATCCGACGAGTGGTGCGGTGATGACGCCCATCGTCCTGTCGAGCACTTTTGCGCAAACGAGCCCCGGAGTGCACAAAGGCTTCGAGTATTCGCGTAGCGGCAATCCCACCCGCAACACGCTCGAAGCGTGCATCGCGGCACTCGAAGGCGGCACCCGCGGATTTTGCTTCGGCAGCGGTCTCGCCGCGACAGCGACGCTGCTGCACACGTTACGACCCGGCGATCACATCCTCTGCGGCGACGACGTCTACGGCGGCACGTTCCGTCTGATGGACAAAGTCATGGGACCGATGGGTTTGTCCTCGAGTTTCGTCGACATGCGCAACCCTGCATCCGTACGCGCAGCGCTTCGTCCTTCGACAAAGCTCTTGTGGATCGAGACACCGACAAACCCCATGCTGAAGGTATTCGACATCGCTGCACTGGCGCAAATCGCGCGCGATGCGGGCATTGTTTTCGTCGTCGACAACACGTTCGCCACTCCGGTTCTCCAACGCCCGCTCGAGCTTGGAGCACACGTCGTCGTTCATTCGATGACGAAGTATCTCAACGGCCATTCGGATGTCGTCGGAGGCGCCATCGTCACTTCCGGCGAGCAACTCGTCGAACGCATCGGCTTTTTACAAAACGCGATGGGGGCCATCCCGAGCCCGTTTGATTCTTTTCTCGTCCTTCGCGGATTAAAAACCTTGCCCATACGCGTCCGACACCAGAGCGCAGCCGCACTCACGATCGCCACACGACTCGAGAGCCATCCTCAGGTGACGCGCGTGTTTTATCCCGGCCTTGCATCACATCCAGATCACGCCGTCGCTGCACGTCAAATGAGCGCATTTGGCGGCATGATTTCGGTCGAAGTCAAAGGCGGCCTCGATACATCCCGCCGCATGCTCGAACGCCTGCGCATCTTCGTGTGTGCCGAAAGCTTGGGCGGCGTCGAATCGCTCGCCGAACATCCGGCCATCATGACGCACGCATCAGTGCCTGAAGAATCTCGACGCACTCTTGGGATCTCGGATGGTCTCGTGCGCCTTTCCGTTGGCCTCGAAGGCGTCGAAGATCTTTGGGACGATATCGAGCAGTCTCTTGCAGCCTGACCCGCAACCCTCGACTCTTTTGCGATGGGGCTTCGCCCCAAACCCCAGCTTTCGCTACGCGAACGCTCGTCGGTAAAACCCTCGCCAGTCACGGAGCCACCCATGCGCCTCGCATTCTTTTCTTGTTCGACATTTGTACTCGCCACGTTCGCACTCGGCTGCGACGAACCCATCCCGCCCACACCTACAGGAGCTTTCCTGGTGAACTTCACGGATACGGGGGCGGCTTGCACGCACGCGAGTCACCAGATCAGGTTGGGCGTGATCAACAAGACCGAACGAACGACGGTTGCCGTCGATGGCGTCAACGGTGCCGCCGTCACGTGCACCGTCTCAGGCAAGACCCTTGGACCCTTCTCGATCAACGCCGATCTGAAAGCCGATGGAGGCGACACGATCGCTATCTCCGTCAATCAGATCGATTCGAAAGCGACGGCAGCTGCACCTGCCAAAGGCACTGTCGTGTTTGCCTCGAGCGACACGGCTGGAGACCTTTTCAGTTCCAACGAACCTTGCGATTTTTACATCGAAGCGGCCGGACCGTCGGGTATCGGCCAAAAAGTAGAACCCGGCTCCGCATGGCTGTCGTTCAAGTGCCCAAGCATCGTGCAAGGCACGGAACCGTGCGCGCTCAACGAAAGTTATGTGGTCATCGAGAACTGCAACCAGTGATGCAGGTGAGTGCGGTCGTGGTCATGCAGCGCATCTCGCGAGCGTGACCACGACGCATCGAGCGCGGGGTTTCAGGAACGTTTGTCGTCGTCGCTTCCGCCGCCGGCTCGAGTGGCAGCGAGCAGAAGGTGTGCGACGGGCATTTGTTGCGTCGGTTCGTCGAAAGCTTCTACATCTTCGTCGAACTTTACAACGAGCACCGTGATGTTGTCGTCACCGCCATGCTCGTTCGCTTGCGTTATCAAGCGTCGACACATCTCGATCGTGTCTCGCGACGAGGTGATTGCGTCGCGGATCTGTTCGTCGGTGATCATCCCCGACAAACCATCGGAACAGAGCAGGTAGACGTCTCCGATCCGCGGTTCGTCGCTCATCAAGTCGACGTTCACGTTGTCGTGCATGCCCAGCGCCCGCGTGATGACGTTCTTGGGCAATTCTGCGCGTTGCTCTTCGGTCATTTCGGGCATCGCCATCAAGTAGTCGTTGATGAGCGAATGATCGCGCGTGAGCTGTTGGATCGTTCCAGCACGCACGCGATACGCGCGGCTGTCGCCGACATGCCCGACGTACAAACGACTGCGCCGTTTGGAGAAAACAGCGCCCACCACAGTCGTTCCCATGCCAGCGCATTCGCGTGAACGAATGCTCCGTTCGAAGATTCGACGGTTGGCGATGAGGATGCCGCTCAGAAGTCGGTTTTCGTCTTCCGTCAAATTGGCATCGAACGCGATCGGCCACGTCGCATCGTCGTTTGCCGTCGATCGGAAAAATTCGCTGATCGAATCGGTCGCGATGCGGCTTGCCACATCTCCGGCGCGATGGCCTCCCATGCCATCCGCAACGATATACAGCCCGTACTCGCTGAGTACGGCGTAGCTGTCCTCGTTGTGATCGCGCTGGAGACCGACATCGGTCATCCCAAATGCAACTGCGCGCATAAACCTCGGCGCCCTCGGTCCGGGTCGTTAATAGGCGAAAGCCACGCTTTCATGCAGCGTTTGAGCTGTCAAGCTGTCTCGCATTCCACTGCTCACTTCAGCGAAGTGCCCTGGATTTCTTGCGTGCTTGACAGGTCATTCATCGCGGGGACGCGTGAACGTCAGAGTCCTCGTCAAACCTCGAGGACGTCTTTCTCTTTCGCCAAGATGATCTTATCGACGTGCGCGATCCCGTCCGCCACGATCTCTTCGATCTTCTTCTTGGTTCGATCCGCGTCGTCTTTGCTCACGTCGCCACCTTCATCGAGAGTGTCGACCATCTCGTTGGCATCACGGCGATGTTTGCGAATCGCGACCTTCGCTTCTTCCCCGTTTTTCTTGGTCAACTTGACCATCTCCTTGCGTCGCTCTTCCGTGAGCGCCGGGATGGGGATGCGAATCAGTTCACCATCCACTTGAGGATTCAAGTTCAAGTCGCCTTCACGAATGGCCTTGTCGATCGCTTTGGCTTGCCCTTTTTCCCAGGGCTTGATCGTGATGAGCCGTGGTTCGGGGATACCCACGTTGGCCATCTGATTGATAGGCGTCGGCACGCCGTAATAGTCGACGCGAATGGCATCCAGCATTCCTGGATGCGCTCGTCCCGTGCGTACACGGGAGAGATCTCGGCGCAGCGCCTCGATGGATTTTTCGATGCCCTCGCGAAGCTCCTTCATGACGTCGTCCAGCATGCCGATTTCTCCTCGTCTCGTGCGGCGGCGAGCGTAGCACGCCGCGTACCGAGCACGCGTAACTGGGATGCACCCACGTCGGCAAGATCGAATGATTGTACGAACTGAAAAAGAGTCCGAGTTGCGTCGCCTGCCGTGGGCAAACTACAGTCCGCCAAGCCGTACGGGGCGAACTCACCGAACAGCTGGTGCCATGACCCGTAACCACATCGAACGCCCGTTTTTTCCGCCAGCCAGCGCCCCATTCGAAGGGTTGCCCTTGCCTCGTTCGTTCTACGATCGTGAAGTTCTCGACATCGCGCCGGAACTGATTGGCACGGTCCTCGTGCATCGTTCGGCCGAAGGAACGACCGCTGGACGAATCATCGAGTGTGAAGCGTATCGCGGGCCCGACGATCTCGCTGCGCACAGCGCTGGAGGCCGACGCACTCGACGCACCGAAGCCATGTATGGTCCGCCCGGACGTACCTACATGTTTCTCCTGTACGGCGTGAATTGGGCGTTCAACGTCGTCGTTGGCGCGCAAGAACTGCCCCATGCCATCCTCGTGCGTGCCATCGAACCCATCCACGGTCTCGATCTCATGGGCAAACGGCGCAACATGGAACAACACCGCCCAATCTTGACGAACGGCCCAGGCAAACTCACCAGCGCGATGGGCCTCGATGCCTCGCACTACGGTGAAGACCTCTGCGGTCCGCGCCTCTTCCTTGCTGCCGGTGCGTCCCAAACGGTTGGCTCATCCGCACGCATCAACGTCGATTACGCCGGCGAACATGCTTTATTGCCGTGGCGATATTACGAGCGGGGAAATCGTTATGTGTCGGTCGCCCCGAAAAGTTGACCCCACTGCTCGCACTGCGCGATGCTTGAACATGATTTGACACGCTCGACACCACCACGTGTGATGTCCGAAGCAATGGTGGGACGGAGATTCGAATGGCTTTCTGGAGCGCGGCCGACGTAGAAATCGCTTCGCGCATCATTACCGCGAAGATGCGAAACGAGCGGCGTTTGCGCGGGAAACTAACCCTGCACTTCTCGGATCCGCAGACACAAAGCGACGCCGATCAAGCGGCCGATCGTTGTGCGTCGATCGCCGAAGATCTCATCAGCGAAACCACCGATCACGAACATATCCTCGCCGCCGAATCCGAGTTTGTCTCGGCACTACGTCGGCGACTTCCCATCGACATTCCGCCGCTTCGCTCGATCGACCTCGCAGGACTTCACGTCGTAGGCGACCCCATCGCATCGTCGAACATGCGCCGTTCCACATCGACGTTTCGCGCAGTCACGATGCCATCGGCGACCGCGGCATCCTCATCGCCTTACGCACAAACACAAGTACCGCCACCTCCTCCTCCTGCTCCGACAAACCGACCTCCTGGATCCACATCCACGTTTCGATCCATCAGCAGTACGCCAAACTCGGGCATTCCCAGCACGCAACCGAGTCCCCTTTCACGCGCGGCAATCTCGTCGAAACGCCCCACGATAAGCCGCATCCGCGCGATCTCTCCTGCGATGATGTTGCCTCCAGGGTCGTCGCCACAAGCGATCGGTCGTCTGTTCGCGCCGTTCATCAGCGATTGTGCAACGCGCGTTCTCGTCGGCTTTTTGCGTACGTACGATCTGCTCGTCTTGCGCGGTCTGGCACTCGAAGAAAGCTCGGCAGAAATGCTCGCCGCCGTCGTGCCCGTCTCAGACGCTCCGCTCGGAGGCTACGAAGCCAGTCGCACCGCGGAACTCACGCGTTGGCAAAATTCGTTTGGCCAGGCAACCTTCCTGCGCTTGCGACGCGAATGTCAGGTCGTGGCCGTGTTCTTCGGACATACCTCGCTCATTCAACGAGACATCCCGCAAAACATCACGTTCGAGATCCTTCAAGAAGCCACAGTGATCGCGTTTGCCAACGAACCGAACATCCTGCTCGGCATGAGTCGCTGGCTCAATCTCCGGGAAGACGAAGTCTTGCCTGCACTTTGTGCCCACCTCACCGACCTCGTTGGACACGGCAATCCCCAAGAACTTGCCGCTGCACTCCAACTTCTCATCGCCTCCGTCAACGAAGACCTCGTTCTCGCCAGCTCCCTCGCCAAAGACGCCATCGGAATGTAGCTCACGGGAAAAACCGCTTGCCGTCGACGCAAGCCACTCGCAAGACACCGCTCTGTCACCAATCTGTGACGATCCGCAATCTAGTGTTCACGCGTTGATTTAGGGGAGTTGTCCATCAACGCTCCGCGCCCGTGCACTCATGAGCACGCGGCCCATGGTCGCCCTTAAAGGCACCGAAAGGCTTTCTCTATGGAAGCGCTCTTCGATCCGACGCTCGGTTTCGCGGTACAAGCGCTGCTCATTCTTTCTCTGCTCATTGCGCTCGGTTTCGAGTTCGTCAATGGCTTCCACGACACGGCCAACGCCGTGGCCACAGTCATCTACACCAACACGCTGAAGCCCCACATCGCGGTCGTGCTCAGCGGTTTTTGCAACTTTGCAGGCGTGTTCATGGGCGGCATCGCCGTTGCCGTCGGCATCATGCAACTGCTCCCCGTCGAATTGTTGGTGTCCAAAGGAATCGGCGCGGGCCTCGCGATGGTGCTTGCCCTTCTTTGTTCAGCAATCTCTTGGAATTTGGGTACGTGGTACCTCGGTCTTCCCGCATCGAGTTCGCACACACTCATCGGTGCGATCATCGGAGTCGGTGTCGCCAACTCGCTCACTCCTGGACACAAGTTTGGTGATGGCGTGAGTTGGGGCAAAGCTGCGGACATTGGTTTGTCACTGCTCGTCTCGCCACTGTTCGGCTTCACGATGGCCGCGCTCATCTTGCTGCTCATCAAGCGGTACACGACAAACATCGACCTGTTGACTCCGCCGCACAAGGATCGTCCACCTCCTCCAGGTACGCGTAGTCTTTTGATCGCAACGTGTTGTGGCGTCAGTTTCGCACACGGATCCAATGACGGACAAAAAGGCGTCGGCCTCGTCATGCTCATTCTCATTGGCCTTGTGCCCGCCGGTTTTGCTCTCGATATGACCGCCGGGCCCGATCGAATGGAACGCACGCTGAAAGCCGCCGACAACGTCGCGGCTATCGTTCGCGATCATCACGATCAAGCTTCCGAGGCCAATGCGCAAAAAACTCTCACTCAATTGGCCGAAATCCACACGTTTCTCGAAAATCGCAAAAACGCTACCGACATCCCGCGCGACGATCGCTTCAAATTGCGCCAAGACTTGATTCTTGCCGACAAGACCATTGGCAATATGCTCAAAGAGGGGCACCTCGGCCTCAATGAACAAGAAGCAAAAAAACTCACGTCGGAACGAAAAGCATTGCGTGGAATCGCCGATTACGCGCCGACATGGGTTCTTGTGGCCATTGCCATGTCGCTGGGTATTGGAACGATGGTCGGTTGGAAGCGTATCGTCGTGACGGTCGGCGAAAAAATCGGCAAAAGCCATCTCACCTGTGCACAAGGTGCCGCTGCTGAAATCGTCGCTGCCAGCACGATTGGCGTATCCGCCTACCTTGGTTTGCCCGTGAGCACTACGCACGTCTTGTCGTCGGGCATTGCAGGAACGATGGTCGCGCAACGTTCAGGATTACAACAATCGACCGTGCGTAACATCGGCCTTGCTTGGCTACTCACCCTACCCGTGTCGATGCTACTCTCCGGCGTGTTTTTCTTGATATTCCGCGCGATACTCGTGTAGACGCCAGTCGTCAGAGGGTGTTTTTCAGGATTTGTCCGCACTTCGCGCACCTCACCCCCCAACCC
>JANORL010000662.1:0-12417 GCA_031415295.1 Polyangiaceae bacterium | reverse complement strand
CTCATGCTCATTGGCATGATGCGATATGCGTATCTCGTGTTTGCACACGGATACGCAGGGGCCACATCACCCGCACGTTTCTGCGTTTTGCGTACAATCCAGTTTTCAAGGACCGAGCCGAAGATTTTGCTGTCTGGATTGCTCCAGCTCAACGGGCTCTTCGTCGTTTCCGGCTTCCGGAATCCGTCGCCGACTTTCGTCGCCGCCGTTTTCCGTCAGGGGCCGCCTTTCTAGATCCCCTGGTTCCCTTTGTCAACCACTTTTTTTTCGGTCGCTCTTTTTTTTCCGAGCCGCCCGGAGGTCATCCGCTCAGCTCGTTGCGACCGTCAGTGGCGACGGGATGCGAACCCTAGCCCCCACTCACCGTCACTGTCAACCAATTTGGATCTTTTTTTCAGGATCCATCGCTTTCAGGCATTTTTCGCCCGTTCTCAAAAACGCACGCCCTGGATCCAACCTCGTTCAACTCGACACGCACCGCCAACGACTTCCGTCTCAGGCGCGATCCATCTGATCCAGCAGACACAAAAGCACCGCAACACCTCCCGCTTGAACTCACCCCGTACTCCCAAATTCTCCTCAGCTCGTCCGCAAACGTTGCAAAATCCTGCGCAACACGCGCGCCCACTCAGTCATCCACCCTTATGCACGCGAGCCGATCCTCATGAACTCGAAACTCAAATCGATCGCGATCCTACTCGTCGTCATCTGCACGTTCGGCGTCGGCTTCTTCTTTGGCCGCTCTCGACCGCTTGTCGTCACGCCATCGCAAGACATCCCCGTGCAACCACCGCCACAACAGATCGTTCTTCCGCCGATCCCGCAAGAACTCACGCCGTCCGAAGTTCGCGACATCGAAGTCTTTCGTCGTGCTTCCTCATCCGTCGTTTTCATCACGAGCATCGCGCTGCAACGCGACTTCTTCTCGTTCGACGTTCAGCAGATTCCGCAAGGCACCGGTAGTGGGTTTGTCTGGGACGATCAAGGCCACATCGTCACGAACTTCCATGTGATCGCTCAAGGTTCTCTCTTCCATGTAGCCCTCGCCGATCAGTCCGAATGGGAAGCAACGGTCGTCGGCAAAGCACCCGAAAAAGATCTCGCCGTCCTAAAGATCTCTGCAACCAAAGAACGCCTCGTGCCTCTGACCGTCGGCAAGTCCGCCGAGCTACTCGTAGGTCAGCGTGTCCTCGCCGTCGGTAATCCGTTCGGCCTCGATCACTCCCTAACCGTCGGCGTCGTCAGCGCCGTCGGACGTGAACTCTCTTCACCCAACGGACGCACGATCCGTGACGTGATCCAAACTGACGCGGCGATCAATCCCGGCAACTCAGGTGGACCACTGCTCGACTCGAGCGGCCGACTCATAGGTGTAAACACCGCCATCTACAGTCCGTCAGGAACATCAGCTGGCATTGGTTTTGCCATTCCTGTCGACACCGTCGCTCGACTCATTCCACAACTCATCTCCACCGGTCGAGCATCTGTCGCGGGCATCGGTGTCCAAGTGCATCCGTCGCTCGATCGGTACGCGCGCCAAGCCGGCATCGAAGGGATCGTCGTCTACAACGTCGTCGAAGGATCGCCCGCTGCAAAAGCGGGACTAGAAGGCATTCGCGCCGTGCGTGGTCGACGCATCACACCTGGCGACATCATCATCGCTGCCGACGGTAAACCCGTACGATCGAACGAAGCTCTGCTCGACGTCTTCGATCGCGTTGGACCGGAGCACGAAGTGACGCTCACGGTCGTACGTGATGGCAAGCAACGACAAGTGCGCGTCACCGTCATCGCCATGTGACGATCGTTCATCGAGTCGTAACTCGTACGTACTCAAACGATCAATATTCGTTCATTCACAAAGCTTCCGACAAACAACTACGGGATTGAACGATCTGCGCACACTGGTCGTCGAGACATCAACGACAGGATGCAAGTGTCTTCCTTTAAGAGGCATCTCGAACGTTCCGGGCGCCGGCTGACATTTACCTACCCGCTTCTCCGTCCATTTCACTGCAACCAGGAGGGCTTTCATTTCCATCGCCTCCCGGATAAGCTCGGACACCATGCGCTGGTCGTTTGCCTTATCCACATTATGCCTTGTCGCCTGTTCTCAAAATGCCCCCGCGACATCCAGCTCGAGTGAACCTTGCGGCAACGGCGACGGTGGCAGCTCGGCCATACCGCGCGTCGAACCAAAAGATGAATTGTCACCTTTACGACTCCTGCGCCGAGCGAGCCTATCGCTGCGCGGCGTGCCGCCAACCGACGACGAAATGTCTGTGCTCCTGGCGAATGCCACATCCGCCGATCAATTCGCATACGTCGAAGCATTCATCGTCGACGCCCTCGAAGATCCTCGTTTTTATGACGTAATGTTCGAGTTTTCTCGAAAATGGTTCAATATTCCGCTGATTGATCGCACTGCAGACGCCCCCGAATACGGCCCGAAGCAGCAACGCGTCCTTACAGCATGCAAAGCGGGCACGCTCCAAGCCGGCAGCCTTTATTATTACCGAGACGACTTCATTTCAGCAGATGCGGCATGTAATGGGCCGGGACCCAGCGTCAATGTCGAACCTTGGTGGGCTCCTGGAACGATGGTCTCCCTCGTTGGAAGCGCCGCGAATACGACCAACCAAGGCAAGATCAATTCCAATGGGAGTCCCAAGGACATCGAATGTCGCGGTCGCGCCGATGGCACATGCGGCTGTTTCACCAATGCAGCAAGCTGCTGGTTCGATCCCGGTACGTATCCTGGCTGGGCCCCGTTCATTCCAGGCAATCCCGATGGCCAACGTCGCCTGCTCTCGGAAGAACCTGCTCGCCTTTTTGCCCATATCGTTTGGAATGACCGACCCATAACGGATCTCATTCTCAGCGATTATTCCGTCGCACCTACGGAAGTACAAGTTGCCTACGTCAATCAATCCCTCGCCGGAGGCGACCTCGATGTACTCACAGACGCGAGTTGGTGGAACCCATCGGCATTTGCTGGAGCAATCATTGATCCGCGCCACGAATCAAGCGACCCGAAAGCATGGCGCGAATATGCGGTATCCGCACGCAATACTTTTTTCTTGAAAGAACGAGATTACAAGTTCGACCCGCGCAAGGACGCCGGCCTTTCCAAAGGATTTCCTTCGGCCGGTATACTCACGTCACTCGGATTTTTGGATGCATACCCGCGGGAACGTTTACGCGCAGCTCGGGCCCTCGAAACGCTCGCTTGCGAACTTCTTTTGCCTCCAGGTGGAGACGTGGCGTTTAATCCGTACGAAACGGATCCGGGGCGCGAGGGACCGTGTCAACATTGCCATACGCGTATCGACACGGCGGCTCTTCATTTCAAGCGTTACGCAAAAAATGGTTCGGCATTAGAAGGTTGGGGCGCCGGTTATTACATGCCCGGCGTTGGACCTTGGACGTGGGATCCGAAATGGATGACCGGCGACTGGCCATTTGGCGGCGAACCGTTCGCTCAATGGAACAAATGGTATCGCCCAGACTCACTGATGACGCCCGCCACGGACGCGGAAGTCGCCGCCAATCCTTATGCATTGTTTCTGGACTTCTTGCCCCCCGAAAGTACGCTGCTCGGACAAACCAGCGACGGCACTGTCGGTCCTCTCGGTTTCGCCAAGCTCATCGTCGCTGCAGGAGCATTTGACAAATGCGTCGTGCGCCGCGTCCATGAACGGATCATCGGCCGCGATATTGATCCAACCACTGAAACCGGATACCTCGACGAATTAACGGCCGAGTTCGTCATGAATGGACGCCTCGTTCGATCGCTCGTCCAATCACTGACGCAGTCTCCTACGTTTCGGAGGGGGCTCTAAAATGAGAACTTCGACGATTCTCGCCGGGCATGCGGCAGCATTTTTCGTCGCGCTGGCTGTCGCCGGCTGCAACGACAGCGGTTCGGGCCCCACGTGTGGCGGTCCCACTGCGGAAGAACGAGCACAAAATCAAGCTATTTTCGATGCTCTAGCCCCAACATGCGCCAGTTGCCACATAGCAGGCGCACGTGGTTATTTCGCATCCATCGAGGCATTCGAATCGCTCCTCGTTTACAACATCAGCGACGTCGTTCCCGGCAAACCCGACGAAAGCGAACTCATTCGATTGCTCGTCGGACAAGGCACCCGCGCATTTAAACAAATGCCCATTGCCGGTCCATCGTATGGAGACCTTGCCGCATCAGGAAAAACCAAGAAAACCGTCGACGAAATCCGCATGTGGGTCAAGAATCTCGTTCCACGCGACAAGGATCCATTACCCTCCATCGAAGCTCGACGCATTACCCGTTTGTCTGCTGAAGATGTGCAGCGCGCTCTGTACCAACAACTTGGTTTGTCCGACGCTGATTTTTTTGTACCGGCATCGAATTACGACATTCCACACAAGAGCACGGGACAACTCGACGACAAATACCCCATTTCGTCACCGGATTCTGCACCAGCTCCGTTCGAATATTTGCCTGTCGAACGATATGCATCTCTTGGTGGCGGTTCGGCAGCGCATCAACTCGAGGCGGACAGTACTGTTTCACCAAGTTTCTTGGGAACGTTGTCTCAAGTTGCGCAACGTTGGTGTGCACTGGCCTTGGACAAACCCGGCAACACAATGCTCTTGCCCGTCGGCGCTTCCATTCAAACGGGCAGTGCGGACTCGGCCGCCGTCAAGGCGGTATTACGTGGCTGGTATCTGCATTTTCACGCGGTACAAGCAACCGACCAAAACGTCGACACGCTGTTTCAAAACGTCTTCGTCCCGCTCGAGCAAGCCAAAGACGCACGAACTGCATATGTCGGTACTTGCTCCTACTTCATTCGCCATCCTGACTGGATCTTTTACTGAGAGGCTGCACCATGAAAACGAGCCGACGAAAACTATTGCTTGCTGGTTTGGGTGCCGCTCAAGTTGCGTTGCTCGAACGTTTTACCCGGCGTAATGCGCTCGCGGGGCCTACGCCAACGGGTCCGACGAAGTTGCTATGCATCTGGATCGATGGCGGATGCAATTGGGAGCATCTGTTTTCACCGTTTACCGAAGCCGGCCTTGCGAAATTCATTCGCGCGCCGGAAGGAGGTATCCACCCGTTCGGGTATTCCAAAGAAATGGTTCGCAATTTCGATGGAACGTCTGCCGATTTGCAAAATCCAACGGCCACTCGAAAATTACGTGGCCCCGTATCCTGGAACGCTGCCAATCCCGCCGATACGACCGGAAGCAATACGCTTTCGGGCGGCGCGCAAATCTATCGCCCATGGGGATATTCGTGGATCGACCCGAAATTCAAGTTGTACGAAAAAACATGTCTGCTCGTCGGGGCTGATCAGGGAACCGCATCGCATGCCAGTGGAATCGTAGCGAGCATGTCGGGCGTTGCTGGTTCGTCTTTTCGTTCGCCTTCGGTCCAAGCGGTGATTGCCAATTACATGGCGACGTTTTTTCCGGACAGACCCGTTCCTAATGCAACGTTGGGCGGTACTCTTCCGTCGTCGCTGGGTCTGCCATCGTTGGCAACGCCGTATTCACTCTCGAGTCTCACGCTCGTTGAATCGACCATTTCGGATCGTCGCAACAACGCCTGGGATGGTCTACGCGACCGCTCGATGGTGGAAACGCCCGCATTCGACGGAACATCGCCCGGACAAACGTTACCGCTCACGGTCGTTGATGCCGCATTGCTCGACGCAATTCGCGCCCGCAAAGGCGTATCGACAAAGGGCACGGATGATCTATACCGGCAGCTTTACGAGACGTACGGCGGCATCAGCAAAACGATTGCGCGCGACGTCTTGACGCAACTCGAAGCAACCAAAGGTTTCGAGGTGTTGCTCAACGATCCGCTGTATTCGACAGGGCCCTTCAAAACGGCGTGTATCGGGTCAGCCGACATATGTGGATCGGTTCTGTCTGGTGGCCCCTATGATTTTGCATTACGGCTGCTCAAGAGCGACCTCGTGACCAGTTTGACGTTACGCGCGACGAGCATTGCGAATACTTCATTCGATGTACATTTCTCGGGAGGCGCACGCGCACAGACGAGCCACCTGCGTATTGTCTTCGAGGCGATTGGGCAAATGTTGAACGAGATGTCGGTCACGCCGGCGAAATCGGGTGCGGGTACGCTGCTCGACGAAACGCTCGTTTATATTTATAGCGATTTCGGCCGTACGTTTGCGAATAGCGGCGAAGACGGCACGGATCACCATCCCGCAACATGCGGTTTGTTGGTCGGTGGAGGGATCAAAGGCAATCAAATGCTTGGCGGTTACGACGAATCTGCTAAAGGATCTCCCTTGGGTGCACCGGCGAATTTGATTGAAGAAAGTGGCGAGAAAGTAACTCGACCGCCGACGTCGCAAGACATTGCGGCCACCGTGATTCGCGCATTTGGTCTTCAGCCTGGCAAAGACTTCTTCATTCCTGGCGGTTATGGAGAATTCGACGGCGCCGTGGGAGTTTGACCTAGAAATCATCATCTAGCGCGCATTTCATACGACTGCGTTTTTCCAAAACGCACAACGTCACAAACAATTGACTGACTTCTACCAAAATGTTACGCCATTCGAGGAGTTAAAACCATGCCTTCGCTTCGTAGGAAAAAAACGCTTGCAAAACCGTTTGTCATGACCATAGCTCAGGTAGCCGCCGCCACCATGCTGACGCCTGGTTGCGTGGGCACGGAAGTAACGAATCCACTTGAGCCCATCGCGACGAATCCACCTGGTCCCGTAGCATCTTGTCCTTCTACAATGCCTGCTGCCGATGGCCCCTGCCTCGAGGCGATGGATTGCGATTACGGACTCGACAATTGTGGAATTCCGCAAACGGCCTCTTGCGTTGGTGGCAAGTGGCAAGTTTCAGGACCAGTTGCGTGCAATCCACCTCCACCCGATCCGGAATGCCCGGTGGATTTGCCGGCGCTCGGCGGAGCGTGCAACTGGAATTGGCAATCGGGGTTTGGCTGTTCGTACATGGTCGACATTGGTTGCGGGATGCAATCGGTTTCGGTCATGTGCAATGGGACGACGACAACCGTCGAATACACCGCTCCCACCTGCGGACAATGCGCCACATTAACCGCGGAATCAACGTGCAATACAGATGCGGGCTGTCGATGGCTCACGCCAGGATGTGGCACGGGGCCATTACCTATGGCGGGATGTTTTGCAGTCGCGGATTGCACGGGCGATATGGATTGCACGACGGCAGGCAATACGTGCCAGGGAGTCTCGTACAATCCTTGTTATAACAAAAATTGCGATGCCTGCGGAGCAACGGCAAGCGTATGTTTGCCACCGCCAGCGCCCTGATCCGCAAGGCGGCGGTGACCCAAGACCACTCGCCGCCTATGATACCGCTGCAGAAGTAGCACTGGCGGAACGTGTCGGTGCGACGCCGAGGACCCGCACGAGCGAATTCATGTCGAACGGCTTGGGAATGAAATCATCCATGCCTGCGGCCACGCACGCTGCACGTTCAAGGTCCGACGTGCCTGCAGTCATGGCAATGATTTTTGGACGTCGATCCGCGTGAACTTGTTTGTGAATTCGGCGGGTCGCTTCGAGTCCATCGAGTTCAGGCATTTGGATATCCATAAAAACGACGTCATAGACCCCATTCACGACGGCATCCACCGCTTGAACGCCATTTGCGACGATGTCGGCATCGTAGCCGAACTTACTCAGGGACAATTGAAGCACGCGCTGATTGATTTTATTGTCTTCTGCAATCAAGATCTTCAAGTTCTTGGTGGGAGCTGAATTAGACGGCGAAGTCGGCAGAATCGGAGTCGGTTCCTTCGGCGGAGCGGGCGGACGGTCGCTCCAACGAATTTGCGTAAACGCTTGACGAAGCCGAGCAACGTTTAGCGGTTTATGCAGGAGGACCGAAAACAAGCCTTGAATTTCACCACGAGGGGGCATTGCGCCGGCAGCGATCAAGCCAAGCGGCACCTCGGAGATTCCGTCAATTCGGCGGATGGTCGTGGCCAGCGCAATACCATCCAACTTCGGCATGACTCGATCGATGAGCACGATGTCGAAATCTGATTGCGACAACAACGTTTCGAGTGCGACGGCCCCTGAAGACGCGCATACGGTTTCAATGCCCAATTGGAGGAGAAGTTTCTCTAGAATTCGGCGCGAAGTCGCATTATCATCGACGAGCAAGATACGTCGTATCCCCATACCCAACGGCGGTTGGGGCGCAGGCGAAACCGTGTTTCCTATCCGGGCTTTGAAGGTCAAGTAGAATGTCGACCCTTTTCCTTCTTCACTCTCGATGCGGATCGAACCGTGCATCAATTGGGCGAGCTGCTTGGCAATGGCCAGGCCCAAGCCTGTGCCTCCGAATTTTCGAGTCGTCGACGTGTCGGCTTGGCTGAATGCCTTGAATAATAGCGCTTGTCTCGCTTGAGGAATGCCTACACCGGTATCGCGGACGGCAAGTTCGAATTCCGCAGGAGTGTCGTTATTGCCGTTTTGCACCATGCGGGCCGTCAAAACAACTTCGCCAGAATTGGTAAATTTCACGGCATTACTGAGCAAATTGACGAGAATCTGTTGCAGCCGAAGTGGATCACCGATAACGTCGTCTGGCGTTCCATCCTCGAATTCGTAGGCCAGCTCCAGATTCTTGCGTGCGGCAACTTCGGTGACGAGTTCGAACGATTGTGCCACAACGTTCGAAAGGCGAAAAGAAGCGCTTTCGAGTTCGACGCGACCGGCATTAATTTTGGAAAAATCCAAGACATCGTTGATGACTGCCAGCAACAAAGAACCACTCGACTGAATGGTTTCGGTAAATTCTTTCTGATCCGGAGATAGTTCGGTTTCTAGCAAAAGCTGCGTCATTCCAATCACTGCATTCATTGGAGTACGCAACTCGTGACTCATGTTTGCCAAAAATTGACTTTTCGCAGTCGTTGCTGCCTCGGCGGTTTCTTTAGCAAATGTGAGTTCTCGCTCTCGATCGCGCACTGCGGTCGCCATTCCATTAAATGAACTAGCCAGCTCACCGAGTTCGTCGCGGCGCGCCGTGTCGAGCGAAACATTCGTGTCGCCGGCAGTAATTTTTTTAGTTGCCCCGAGCAGCGAACGAATGGGCGCTTGAATTTGCGACCGCAATACCAAATAGAGCAAAACCATTTCAATCATGAGCGACGTGACGCCAATGAGCAGAACGAACCTTGCTGATCGATACGCTTCGGTCCGCAATACCGATTTGGGCACGACCGTGACGAAATACCAATCGGGGCCGACGATGTGCGCAATTCCATAATATGCGTCGTTCGATTGATCTTCCTTGATACCGGACGGGCCCTCTAGCACAACTGCAGCGTCATGAATGGAAACGAGTATGGGAAAGCCGGCCTTTGAAACGTGCAAACCGCCTTCGGTCGCGGAAATGCTCTTGGCCAGCATCGGATGAGCAATGAGATTCCCATTTCGATGAAGAATGAGGTTGTAGGTTCCATCAAGCTTGACATTTACCGTGCGTTCAAAGAGTTCGTCTAAGGTAATGTCCTGTCCAACAATACCCAGAAACTGATCGCCTTCGTACAGGGGATTGGTGATGGACACCATTGCGATTTTTTTGGTGCGGTCTTGATAAACATCGGTCCACACCGGCTTACGGGCCGGATTTTGCGCCGGTCCGCCGAGCTTATAGAGCGTATCCGCAGTGAAATCCATGTCCGCTTTGGTGTCGAACGGCCACCGGGGCATTTCAGGCCAATACCCCATTCCCACGTTTTCCGGGGTGAGGAGCCACAAATTCTGAAATCGCGTATGCATTGCTCGACCCATCTGCTCGATGGTGTCGTGTGCCGCGAGCACACGTCGCTTGGCCGGGTCATCCAATTGACGCACATTCATGACCGCTGTGCCTGCATGGCGTTCGGGATTGAATTTTTCTGGACGTGTTCGTACAGCTCCGTCCGGAAACATTTCGTACCGATCGTCAAATTCAGGTGTCGGATCAACCCCGTCGTAATCGTGAATTCGTTTCGGCAACTCTTTGGCAAATGCCTGTAAGTTGTCCGTCGCCAATTTGAATGTCCACTGTTCGCGCTGTTGCCGAATGCCGATGTAGTTCTCGAGTCCGCTCAAGAACGAGCGCGACGCAGAATCAAATGCCTGATCGTAGCTCACCATCGTCAATGCTACCGTCACAACCGTAAGACGAATGAGCATTTTAGACAAGGTCTGGCGGGTCAAGGTCGTGCGACGAACCGGACGCACCAGAGTGGGCGAAGTACCGAGAGTTGTGGAAGAGGCTTCCCCCCCAAGAGGATGCGTCTCCGTGGACTGCTCGTCAGAGCTTTCCTTCATTGCCCTTCACGCCGGTTTAGGTGGCCGTTCGTAAATGGATACGCTTGCGATTCGCATCCGATGCAAAGTGCAAGTCGATCCGTCGCGCAGCATCCGCCCATTCTTCCATGGTGTCAATCGATGACAACGCATCGAGTACCACTGGATGCTGACGCGCTGCCAAGACGCGCTCCCACAACACGTCGACAGAATCGTACAAAATGTTACCAACCGTACCTTCGTAGATCGCCATGCTGCGAACACTTCCATCGGCCTCCAGATGCATAAGATTCTCCCGTGCCGCGCCTCGTGCAATTCTCACAGGATCCATTGCAAGCACAAAGTTATCCGTAAGCCTGTATTCGTTGATTTGGGCGGGAAGGAGCGCGCGCGTTTTCGCGACAAACGCTGGATCACGAATTTGAGCGAGTTGCTCTTGAGATAAGAGTTCCTGCACGGAATAAAGTTTGCCCGTTGCCACCCCAGATGGAACGGCGGGACCAAGATTCAGGAACGACATATTCGAGAATCGTCGAGTAAGGTCGCGGCATATCGCCTCGATTTGGTGAAAGTTGCTACGAATAATTACGGTATCGATACCGAATTGAGGACACGGTGTGCCAGCACTACGCCTTTCACCTACGGCGCGATTTAGCGTTTCGAGAGCCGACATGGCTCCTGAAAAAGACCCCGCACGCGCTCGGATCTTGTCGTGGACCTCAGCCGTGGCGCCATCGACACTCACATGAATTTTCGCGAATAATCTGCAAAGTTCATCAACATTTTCATCATTGACGAGCAGACCATTGGTGAAGAGCGCAACCGCGGTTCCGTTTGCCCGAATTCGTTCGACGATTTCAGGCAACCCTGAACCAGTAACGGTTCGCCTCCACTTATGTGTACCGATTTCAGCCCGATCGATCCCAGCACGTCTGCAATACGAAGCATCGATTCGTGAGGCAATGTTCCGGCAGCTCGACGACCCGATTCGGTATAACAATACCCGCAGCGAAGTTGACATGCATACGTGATATCCCAGTTTGCACTTTTTGGCGCAGCCCGTACATTCATATGATCTCCCTATATTCTTGTGTCACGGTGACGAGTAAGCAGATATTTTACAAACGTCTTCGAATCCCATCCGAAGAGCCAGTGGTGCAGCAGTCTCTTCGAGTGCATGAATTGCAGCCAAAGGAACATTGCGCTCTTTTAGCCATGCCGCACGGGCGATGACCATGGCGCGAAATACGCCACGACCCCGATACTCGGACTTCACAAACCCATTCATGAACAACCCAAAATTTTCGTAACGTTCGAGGGTGGAGGCGCCACACGCAATGCCTTCACAACGAGCAAGAAACTCAATCATCTTATCGCAGTCTTCAGCGAATCGAACCTTCATCGCCGATCGCATTGCATCCTCTGCCGCTTGCGCCATTTCCCACCCCCGCGCGACGACCTCAATCCATTCGTACATATTCGACTCGTTCACCATTTCAACACAAATATTCGTACCCGCCGCATCGCCGCCCATTCGCATCAATGAATCCACATCGGCGAGCATGCCCCGCACTCGCGCAGTCAGCCGAAATCCGTGAGCAACGAGCCGCACTGCGAGATCACTCGGGCGCGAATTCGGACTCAACATCCACATGAAAGGCACTTGTAGAGATTGGTACGTCGCAAGCGTCTGCTTAATACGATCATTCGCTTCCTGATCCGCCAAATCAGAAAACCACACCCGATTCGATAACGCAGAGGGCACTCCCCGATGAATCGACTGCACCCAACTCTTTTCTACAATGTATTCAATCCCCGCGTAGGGAATCACCCTTCGAGTAAGACCCGCCTCGATCATTTCGATCTTGCGCTGAAGATCGAGACCCGCCAATGCCTCGCTCATGGTAGTGATCATGCACGGCAAACGTCGTGGTTGTCAAGGAGCCACTTGCTCCTCACCTGCCGAAACATGAAACGTTGCTCGTCTCGCCGCGCTGACCAACGAACCGACACACCGATTAGGCGTGGGGTGCTGTGTGCCATTTCTGACCCGATCGACACCCCGTTGACCTTTCCGAAACACGTTGAA